>JAJCXP010000310.1 GCA_029263375.1 Acidobacteriota bacterium | reverse complement strand
GCGTTCATCGCCCACCCCTACCAGAGCATGGGCATCGGCCACATGAGCGACCTCCAGACCTTCACCCGCGAGGACGCGCTCGCGTTCTACGACAAGTACTACAACCCGAGCAACATGATCATCGCGATGGCCGGCGCGATCAAGGCCGACACGGTGATTCCGATTCTCGAGCGCTACTTCGGACGGCTCAAGCCGGGCGAGCCGACGCCGCCGCTGCGCACGGTCGAGCCCGAGCAGATCGGCGAGCGCAGCGTCCGGATTCCGGACCCGGCGCAGCCGCTCTACGCCGAGGGCTACCACCGGCCGGCGGTCACCCACCCCGACGACGTGGTCTACGACGCGCTCGCCGATATCTTGTCGACCGGCCGCACCTCGCGGCTCTACCGAAGCCTGGTGCGCGACAAGCAGATCGCGGCGCAGGCGTTCGCCTTCAACGGTTTCCCCGGCAACAAGTATCCGAACCTGATGATCCTGTTCGGCGTGCCGGCGCCCGAGCACAGCAACGAAGAGGTGCAGGCGGCGATTCGTGAAGAGGTCGAGCGACTCAAGAACGAACTGGTGTCGGACGAGGAGCTTGAACGCGTCAAGACTCGGGTCAAGGCCGGTCTGATTCGCGGCTTGCGTAGCAACTCCGGCATCGCCCAGCAGCTGGCCAACTTCCAGGCGCTTTTCGGTGACTGGCGCGAGCTCTTCCACCAGGTCGACCGCATCGACGCTCTCACCAAAGAAGATCTGCAACGGGTGGCGCGGGCGACCTTCAAGGAGACCAATCGCACGGTCGCGACGCTCTACACCGAACAAGGAGATGAAGGATGAGGCGCGCTGTCCTTTCGAGTGCCCTGACGTTCGTCCTGCTGGCGCCGCACGCCGGTGCGCAGGTGGATAACTACCGCGACATCGAGTTTCCGCCGCTCGCCGAGTTCGAGATCCCGACCCCGGAGGTCTACGACCTGGCCAACGGCATGAAGGTCTTTCTGCTCGAGGACCACGAGCTGCCGCTGGTCCAGATCACAACGCGGATTCGCACCGGTGCCGTCTACGAACCGGCCGGGAAGACCGGCCTGGCTTCGATCGCCGGCTCGGTGCAGCGCACCGGCGGCACGCGTTCGATGAACGGCGACGAGATCGACGACTTTCTCGAGTCGCGCGCCGCCTCGGTGGAGACCAATATCGGCGGCACCGTCGGCTTCGCGTCCATGGACTGTCTGGCCGACGACGTCGACGAGGTGCTGCCGGTGTTCGTCGAGGTCCTGCGCTTCCCCGAGTTTTCCGAGGACAAGCTGGCGCTCGCCAAGATCCAGGCCAACAGCGGCATCTCGCGGCGCAACGACGATGTCGGGGCGATCACCGGGCGCGAGTTCAACCGGTTGATCTACGGCGCCGACTCGGCGCTGGCGCAGACCACCGAGTACGCGACGATCGCCGCGATCACCCGGGATGACCTGCAAGCCTGGCACGCCAGGTACTACCACCCGAACAATGTCTACATCGGCGTCGTCGGGGATTTCGACAGCGCCGCGATGAAGCGCAAGCTGGAGGCCGCGTTCGGCGACTGGCCGGCGGGGCCGGCGTTCGACGAACCGGAGATCGCCGTCGCCCGAGCCGAAGAGCCGGGCGTCTTCTTCATCGAGAAGTCGGACGTCACGCAGGCGAATATCCGCATCGGCCACCTCGGGATCACCTACCACAACCCGGACTACTTCCCGGTGGTGGTGATGAACGAAGTGCTCGGCGGCGGCTTCTCGGCGCGCCTGTTCTCACGCATCCGCTCCGAGAAGGGGCTCGCGTACGGTGTCAGCGGCAGGGTGGGCGCCGCATTCCTCCACCCCGGTGTCGCCAGTTTCGGCATGCAGACCAAGTCCGAGACGATGGGTGAGGCGGTCGACGCGCTCTACAAGGAGATCGCCGGCATGGTCACCGAGCCGGCGACCGAGCGCGAGCTCCAGGCAGCCAAGGACTCGCTGCTCAACTCGTTCGTCTTCAACTACGCCTCCAAGGGCCAGGTGCTCGGGCAGCAGATGCTGTTCACCTACTACGGACTGCCGTCCGACTTCCTCGAGAAGTACCGCAGCAACATCGAGCGGGTGACGGCGGCCGACGTTCTGCGGGTCGCCAAGGCCTACCTGCATCCGGAGAAGGCGAAGTTGCTGGTGGTGGGGAGGTCGGCGGACTTCGACCGACCGCTCTCGAGCTTCGGTGAAGTTACCGAGCTCGACATCACGATCCCGCCGCCACCGTCGACCGAGCCGGAGCTCGCCGCCACCGCCGACAGCCTGGCGGAGGGCGCGGCGATTCTCGGGCGCATGCGCGCCGCGATCGGCGGAGAGGCTCCGGAGCGCCTCGTGTCGTTCCGTACGGTCGACCAGATCGTCGTCAGCGTGCAGGGTCAGAGCATGGCGATCGAGCAGGAGTTCACACTGGTGCTGCCGGATCGGATCTACGTCGCGCTGCGCTTGCCGGGAGGGGAGCAGACCATGAGGGTGAGCGGCGGCAGCGGCTACCAGACGATGGGGCCGCAGGGTCGCGAGATGCCCGCCGATCAGGTCGAGAGCCAGCTGGTCGATCTGGGCCGCAATCTGCTCTACATCACGCGCTACGGAGCTCCTTCGGAGGTCGAGGCCGTCGCCGGCGGCTCGGCCGAGGTCGAAGGCGCCGCCTGCCGCTGGGTCGAGGTGTCCTACGAGAGCGCGTCGTCGCGTCTGTGCGTCGCCGCCGACGGCCGAGCGCTCAAGCAGACCTACCAGAGCGTGCATCCGTTCACCGGCGCGCCGGGCAACTTCGAAGTCGTCTACTCGGACTACCGGGAGGTCGACGGCTTCCTGGTGCCCCATCTCCAGACGACGGCGATCGATGGCGAGGCGTTCGCCACCACGACTCGCCAGAGCGCGGAGATCAATCCCGAGGTCGACGCCGCGTTGTTCGTGCGGCCCGCGGCCTGAGTCTCGCGGGCTCTGGAGGGTCCCTGCGAGCTCTCTCATTCGGGCTCGGTTGGTCCAAGGTATTGGATCCGTGAGCGGGCTGCCATCGGGTTGCGCTGCGCTCCAGGGTTGCAGTAGTCTGCCGCTGGGAAAGGGTACAAACCGAACATAAGAGATTCGGCCCACCCAAGGACGGCGCGAGTCGGACTGGGCAGGAACAAGGGTCCGCAACTCGCACCGACCGGCGTAGACCTCCGGACGTGCTGCTTGTCATCCAACTGCAACAGTGAGCTGGCTCGAGAGCCGGCGGTCTTTGGCTATTGTCGAATTATCGAACCAAGCATCTAGAGGGATTTCGGACCAACGCACAGGAGAACAGGAATGAGGCGAGCTACTTTCTTGGGGGGCCTGATCGCTTGTCTGGTCGTGAGCGCAATGCTCGCGCCGGCAATCGTCGAGGCGCAGACAGGCGGAGAGATTCAAGGGCGAATCACATCCGACGACAACAACGAGGGGCTACCCGGCGTCACGGTCACGCTGACCAACCAGCAGACCGGCATTGCGGCGACCATGGTCACCAACGACTTGGGTATCTACAAGGCCAAGGCGCTCAAGACCGGCACCTACACGGTAGCCGCCTCGCTCGAGGGCATGCAGACGGTGCAGGCCGAGAACGTGGTTCTCGGTCTCGGTCAGGTCCTCGACATCAATTTTGCGATGGGCGTCGAGACCGTCACCGAGGCGATCACGGTCACTTCCGAATCGCCGTTGATCGAGGTGAGCCGTTCGTCGACGGCGGCCTACGTCGGTGAGCAGGAGATCGCCGCGTTGCCGATTCTCGGCCGCGACTTCACCGACTTCGCGTATCTCACGCCGACGGTTCAGGCCGACACGTCGCGCGGCTTCATCACCATGAGCGGCCAGCGCGGAATCTACTCCGGCCTGAACGTCGATGGCGTCGACAACAAAAGCGCCTTCTTCGGCTACGGCAGTGGCGGCGAGGCGACCGAGAACGACGGCCTGATCATCTCGATGGACTCGGTCAAGGAGTTCCAGGTCGTCACCAGCGGGTTCCTGCCCGAGTACGGCAACAACAGCGGCGGCTACGTCAATGTAGTCACCCAGTCGGGCACCAACCAACTCAAGGGCGGCGCCTTCTTCTTCTACCGTGACGACAGCCTGGCCGAGGACCTCGAGCGCTCGCCGCTCGACAAGGCGGACGGCCGAACAGATCCGATCAAGGTCGACGAGTTCGAGCGCACCACCCTGGGCGCTTCGATCGGCGGACCGATCAAGAAGGACCGCACCCACTTCTTCTTCTCGTTCGATCAGGTGAGCCGCGACGAGCCGAGTGCCGACACGCTCGACACCAAGGGCGCCTATGACGCCATCCTCGCGCGCGGCTTCGACTCCCTGGTCGCGGGCTACGTGCCGAACGACGACGGCATCGCGGCGCCGGACCCGGTGAACGGCCGGACCGCCACGCTGCGGTTCACGCGTGAGGTCGACAACCTGATCCTGTTCGGCAAGGTCGACCACCAGTTCAACCAGTCGAACAGCGGCACCTTCCGGGTCAACCTGACCGACTACGAGCGCCTCTCCGGCTACCGTGACGAGGAGTCTCAGAAGGTCGAGGACACCCTGTCGTTGGTCGGCCAGGTGGTCTCGGTGATCGGCTCGAACAAGGTCAACGAGTTCCGCGCTCAGCGGGCGACCGACAACCTGGACCGCCTGTCGCTGCGGGTCGGCGAGCCGATCGAGGCTCAGATCCGTTTCCGCAACCGCGACGGTTCCGGCTCGGACGAGATCGGCAAGTTCGACTTCCTACCGATCTTTGTCGAGGAGGAGAAGACCCAGATCCAGAACAACTTCTCCTACCTGTTCGGTGAGCACGATCTCAAGTTCGGCCTCGACTACCAGTCGGACGACCTGGCGCAGCTCTTCGCGGGCAGCCTGGACGGTCGCTACGACTTCAACACGATCGAGGACTTCCTCAACGACAACGCCTCCAACGCGCGCATCTGGTTCGGCGATACGACGTTTCCGAACTACGACGAGAAGCAGGTCATCACGTCCCTCTACGCCCAGGACACCTGGCGCCCGAAGGACGACCTGACGCTCTCCTACGGCTTCCGCTACAGCGAGACCGACAACCCCGACGGGTTGTCCCACGTCTTCGCGCCTGCGCAGGAGATTCCCGACGACGAGCACATCGCGCCGCGCTTCGGCTTCACCTACACGCCGGGCGACGGTGGCAAGGACGTCATCCGTGGTGGCTTCGGCGTCTTCTACGGCCGCACGCCTTCGCTGATTTTCGCCAGCCAGGTGCAGCAGCCCGGCATCTTCCCCTTCCTGGGCCGGATCAACGTCCAGCCCGGAGACATCGGCTTCGTGCCGCTCGGTACGTCGATCGACAACGAGAACCCGCCACTGGGCGCGCCCAACTCGCCCGCTTTCGTCGACCCGTCGTTCCGCGACGCGAAGACCACACGGTTCAACCTCGGCTACGAGCGGCAGATCATGCCCGACTGGGCCGCAGGTGTGGACATTGTCTACGCCGAGGGCGACAACCTGCAGTCGAACGTCGAGCTCAACCGGAGCGTCAGCTTTGACGCCTTCGGTCGTCCGGTCTACTCACCCGACCGGCCGAACCCCGACTTCAACGAGATCTTCACCCGTCAGTCGATCGGTGAGTCCGAGTACCAGGCGGTCACGCTCAAGATCAACAAGCGCTTCTCCGGTCGCACAATGTTCCAGGCCCACTACACCTGGGCCGAGGACATGGACACCGACTCCAACGAGCGCACCGCCACCGACGTCACGGTCAGCAGCGCGGTTCCCGATCCGTTCGGCACTCCGATTCCGACGCTGGTGTCGGTCGACCCGCGCTACGACTGGGGTAAGTCGGATCGCAACGTCGAGAATCGACTGGTCCTCAGTGGCCTGGTCGAGCTGCCGTACAAGTTCCGGGTCAGCGGTATCGTCGAGTACCGGAGCGGCCGGCCGTTCAACCTCACCGATGCCAGCGCCGATTTCGCGAACTGTGGTTTCACCAGCCTCGGCTTCAACTGCCGCGACGCCCGGCCGGTCATCAACGGCGCGGTCGTGGCACGAAACACCGGCGAGAACGAGTCGGTGTCGCGCGTCGATCTGCGAGTGTCGAAGGCGTTCGGCTTCGGTAGCCGCTACGAGGTCGAGGTCTTCGCCGAGGTGTTCAATCTGCTGGACGAGCAGAGCTTCGAGCTCGACACCGGCTTCGGTGGTGACAATCAGCGCGATCCCTCGAACTCCGAGTTCGGTCTGGCGGACGTCCGCCTCAACGACATCGGCCAGCGTCAATTCCAGCTGGGAGCTCGCTTCCGGTTCTAGTTTTCTGTGATCCGGGTCCGGCGCCTGCCGGGTCCGTCCGTTTTTCTCGGGGCCCCTTCGGGGGCCCCTTTTTTTGTGGTGCCCTACTGCTCTTTGAGCTGGCGATAGGCTTCCATCTGCTGCTCGAACTCCTCGGTCCGGCCCAGCGCGTCGAGTACGGTCGCGTAGTTGAGTCGCAGCGCGATGGTGTCGCGGCCGAGGTCGAGCGCGCGCTCGAAGTAGGCGGCGGCGAGCTCGTACTTCTCCTGCCGGGCGGTCGCCTGGCCGAGCAGCTGGAATGCCTCGGGCTGGTTCGCGTCGAGCGCTACGGCGCGTACCAGTGCGCCCTCGGCCTCGTTCGATCGCCCCATTGTGAGCAGGAAAAGCCCCTCCAGATAGGCGAGCTCGAAGCGGCCGGGCTCGAGCTCGATCGCCGCCGACAGGCTGTCGAGAGCCTCGTCGAAGCGTTGCATCGAGAACAGAATCTTGCCGCGCAGCGCCAGCGTGCGGAAGTGCGCCGGGCGCTCCGCGAGAATCGCGTCGGCCGCGGCCAGCGCCTCGGCCAGCTGGTTCTCGCCCGCTAGGCGTTGCGCCTCGTTGAATTCGGTGCCCAGACGCTTGGCGTCTGTCTGATCCTGCTTCGTCGCTTCCTGAAGCTCCTGGAACCGCGCCAGCGCGAGCCGTGCCGCCTCGGTATCGCCGGTCGCCTGCAGCACCCGACCCTTTCGGTAGTGGAGCTCCGGATCGTCGGCGTGAGTCTTCTCGGCTTCCGCGAGGTGGGCGAGTGCCTCCTGCGCTCGCCCGGTCTCTGCGAGCAGCGTCGAGAGCTCCAGACGGACGCGGTCGGCCGCGCCGGTGCCGCTCGCCAGGGCGCGCTCCAGATGGACGATCGCCTCCGCCCTGCCGCCCTCGTCGCGGGCAAGGGCCAAACCGGCGATCACATGCAGTTGGGGTCGATCCGGATGGGTCTCGAGGGCAGTCCGCGCCAACGACAGCGCCTCCGCGGAACGGTCCTGGTCGAGCAGCAGAAGTCCGAGCTCTTCGATCACCTCGGGCCGGTCGATACCTTCGGCCCGGGCCAGTTCGAGTCGTTCGATGGCTTCGGCGCTGCGGCCGAGATCGCGCAGGAGCAGCGCGGAGAGGAGCCAGATGTCGGAATTCTCCGGATGGAGCCCGCGGGCGCGGTCGAGGGTCGCGTAGGCGGCGTCGAAGGCGCCCAGCGTCGCCTGGAGACGACCGATCGTCAGCAGCGTGACCGCCTGATCGGGCACCAGCTCGTCGGCGTTACGCGCGGACTGGAGGGCGTCGAGGATGCGGCCGCGGGCGGCCTGGAAGGCCGACAGTCCGAGCCACGCCTGCTCGCGGGTCGGATCGAGCCGTACCGCCTCGAGAAAGCCGGCCTCGGCGGTCTCGAGATCGCCGGCGTTCAGCGCCGCGACCGCTGCTGCCAGCGGGTCCTCGGCCTCCTGGGCGCGGAGCGGCCCGGACAGGAGCGGGGCCACGGACAGCGCGACACAAAGGAGGGCTTGGGCGATGAGTTTCACGAGGCTCCCGTTCTTCAGGGGAGGGGCGAGCCCGCTCCCGTCTCGGCACGACCGGCAGGGCAATCCCGCCCGACTCGGCACCGACAGGCACGCGGCTCGTCGGCGGGGTAGCCTAGCAGCGGAGTGTCCGCCTACAATCGCAGGCCATTATGAGCAATCCACCGGAGATTCCGAAGAAACCATCGCTTGACGGGCTCGAGGCCAAGTGGAGCGACCTGTGGGAGAGCCGGCGGATCTATGCGTATCCGCGCGACGCCACCCGGGACGACAGCTTCTCGATCGATACGCCGCCGCCGACGGTGAGCGGCTCCCTGCACGTGGGCCATGTCTTTTCCTACACCCACACCGACGTCGTGGCGCGCTACCAGCGCATGCGTGGCAAGCAGGTGTTCTATCCGATGGGCTGGGATGACAATGGGCTGCCGACCGAGCGTCGGGTGCAGAACTACTACGGTGTGCAGTGCGACCCGAGCCACCGCTACGATCCCGACTACCGACCGGCCGAGCCGGTCAAGAACAAGCGCGGGCGGATCGATCTGGTTCCGATCTCGCGTCAGAACTTCATCGAGCTCTGCCTGGAGCTCACCGCGATCGACGAGCAGGCGTTCGAGGACCTGTTTCGGCGCCTCGGCCTGTCGGTCGATTGGTCGCTGACCTACACCACGATCGGCGAGGTCGCGCGCCGGGTCTCGCAGCGCGCGTTCCTACGAATTTTCGAGAAGGGCTACGCCTATCAGGTCGAGGCGCCGACGCTCTGGGACGTGGACTTCCAGACCGCGGTCGCCCAGGCCGAGGTCGAGGACCGCGAGAAGGGCGGAGCGTTTCATCGGATCCGGTTCGCGCACGAGAGCGGACCGATCGAGATCGACACCACCAGGCCGGAGCTGATTCCCGCCTGTGTGGCGCTGGTCGCGCACCCCGACGACCCGCGCTTCCAGCCGTTATTCGGCAGCGAGGTGACTTCGCCGCTGTTTGGCGTCAAGCTGCCGATCGTGGCGCACGAGCTCGCCGACCCCGAGAAGGGCACCGGCGTGGCCATGATCTGTACGTTCGGAGACGTCACGGACGTGATCTGGTGGCGCGAGCTCGGTCTGCCCGTGAGGGCCGTGATTGGTCGTGACGGAGCGTTCCAGCAGCGGTGCTGGGGCGAGCCGGGTTGGGAGTCGGGCGACGTCGAGCGCGCCCAGGCGAGCTACGATCGCATGGCCGGTCGCGCCTCGAACGGCGCCCGCCGCGAGATCGTCGAGATGCTGCGCGAATCGGGCGACCTGGTCGGCGAGCCGCAGCCGCTCCAGCACGCGGTCAAGTTCTACGAGAAGGGAGACCGACCGCTCGAGATCGTCACCAGCCGGCAGTGGTTCGTGCGCACCCTCGAGCATCGCGACGCGCTGCTCGCGCGCGGCGAGGAGCTCCGCTGGCATCCTCGACACATGGGCGCCCGCTACCGCGCCTGGGTCGAAGGGTTGAACACCGACTGGTGCATCAGCCGGCAGCGCTTCTTCGGCGTGCCCTTCCCGCTCTGGTACCCGATCGATGACGACGGCAATGTCGACCACGAGCACCCGATCATGGCGGCGGAGTCCGAGCTGCCGATCGACCCGGCGGACGCGGTGCCGCCCGGCTACACCGAAGATCAGCGCGGCCAGGAAGGCGGCTTCATCGGCGATCCCGACGTGATGGATACCTGGGCGACGTCGTCGCTCAGCCCTCAGGTGGCGACCGGCTGGTGCGAGCCCGAGTCCCTCTTCGAGTCGACCTTTCCGATGGATCTGCGCCCACAGGCGCACGACATCATTCGCACCTGGCTGTTCTCGACCGTGGTGCGCGCGCACTACGAGCACGACAGTCTGCCGTGGACAGACGCCGCCATCTCGGGTTGGGTGCTCGACCCGGATCGCAAGAAGATGTCGAAGTCGAAGGGCAACGTGGTGACGCCGATCGGCCTGCTCGAGACCTACGGCTCCGACGCGGTGCGTTACTGGTCTACGAGCGGTCGCCTGGGCGTCGACACGGCCTTCGATGAGAACCAGCTCAAGGTCGGTAGGCGGCTGGCGATCAAGCTGCTCAACGCCGCCCGCTTCGCGCTGTCGCGGGTCGGTGAGCAGGGCGAGGTGACCGCGCCGATCGATCGCGCCATGCTCACCGCGCTCGCCGACGTGGTCGAGAGATCGACCGCCGATCTCGAGGCGTATGAGCACACCCGCGCTCTCGAGCGCACCGAGACGTTCTTCTGGAACTTCTGTGACAACTATCTCGAGCTGGTGAAGAGCCGCTCGTACGGCAACGAGGGAGATACGGCCGCGGCGTCCGCGAGCCGCTCGCTGAACGTGGCGCTGTCGACCCTGCTACGCCTGCTGGCGCCCTATCTGCCGTTCGTCACCGAGGAGATCTGGTCATGGTGGCAGGAGGGCTCGGTGCACCGGGCGTCGTGGCCGGACGCCGCCGAGCTCCGGGCGATCGCTCCGGGCGGCAACGAGCTGGCTTTCACCGTCGCCGGCGAGGCGCTCGGCGAAGTGCGCAAGGCCAAGACCGAAGCAAAGGTGTCGTTGCGCGCCGAGGTCTCCGAAACCGTGGTGCGCGATACCGCCGAGCGGCTCGAAGCGCTCCGCGAGGCCGAGGGCGACCTGCGCGGCGCCGGCAACATCGCGGCGCTGCGGTTCGAGTCGGGGGACGCCTTCGAGGTGCAGGTGACGCTCGCGCCGCAGGACTAGCAGCTAGAGCTACTGTAGTTGCCGCGCCGCCGCGCCGTAGATCCGCAGCGTCGCCGGATCCTGGGCGAAGGCCGCCACCCCGAGGTTGGTGGTCTGCCACTCGGGCTCGAGCTCGAAGACCAGCGTCGCGGTTCCGGTCGAGCCGCGTCGGCCGTCGATCTCGAGGCCGCGCTGGAGAGCACGCACCACGAAATCGTTCTCGAGCTTGCGCCTGGCGTTCTCGCCCCGCTTGACCGGTGTCACCAGCCGCTTCTCGAACAGCGCGACCATCAGATCGAGCCCGCCATTTGGCACTTCGCCGGCGACATGGGTCGCGAGCTCGGTCTCGAGCGAGCCGTCCGGAGCCTTTTTGAGGACGATGCCGATGTCCACCGCGGTGCCACGACTCTGGGCGCGGGCGATCTCCCTCAGCACCGATTCGGCATTCGAGCCCACCACCTGAGCGGCGCCGTGGATGACGATCTGCGGAGTGTAGAGCGTGTCGAGCTCCAGGGCGCGAGCGTAGCCGCGCTGGCGGTCGGACCACGCCTTGGACGAGAACGGGTCGGTCCAGCCGATGTAGTTCCAGTAGTCGACGTGGAACGAGAGCGGGATCACCTCGACTCCGCCCGGCAGTCCCTCTTCACCCAGGCGCGAGAGCAGCTTGTCGGCGGGGGGACAGCTGGAGCAGCCCTGGGAGGTGAAGAGCTCCACCACCACCGGCGTCGGCACGTCGCTCTGGCCGATGGCGGGAGCGTGCGATCCAGCAAACAACAGGATGATGACCAGGGCCGCGAGCGGCGTGCGCAAGGGAGACATGATGGAAGTCTGGCCCGCTAGGGCACCGGGCATCCGCCGCGGGCGATCTCGGCGAGAAAGGCGGCGGCGATCAACAGGGTGACGAGGGCATAGAGAGAAAGATGGAGGACGGAGCGGGTTCTTGTCGGCATGAACGGCGCCTCCACAGCTAGATACGCCAGGCCCGGTGGATCGGTTTCAAGGTGGGCTTCTCCTCGCATTCGGCATCGCGCCCTATCCGTCGCCGACGCAGATGCCGATCTCACGAGCCGTGTACAGGGTGTCGCAGTCGAGGGGTACCGACTTCATGCGCGAGGTCGCCTCCTCGAGCGGCACGGTGCGGATGTCGGGGGGGTCGAGCGCCACCATCACCGAGGATTCGCCACGCGCGACGACCCGTACCGCGGCGGCGCCGAACCGCAGGGCGATCAGGCGGTCGCGCGAGGTGGGCCGACCGCCGCGCTGGACGTGCCCGAGGACGACGCTGCGCGCTTCTTTGCCGGTCTCCGCTTCGATCTGGCGGGCGAGCCGCTCGGCGATCCCTCCGAGCACCACTTCGCGGCCGATCTCCTTCGGCCCGCGGGTGACCATCTCGCCTCCGGCCGGGCGGGCGCCCTCGGCGACGACGACGATACTGAAGTGCCGGCCGTGCGCCTCGCGATCACGGATCTTGCCGTAGACGTATGCCATCTCGTAGGGGATCTCGGGAATCAGGATCACGTCGGCGCCGCCCGAGACCCCCGAGTGCAGGGCGATCCATCCGGCGTAGCGGCCCATCACCTCGACGGTGAAGACCCGGTTGTGAGCCTCGGCGGTCGTGTGCAGACGGTCGACGGCGTCGGTCGCCACGGTCACGGCCGTGTCGAAGCCGAAGGTGGAGACGGTGCCGTTGAGATCGTTGTCGATGGTCTTTGGTACACCGACGATCGGCAGGCCCTTCTG
>JAJCXP010000309.1 GCA_029263375.1 Acidobacteriota bacterium | reverse complement strand
CCGCGCTCGCGAAACACCATCAGCAGGCCGTCGGACCGGATCTCGAAGCTCGCGCCGTCGGCGGCCAGCTGATCGTAGAGCTCCATCGTCTGGGCGCCGAGATCGGCGAACGCCCGAGTCCCGCGATCGAAGTCACGCGCGTTGCAGTGCTTCCAGAAGCTCCACAGCCAGCCCGCCATGCGCGGCGCCGCCGACGGGCGGATGTAGAGGGGGCTGTCGGGCCGCAGCATCCAGGCGAGCGATCGGAGCCGCAGGCCCGGCGCCGGCAGCGGCATCGAGATCGACGGCGTCACCCAGCCCGCGTTGCCCGACGAACAGGCGGCGCCCACGCGGTCGCGCTCCACGACCACCACCTCGGCGCCGCGCCTGCGGAGGTGATGGGCACACAGCAGCCCGATGACTCCACCGCCGATGACTACGATCCGCACTCGCCGATCTTAAGGCGCTGCGGTGGCGTGAGGCGCGATTCTGGTGCAGAATCCAGCCATGAGCTCGGATAGCGACATCAGCTACACCCGCCAGGAGCTGCTCGACTATCTCCCGGCCGGTTGGATGCTCGAAGATCGTTCCACCGCGGGTGCCTGGAATCCTCGCCAGGGTCGTTGGGAGGTGACCCTGCGCGATATCGCGGACGTCGACTGGGAGCTCCACATCGACGAGAAGGCGGCCGCCAAAGCGGGGCGGATCGAGGCACTCAGGAGCGCGCTCGACAAGCTCTACCGCCAGGCGCTCGGCGGTCCGGGCCTGTTCGGCTAGGCCGGCTCCGAGTCACTTCTCACGCCGTCGCCCGCGTCCGACTCAGCAGGTATCCGAGCGCGCCGGTCGGGTATGCTGGCGGCCAGGGAGAGAGCACTATGTCGCGCTTGGAGATGACGCTGGAAGCCGTCCGCGGTTTCATCGGCGAGGGCGAGATCCTCGGCGATCAGGACTTCGTCTGCCGTTCGGTCGCCTCGCTGGAGGGCGCCGAGGGCGACCAGCTCTCGTTCGTCAAGGACCGGAGGTTTTTCGATCGGGCTCGGCAGAGTCACGCCGGCGCGATCCTGGTACCCGAAGCGATCGAAGGCGTCACCGCGCACCAGTTGGTCGTCGGCAACCCGTACGTGGCGTTCGGAGCGCTGCTCCACAAGATCGCGCGGGAGAAGCGCGCTCAGCCGGGCGGCATCCACCCGAGCGCGGTGGTCTATTCGGGCGCGGTGATCGGCGACGACGTGACCATCGGTGCCGGAGCCGTGGTGCGCGAGGACGTGGTCCTCGGTGACCGCTCGGTGCTCTACCCGAACAGCTACGTCGGTCAGCGCTGCAAGATCGGCCACGACTGCGTGCTTCACCCGAACGTCGTCGTGATGGAGGACGTGACGCTCGGCGACCGGGTGATCATTCACGGCGGCAGCGTCATCGGCGGCGATGGCTACGGCTACATTCAGCACGAGGGGCGGCACATCAAGGTGCCGCAGGTCGGCGAGATCGTGATCGGTGACGACGTCGAGATCGGCGCTCTGGTGACCATCGACCGAGCTACGCTCGACCGCACCGTGATCGGCTCGGGAACCAAGATCGGAGACCTCGCCCACGTCGCCCACAACTGCCAGATCGGCCAAGACGTACTCCTGCTGCCGACCTCCGCCGTCTCCGGCTCGGTGATCCTCGGCGACCGCGTCATCCTCGCCGGCCGCGCCGGCGTGATCGACAATCTCACCGTCGGCGAAGGAGCAGTCATCGGGGCGACCTCGGTCGCCTTCAAGGATGTCCCCGCCGGCGCGCAGATGTGGGGCAACCCGGCTCGGGACAAGACCCTCGAGATGCGCATCCAGGGCTCGCTTCGCCGCCTACCGCAGATGCAACGCGACATGCGAGCGGTCAAACAGAAGATCGATTCCTAGCTCGATCGGCTGCCGGGCTTCTCCACTCGCCCGCCGGCCTCGCACAGCGGACAGCCGCCGGCAGGCCAGCTCTCGAGCTCCAGGTCGAGCAGCGCCTCGAACGGAACTCGGAACGGATTGCCGTCAGAGCTCCGGTCGATGATCGCGCCCGCCGCCACCACTTGGCCACCCAGCCGCTCGACCACCGTCATCGCTTCCGACGCCGAGCCACCGGTGGTGACGACGTCTTCGACCACTACGATGCGGCTGCCGGCCGTGATCTCGAATCCCCGCCGCAGCGTCATCTCGCCCGCCTTGCGCTCGGTGAATCGAAACGGCACGCCGAGCGCCGCAGCGGTCTCGTGGCCGATCAGCATGCCACCGAGCGCCGGCGACACCACCGCTTCGGGACGGTGCTCCCGGAGTCGCTCTGCGAGCAGCCTGCCCGCTTCACGAGCGCGTTCCGGAAATTCCAGCAGCAGCGCGCACTGAACGTACTCGGCGGCGTGCCGCCCGGAGGAGAGCTCGAAGTGGCCGCTCTTCAGCGCACCGCTGTCACGCAGTAGCTCCTCGAGACGGCGCGCCTCGTCAGTCGCCGCCACTCTCGCTGCCTCGCTTGATGTCGTACTGGTCGAGCTTCTTGTAGAGATTGCTGCGCGGGGTCTCGATCGCCTGGGCCGTCTTGGTCACGTTCCAGTCGTTCTCTTCGAGCTTCTGGAGCAGGAACATGCGCTCGGCGACCTCGCGGAACTGCTTGAGGGTGCCGGCGCTCAGGACGGTCGAAGCGAGCTCTGGCTGCGACCCGCCCAACACGTCGACGATGTCGGCCTTGCCGATCACATCACCCGAGCTCAGGATCAGCAGTCGCTCGACCACGTTCTTCAGCTCGCGCACGTTGCCGCGCCAGGGCAGACCCTGCAGGTGCTCGATCACCTCGGGTGAAAACTCCCGCGGTCGGTAGTTGTTCTCGACCGAGTAGCGGCGCACGAAGTAGTCGATCACCTCTTCGAGGTCTTCCAGATGATCGCGCAGCGGCGGCGTTCGGATCGGAATCACGTTGAGCCGGTAGAAGAGATCCTCACGGAAGTTGCCGTCCTGGATCTCCTGCTCGAGATCCCGGTTGGTCGCTGCGACCACCCGCACGTCGACCTGGACGACCTTGTGGGCGCCGACCGGCTCGACCTCGCCGTTCTGCAGGACGCGCAGGACCTTCGCCTGAGTGCGCGCCGACATGTCGCCGATCTCGTCGAGGAAGATCGTGCCGCCGTCAGCGGCCACGAACTTGCCCAGCTGCTTGCGCACCGCACCGGTGAAGCTACCTTTTTCGTGGCCGAACAGCTCCGACTCGATCAGCTCGTCGGGGATCGCGGCGCAGTTGACCTGGATGAGCGGCTTGTCGCGGCGCGCGCTCTTGAGGTGGATGGCTCGCGCCACCAACTCCTTGCCGGTGCCGCTCTCACCGGTGATGAGCACCGTCGCCATCGTCGGCGCCGCCTTGTCGATCACCTGGCGTAGGACGTCGAGCGCCTGAGACGAGCCGATCAGCTCGTCGGGCTCCCCACCTCCCTTGCGATTCTCCTGAAGCAGCCGGTAGCTGTCGACGGCGTTGCGTAGGCTCACCAACACCCGCTCGCGCTGAAGCGGCTTCTCGAAGAAGTCGAACGCGCCACCCTGGGTCGCCTCGACCGCGGTCGCCACGTCGCCGTGGCCGGTGATGATCAGCACCGGCATGTCGTAGCCGCGGTCCTGGATCGCCTTGAGCACCTGCAGCCCGTCCATCTCGGGCATCTTGATATCGAGCAGCACCGCGTCGGGCGCCGCCTTGCGGATCGCTTCGAGCCCTTCGGCGCCGTTGCCCGCCTCCCGCACGCGGTAGCCCTCGTATTCGAGGATCATTCGCAGGCTCTCGCGAATCGCCTCCTCGTCGTCGACAACCAGAACGGAGGCGCGGTAGCTGGTCTTGGGTTCGGCCATGGCTGGGAAAGGATACTGAATCCGAGCGCTGGTGTCGCCAAAAACGAAACCCTCTCCCACATCATCGCGCGTGGGAGAGGGCTCGTCGAACCGAAGCGGGTTCCGAAGCCTTGCTTAGGAGGCTTTACTGGGGTACTCGTGGGAATACGAACAGTGGCGGGATTTCCCGGCCACCGGCAAATCGCTGAATGTAGATCCGCAGACGCGAGCCGGCGGGAGCCGAGCGCACGGCTTCCTCGAACTCGGCGACGCTCGTCACGTCGGCGTTGTTGACCTTGGTGATCACGGAGATGAACTGGCCGATGCGCACGCCCTCGTCGTAGAGCGGGCTGCGCGGCGAGATCGAGGTGATCCAGACCCCGTCGACCTCCTCCGGAATCCGGTGGGTGTTGCGGGTGTTGGGGGTCAGGTCCTGGTAACGGAGTCCGAGCCAATCGATGCCGCCCTCGGTCTCTTCGGTCTCAGGGTCCGCCGTATCGCCGTCCGCCGGCCGCTCGACCAGATGGACGTCGAGGTCGAGACGCTCGCCGTCTCTCAGCACACCGAGGACAACGATGGCGCCCGGCCCCTTGGCCGAAACGTAGTCGATGAGGTCGCGCGTGTTCTCGATCGAGCCGCCGTCTACGGTCAGGATGATGTCTCCCGGCAGCAGTCCGGCCAGGTCCGCCGGCAGGCCTTCCTGGACGTTGCTCACCAGAGCGCCGTCGGTCGAGTCGAGGGCGAATGCCTCGGCGGCCGCGGTATCGAGGTCGTTGACACCGATGCCCAGATAGCCGCGACTCACCTTGCCGCTCTCTCGGAGCTGCGGCAGGATCTTCTTGAGGATGTCTACCGGCACCGCGAAGCCGATGTTCTCGGAGCCGAAGTTGATCGCCGTGTTGATGCCGATCACCTCGCCCGCCATATTGATCAGCGGGCCGCCCGAGTTGCCGAAGTTGATCGCCGCATCGGTCTGGATGAAGTTCTCGAAAGACTGCGTCTCCTGACTGATGTTGATCCGGCGATTCTTGGCGCTGACCACGCCGACCGTCACGGTGTCTTCGAGGCCCAGCGGGCTACCGACCGCCATCACCCACTCGCCCACCCGCAGCGCCTGGCTGCTGCCGAGCGGCAGGAAGGCCATGCCCCCGCCGTTGGGCGGCGAGATCTTGAGCAGCGCGAGATCGGTCGCGGGGTCGGTGCCTCGGACCTCGGCCTCGTACTCCTCGTCGCCCAGGTGGATGATGATCTCGTCCGCGCCGCGCACCACGTGGTTGTTGGTGATGATCAGACCCTCGGGACTGATGACGAACCCGCTGCCGCCCGAGTCGGACCGGAACTCCTGATCCTCCTGTTGACTGTCGTCACGACGGCGCGGGCCGAAGAAGAATTCGAAGGGATCATTGCCGCCGCGACCGCGTGAGCTCTCGAAGGCGTGGGTCTCGACCGACACGACTGCCGGCGAGACCTGGTCGACGAGGTCGGCCAGACTCGGCAGCCCCGCGATCACGGTGGGTGCGGTCTGGGCCGGCAAGGGATCCGGGGCACCGACGCTGGGCGCCGTGAAGTCAAGGCTTCCCGCCAGGACCATTCCAAAAACAACGGCTCCAAAAACCAGCAGTAGGGTCAGTGGTCGGCGGCTCGGTCGATCGGTCATATTGCGGTCTGAGCTCCTTTGTGTTCTCGAGGGCTGGAGATTCTGTCTCTCAACGTCGATCTGTAGCAAGCACCTTGCCAGCATACGCCGGGGGCGGGGTGCGGGTTTCGTGACGGCGCGCGACCGACACTACCCGACCAGGGCAAGAGCGCTGCCAATATGGCAGCGGTTCCCGAATCGACCCGTCTGAAGATGGGTGTGCGAGCCCGCTCGACTCGACACCGCATTCGGTTGAATGCTCATCCGCCCTGACCTATAATTCCTTGGCTCACGTCTAACGACGTAAGAAGGTGGGCGGTGAGCGCCCGCCTTTTTTAATGCCCGAAGACGTGGTTACCGCACCCTGGACAACCGAGCATGGACAACGAAAAATTGACTGCACAGCTGCGCCAGGATCTCCAGGCCGTCGCCGCCCGTACCGGTTGCGAGCTTTTGGAGGTAGACTTCAAGGGCGGCGTGCTCCGTGTGGTGCTCGACCGTGAGGAAGGGGTGACCCTTCAAGATTGCACAACGGTGTCGCGGGAGCTGTCGGCTCTGCTCGACGTCGAGGACTTCGGCGCTCGTCGCTACACCCTGGAGGTTTCCTCCCCGGGACTGGATCGACGGCTCTACGGCCTCAAGGATTACGAACGCTTCGCCGGCAGTCTGGCGAGGATCACTTGGAAGAACGAGGCCGGAAAGCGAACCGACCTGATACGCCTCGAAGGCGTGGCAGGCGACGAGGGAGAGCCCTCGATCGTGGGAACCGGCGCGGAATCATCGCAACCAATCAGAATCCCGTTCGCGTGCATTCAGGCCGCGCGGCTGGAACCAGAACTGTAGGACTAAAAGATGGCACAGACAGTCGCACCCGAATTCAACTTGGACGAGCTGCTCCAGCAGGCGGCTCGAGAGAAGGACATCGACGTCGATCGGTGGATCTCGGCGCTCGAAGACGCGATGGCGTCGGCGGCAAAGAAGCAGCACCGGATCAAAGCCCCGGTGCGGGCGGTCCTCGACCGGGCGACCGGCAAGTTCGAGGCGTTCATCGTCAAGCAGGTCGTCGAAGAGGTCGAGGACCCGCTGGCCGAGTGGACGGTCGAAGAGGCCCAGGACGAGAAGCCCGGCGCCGAAGCCGGCGACGAAATCCTGATCGGGATCTCGACCGAGGGACTCGGGCGGATCGCGGCACAGTCGGCCAAACAGGTCCTTTACCAGCGCGTGCGCGAGGCCGAGCGCGAGAAGGTCTACAACGAGTTCATCGATCGCGCCGGCGAGGTCGTCAACGGCACCGTCAAGAGGTTCGAGCGCGGCGAGATCATCGTCGACCTGGGACGCACCGAGGCGGTGGTTCCGCGCAGCGAGCAGTCGCGGCACGAGCGCTACAGCCAGGGCGAGCGGATTCGCGCGGTGATCATCGAGGTCCACAAGCAGCCCAAGGGACCGCAGATCGTCCTCTCCCGCACCGATCCCAGACTGCTGGTCAAGCTGTTCGAAATGGAAGTGCCGGAGATCTTTGACGGCACGGTCCAGATCAAGGCCGCGGTACGAGCACCGGGCGAGCGCGCCAAGGTCGCCGTGTTCAGCCGCGAGCGTGACGTCGACCCGGTCGGCGCCTGTGTCGGCATGAAGGGGTCGCGAGTCCAGTCGATCATCCGTGAGCTGCGTGGCGAGAAGATCGACATCATCGAGCACAGTGACGATCTCGTAACCTTCGCTCAGAGTGCGCTGGCGCCGGCGCGGATCACGCGCGTCTCGGTGACCCATCAGGGCGAGGTCCCACATCTCGACGTCATCGTCGAAGACGAGCAGCTGTCGCTCGCAATCGGCAAGCGCGGACAGAACGTCCGCCTCGCCGCCGAGCTGCTGCACGCCAAGATCGACATCAAGAGCGAGACCGACGTCAAGGACGAGGTCGCCGACGCCCTGGCGAAGATGCTGCAGACAGCGATGGCCGAGCAGTCGGCCACCGAGGAGCCGATCCGCTTCGACATCACCTCGGCGCCGGGAGTCGGCGCGAAGTCGGCCGGAGCGCTCACAGAGGCCGGCTACGACGACCTCGAGAAGCTGCGCAGCGCCGACCCCGAGGAGCTCGAGGTCATCGAAGGTGTTGGTCCGAAGACGGCGCGCGCGATCCTCGAGTGGGCCACCCAGTTCGAAGACGAGCCTGCGGCCGCCGAGGCCGGGGCAGATGAAGACCCGTTCGCGGGCGCGGCCGAACCGGAAGCGGAGGCCGCCGTGGACGATGGCGGTTTCATGGCTGCCCTCAGCAAGGCGCTGGAGGAGGCCGAGGGCCCCGAAGACGAAGCGACAGCCGGCGAGCCGGCCTCCGAACCGGAGGATGGCGAGTCCGAGCTTGACAGCGGCACCGGCGAGAATTCAGCCGAGAGCAAGGAGCAGTAGTCAGACATGGGAAAAATCCGGGTCAAAGACCTGGCCAAGATGATGGGCATCGTCGAGCAGGACCTCGTCTTCAAGTTGAAGTCGATCGGGGTCCGGCTGGAAGAAGAGAATCCGACGATCGACTCCGAAGTCATCGAGGCAGTGCTCCACGGCAAGGCCCTGCGGAATCCGCGGGAAGTGATCCTGCGCGACAAGGAGGCCGCGACAGCGGCCGTCACCCCTCAGCGACGCCGCCCGCCGGCGCCGCGCCGCCTGCCCACAGGCGCTCGCCGGCCAATGCGCCGCCGGGCGATCGTCCAGAAGGTCGAGCCGCGGATCAAGACGATCCCGGCAACCGAGACCAAACCGACCGAAGCGACTCCACCGGCCGCGACCGCCGCCCCACCCGCGGTCACACCCCCGGTCGCGACTCCGACCCCGCCCCCTGGCGCCAAGGCGCAGCCCGGGGTCGCGAAACCGGCCGCGCCGGCTTCGGCATCGAAGCGGACCGCCGCCAGAGCGCCGAAGCCCGCCGCACCGGCGGCCAGGGCCCGTTCCAGAGCAACCGGCAAGGGCAAGCCGCTCGAGCCGTCCGCGCGCCGCAGGCGGCGCTCGGATCGTAAGAAGCAGGTCGCCCCAGGGCTGACCTTCAAGGAGGGTGCTCCCGACGGCGAGGTCACCGTTTCAGAGGGCATGACCGTTCGCGAGTACTCCGAGAAGCTGGGCGTCAAGGCCAAGGACCTCCAGAAGGCCCTGTTCGCGCGCGGCGCGATGGCGACCCTCAATCAGGTGCTCGACACCGAACTGGCAATCGAAGTCGCGGCGGATCTCGGCATCGAGACCCGCGAGGTGTCGTTCGAGGAGGAGGTCCAGCTACAGGCCACCTTCGAGCGCGACGAAGGCGACGGCGAGGAAGTTCCCCGCGGACCGGTAGTCACCATCATGGGCCACGTCGACCACGGCAAGACGACGCTGCTCGACAATATCCGCTCCTCGAAGATCACGGCCGGTGAGCACGGCGGAATCACGCAGCACATCGGCGCTTACCAGGTCGAGACCGCCAACGGCAAGATCGTCTTTCTCGACACTCCGGGCCATGAGGCGTTCACCCTCATGCGCGCTCGCGGCGCGCGGGCGACCGACATCGTGATCCTGGTGGTAGCCGCCGACGACGGCGTGATGCCGCAGACCAAAGAAGCGATCGATCACGCCAAGGCGGCCGACGTCCCGCTGGTGGTCGCGGTCAACAAGATCGACAAATCGAACGCCAACCCCGACAAGGTAAAAAAAGAGCTGGCCGAATACGGCGTCCAGGTCGAGGAATGGGGCGGCGACGTGGTGTCGGCGCCGATCTCGGCTCTCAGCGGCGAGGGCGTCCCACAGCTGTTGGAGCTGGTTCAGCTGACCGCCGACCTCCTCGAGCTCAAGGCCGATCCCACGCTGTTCGCGCACGGCACCGTGCTCGAGGCGCGCAAGGAGGCCGGGCGCGGAATCATCGCAACGGTGCTCGTTCAGACCGGCACCCTCAACGTCTCCGACGTGTTCGTCGCCGGCGCCACCCTGGGCCGTGTGCGAGCCATGACCGACGACCTGGGTCGCCGCGTCCACTCTGCCGGCCCCGCTACCCCAGTCGAGGTCACCGGCTTCAGCGAAGTGCCGGAAGCCGGCGATCTGTTCCAGGTCGTTGGCGACGAGTCGAAGGCCCGCGGCATCGTCGAGTTCCGGCGCCACGAGATGCGCCAGCGTGATCTGGCGCCGGCTCCCAACCGCGTCTCGCTCGAGCGGCTGTTCGACAACATCCAGGAGGGCGGTCTCAAGGAGCTGCAGGTGGTCCTCAAGGCGGACGTTCAAGGCTCGGTCGAGGTACTGACCGAGACCCTGCGCAAGCTGTCCACGGATCAGGTGCAGATTCGCATGATCCGCTCGGGCGTCGGCGCGGTTACCACCGACGACGTCCTGCTGGCCTCGGCATCCAACGCTATCGTCGTGGGCTTCAACGTCCGACCCGAGAAAAAGGCCTCAGATCTCGCCAACAAGGAGGAGGTCGACATCCGCCTCCACACCGTGATCTACGAGCTCAGCGACGAGATCCGCAAGGCGATGACCGGACTGCTCGAACCGACCTTCCGCGAGGTGGTGCGAGGACGCGCCGAGGTTCGCGAAACCTTCAGCGTCCCCAAGCACGGCACAGTTGCCGGTTGCCATGTGGTTGAGGGCACCGTGCCGCGCGGCGGCAGCGCGCGCCTGCTGCGCGACAACGTCGTCGTCCACGAGGGCGCACTGGGCTCGCTCAGGCGCTTCAAGGACGACGTGTCGGAAGTCCGCACCGGGTTCGATTGCGGTATCCGGCTAGATCGATACTCGGACCTCAAACCCGGCGACATCATCGAGGTCTACGAGCGAGAGGAAGTCGCGCCGACCCTGTAGGGCGACTCGCACACCTTGCTCCCGGCGATCGCCGGGAGCGCTCTCACCGGCGGGACGATCTGAATGACATTCGCCCTGGTCATTGCTCGCCTTCACCTGCCCCACGTCCGTAGCCTCAAGCAGAAACGACGCGTCACCAAGAGTCTCATCGAACGTATCCACCACCGCTACCGGGTCTCGATCGCCGAGACCGACTTTCACGACGTGCATCAACGAGCCGAGATATCCATCGCCATAGTGCATCGCAGCGAGCATGAGCTCCAGCGGATGCTCGACGGCATTCGCCGGACGTTCGACAGCGAGCTCGAGGCCGACCTGACCGAGTGGCTGCCCGAGCTGCTGGAGGGCGCCGATTGAGCCGTCGAAGCCACCGGGTCGAGGAGCTCCTGCAAGCGGAGCTGTCGACGCTCATTCTGCGGCGCATGAACGATCCGCGAGTTCGGCTCGCTTCGATCAGCGGCGTCGAGGTGAGTCCCGATCTCAAACGAGCGCGCGTTCGACTGTCGGCGCTCGGCGAGGATGCCCAACGCCACGAGTGCCTCGAAGCGCTCAAGCATGCGAGCGGTTTCCTCCGCTCCCAGCTCGCCCGCGGACTGCGTCACATGCGAACCATTCCGGAGCTCGTCTTCGAGCTTGACGACCGCCCCGAATACAGCCAACACATCAGCTCGATACTCGAGGAGCTACACATCAATGACGAAGACTCCTGAAGACCTACTGCGCGTGTTGCGGGGCGGTGAGCGCTTCCTGCTGACCAGCCACGCCAACCCCGACGGCGACGCGATCGGCTCCGAGGTCGGTCTGGCCCGGATCCTGAGGAGCCTTGGCAAGGGCGCCACCATCTGGAACGCCGACCCGACGCCGCGCGTCTACCTGGCCCTTCCCGGCAGCGACCGGATCCATCATGGCGAAGAGGCGCCGGTCGGCTTCCCCGACTCCTTCGATGCGCTGATCACTCTCGAGTGCCCGACGCTCGATCGCTGCGGCCTTCAGGATCAGCTGGCCGACATCCTGCCGATCTTCAACATCGATCACCACCTCGGCAACGAGCACTACGGCCAGGTCAACTGGGTCGATACCGCCGCGCCCTCGCTCGGCGAGATGATCCACCGTCTGGCGCGCACCCTGAACGTTACGCTCGATCAGGGCACCGCCACTTCGCTTTATCTGACCCTGGTCACCGACACCGGCAACTTCCGCTTCGCCAACGCGACCGCGCGGGCGTTCGAAGCCGCCGCCGAGCTGGTGACCGAAGGGGCCCAACCCCAGGAGGTGGCCCGCTGGTTGTACGAGAGCCAGCCCGAGTCTGCCGTCCGACTCCTGGGCGAGACCCTCCAGACGCTCGAGCTCGCCGCCGAAGGACGGGTCGCCACGGTCCTGCTGACCCAGGAGATGAGCGGCCGAGCCGGCGCCCAACCAGGCGACTCAGAGGGTCTGATCGATGTGCCGCGCTCGATCGCCGGCGTTGACGCGGTAGCGGTGGTGCGCGAGATCGGGCCGGGCCAGTGCAAGGTCTCGCTGCGCAGCCGCGGCGACGTCGACGTCGAGCGCATCGCCCGGGCCCAGGGCGGCGGCGGCCACCGTAACGCCGCCGGATTCGCTGTCGACGGCGACTGCACCGGCGTCCGAAAGAGCGTCGTCGAGCAGCTGACTGCCGCCCTGGAGGGCTGATGAGCGACGGGCTCCTGATGGTAGACAAGAGTTCCGGTTGCACGTCGCACGACGTCGTGAGCCGGGCCCGCAGACTGCTGCGCCAGAAGAAGATCGGCCACTGCGGAACGCTCGACCCGGCGGCCACCGGCCTGCTGGTCCTGACGCTCGGCAAGGCGACCCGGCTGACACGGTTCCTGATCAGCGCACCCAAGGTGTACGCCGGCTCGATCCGGTTCGGCATCACCACCGACACGTACGACGCCACCGGAACCGTGGTCAATGAAGCGCCGACCGACGGCCTGACCACCGAACGGGTGGCTCAGTCCATGAAGGACGCGGTCGGCACCTTCGACCAGGCGGCGCCGGCGTACAGCGCCAAGAAGGTCGGCGGCGAGAAGTTCTACGAGCTCGCCCGCCGCGGAGAAGAGGTCCCGGAGAGTCGCAAGGAGATCACTGTCTACGAATTCGAGGCCACCGGCCCGATCGAGGACGACCGGATCCCATTTCGATTGGCTTGCTCGTCGGGCACCTACGTTCGGAGTATGGCCTTCGAGCTCGGCCAGACGCTCGGATGCGGCGCCCACCTCGACGCCCTGGAGCGGGTGCAGGTCGGCCCCTTCAAGCTCAGCGACGCGGTCAACCTGGACCAGCTCGGTGAGGAACCGACCGCCGAAGATCTGCCGAACTCGGCTTGGGTGAGCTTCGATGACATCCCTCTGCCGTTCGGAGAGGTCGTGACAGATCCGCAGCAGGAACGGCGGCTCACGCACGGCCAGACAGTGCTGATCCGAGAGCTGGACGCCGAGGAGGGAGACTGGATCAAGCTGGCCAATCAGCGCGGCCAGCTGATCGCCGTCGGCAGCGTTACCGAGCGGATCGGCAGCTCCGGTGTAGGCGTCATTCAACCCCGCATTGTTTTCAAGAATTAGCTGCGAGAAGGCTGGGATTCTTGTGGTACCATCGCACGGTTTGTTAGAGGAGATTCGTCTTGTCATTTGCAGAAGCCAAAGCCGGAATCATCGAAGATAGCCGGCTGCACGATAGCGACACGGGCTCGCCTGAGGTCCAGGTAGCCCTCCTGACCCACCGCATCCAGCAGCTGACCGAGCACTTTCAGACCCACGCGAAGGATCATCACAGCCGCCGCGGTCTGCTCAAGCTGGTCGGCCGCCGCCGCCGCCTACTCGATTACCTGAAGAAACAGGACTTCGAGCGCTATCGCAGCACGATCACGCGGCTTGGCATACGGAAGTAGCCCCCATTTCCCCGAAGGACTAGAGCCATTCCAGAACGCGCCACGCAGGCGCGATAAGTGCTCGTACGCACGAGCCAGGCGCCGGTAGCCGGAGCGAGCAGTTCGCTCCCGCCCCGAGTCGCCCGCGAAAGCTGAAGAAGACAAAGAAGAAGAGAGAAGAGAAGAAGATGAAAGTATCCAGAGAACTCACTGTCGGCTCGGGAACCATGCACTTCCAGACCGGGCTGGTCGCCAAGCAGGCCGATGGCTCCTGCATGGTCCGGCTCGGCGACTCCGTTGTGCTGGTCACCGCCTGTATGGCTCGCGACGGCGCACCGCGCCCGTTCCTTCCCCTCACCGTCGACTACCGGGAGTACACCTACGCCGGTGGTCGGATTCCGGGTGGCTTCTTCAAGCGCGAAGGCCGCCCCTCCGAGAAAGAGATCATCACCTGTCGCCTGATCGATCGACCGATTCGGCCGCTCTTTCCCGAGGGCTACTTCAACGAGACCCAGATCGTCGCCAGCGTGCTGTCGGCGGACGGCGACAACGACCCCGACATCCTGGCGATCAACGGCACCTCGATCGCCCTGACTCTCTCGAACATCCCCTTCTTCCACCCGATCGGCGCCGTCCGCGTTGGATTGATCGACGGCGAGATCGTCTTCAACCCGACCAACAGCGAGCGTGACGTCTCCGACCTCGACCTGATCGTCGTCGCCAGCGACGCAGCGGTCGTCATGGTCGAGGCCGCGGCCAACCAGCTCAGCGAGGACCTGATCCTCGAGTGCATCTTCCG
>JAJCXP010000308.1 GCA_029263375.1 Acidobacteriota bacterium | reverse complement strand
AACCTGCACGAGCGCGGCATCGAGCCGTTCGAGGACCACGCCGAGCTCGTCTGGCCCCTTCAGGTGGGCCGCCAGGTCGGTGGTCTCGAGGTAGACGAAGTAGGGCGTGAAATCCGTCTGCATGAACGCCTCGACCGCGTCTTCGACCCGCGTGACGCTGGCCGCGACCGGCCGCAGACCGCCGATCGCGCTGCGCACGACCCCTTTGCGACTCCAATCGAAGAACTCGCGCCAAGCGAACTCGATCCTGAAGAAGCTGATCGCGCCACCGCCGCGCACGCGTCGCCGGCTCCAGTCGAAGAAGCGCGCCTCATAGCCGGGAGAGCGCGGCAGATCGAAAGGCTCGAGCAGCCCGACCATCGCGACACTGGTCGACGACGGGAAGGAGCTGATCAACGGCCGCGGCGGCTGGAAACCCTCGAACAGTGGTTCGCTCGCCGACCTCGACTCGAACAGGTCCTCGACCGGCCCGAACGGCACCGCGTCGAGCATCACGACCAGGGTTCTAACCTCGGCACCCGTAGCAGCCGGCTCGGCGCTTTCGGTCGCCGCCGGCGACACGGCGGCGATCAGCCCGAGCAGCAGGATGCTCCTCGAGCTCAGCACGCGATCAGCTCCTCGACCGCGTCGGCCAATCGCTCCGCGCACACTTTGACGCGCCGACGCAGCCGGTCGAGCTCGAACATGAGCTTGGGACGGATGACCGCGTGGGCCATCAATCGGGACCTCGAGATGCTGCCGTCCGGCTTGCGAAAACGCTCGAAGTCGAGCGGCAGATCCTCGTCGAGCGTGTCGCTCACCGCGCGCACCACCAGCCAGGGGCACCCGCGCCGCGCCGCTGCCATTGCCCAGGCCGCGGACTCGAGGTCGACGACCGCCGGTGGCTCGAGCTCCGGTCGCTCGGCCAGCCGCCGCTTGTCGCGGGCACCGGTGGCGATCGTCTCCATCGTCAGGACGGTTCCCGGCCGAAGGGGGGATTCGCAGTCGCGGCCGTTCCGGGACCACGCCGTGGACTCGAAGCACTCGCCGCCGGGCGCCACCACGCGCCGCCCCACCACTACGTCTCCGTGACTCAGCTCCGCGCTGAGACCGCCGGCGACACCGACCCCCAGAAGCGCTTCGATCGTGGCGTCCGATAGCAGCGCCGCCGCACCGTCGCCCGCCAGCCGCATCCCTTCTCCGGTCACCACCAGGCAGACGTCTCGAGATGCGAGACGGCCGGTAGTCGCCTCGAGACCACCCACCGTCCGGCGGCGGACGGTCGTCAGCCGCTTCGCGAGGCCGGCGAGCTCCTCAGGCTGGGCGGCCACGATCCCGATCACCGGCTCACCGCCAGCGGACCACGGACCACGTAGCCGCGCCCCCGGAACCAGTCGACCGCTCGCGCCAGGGCGTCGTCGATCGGCGTTTGCGGCAGTTCGAGCTCGTGCACCGCCTTGGCAGGGTCGAAGTACATTTTGTAGCGCGACAACCGGACTCCATCGAGCGGGACTCGGGGCTCGCCGCCGGTGAGCCGAGCCCAGCCGGTGCTCAGCGCGGCGACTGTGAGTGGGATCCAGTGTGGCAGGTTTACGCGGGGCGCCGGCAGGCCGGTGATCCGGGCCAGCTTGTGGAAGATCCCCTCGAGACTCAGGTTCTGGTTGCCGAGTATGTATTTCTCGCCGATCCGGCCACGTTCGGCCGCCCGCAGGTGACCGATTGCCACGTCGCGCACGTCGACCCAGTTCAAGCCGGTGTCGACGAAAGCCGGCGTTCTGCGATTCAAGAAGTCCAGGATCACCCGCCCCGTGGCCGTCGGCTTGACGTCGCGATCGCCGATCGGCGTCGAAGGATTGACGATCACGACCGGCAGCCCGCGGCCCACCCAGTCCTCCGCCACCCGCTCGGCCAGATACTTGCTGCGCTTGTAGTGACCGAGCATGGAGTCGATCGACACCGGCGTCGTCTCGTCGGCCGGGGAACCGTCGGCCTCGAGCCCGAGCGCCCCCACGGAGCTGGTATAGACCACCCGGTCGACTCCCGCCAGATGAGCGGCGCGCAGAACATTGCGCGTGCCCTCGACGTTGGTCGCGTACATCTCCCCTGGGCGGCGAACAAACAGCCGATAGTCGGCGGCGCAGTGAAACACCGTGTCGCACCCGTCGATCGCGCGCGCCAGCGATTCCGGGTCCCTCAGATCTCCCTCGACCAGATTCGCGGGCTCGACGTCCTCCAGGTTCGCGCGCGGGCTCGACGCGCGCACCAGACATTGCACCGCCACTCCCCGCTCGACCAGCGCACTGCGGACGTGGCTGCCGACGAAACCCGAGGCACCGGTTAAAAACGCCTTCATGAGAGCTCTTCGACGGCTGGTTCAAGCCGCCGGCACCAGCACCGGTTGGGAACTCAACCGAGCAGGTTCCAGCTTGCCATGCGCACCATGTCCTTCGGACTGCCCGGCAACTCGCGAACCACCGAGGCCTCGAAGCCCGAATGCATGGCGCAGTTCTGGCAGAGCCGATCCTGCCGCGACTCCCAGTACTCCCAGTCGGTACCTTCCCAGAACTCTTTCCAGTCCCAGGAGTGGGTCTTGCCGATCAGGTAGCACGGCCCCTTCCACCCGAGCGGCGTGAAGGTCACCGTACTCCAGGGCGAGCACTTGTAGTCCCGGAGACCGGCCGCGAACTCGAGGAACATCGGCGTCGAAGTCAGGCGAAAACGGTCTTGAAACCCGAGCACCCGCTTGAACTTCTCTTCGATCTCCTTGCGGGTCGGAAAGATGTCGAGCTCGACCGACTCGTACTGGTAGCCGGGAGACAGCAACATGCCGTCGACGCCCATGTTGCTGAGGAACTCGCACAGCTCCTCGACCTCGTCGATATCGGTCTCCTTGAAGACCGTCGTGTTGGTGATCGTGTGGTAGCCGCGACGCTTGGCTTCGCGAATCATCTCGACCGCCTTGTCGAACACACCGTCGCGCGCGCAGACGTAGTCGTGCGTCTTGCGCATGCCGTCGAGATGGACGTTGATGGTAAGCCGTTTGTGCGGCTCGATGATGTCGAACACCGTCTCCTCGAGTAGCAGCGCGTTGGTGCACAGATAGATGTGGCGCTTGCGCTCGATGATGCCGTCGATCAGCTCCTTGAGCTCAGGATAGACCGTCGGCTCGCCGCCGCAGATCGAAACGATCGGCGCGCCGCTCTCCTCCACGGCCTGGAGACAGCGCTCCACCGGCAGTCGATCCTTCAGCTTGCCGGTGTGGCGCTCGGTGGCGCAGCCGATGCAAGCCAGATTGCAGGTGTAGAGCGGCTCGAGCATGAGCACGAACGGGTAGCGCTTGTTACCGCGCCACGCCTGTCGGATCTGGTGCTTGATGGTGTCGGTCGTGATGTGTAGGGGGAACCGCATGGGCTCAGGTCTCCTGTGCGCCAGCGCCGTCTCGGTCGTCCAAAGCCCGACTGTAGATGGCGAGCGCCAGTAGCGGAAAGTAGATCGGGTAGTAGTGGTACTTCAGGTAGAAGACTTCGGGAAATCCGGTGCCGGTCCATTCGGTCTCGTCCCAACCGCCGTCGGCGCGTTGCCGATCGATCAGGAAGCCGATGCCCCGCGCGACGCTGGTCGAGGCTTGCTCTCCGGCGGCGAGCAGTCCGAGCAGCGCCCAGGCCGTCTGCGATGCAGTGCTGGGTCCGCGGCCGGTCTCGGCGCCACGTTCGTAGGACGACGGCAGCTCGCCCCAACCGCCGTCGGGGTTCTGGCGATCGCGCAGCCAGCCGACAGCGCGGCGAGCCCACTCCGCCGACATGTCCTCGCCGGCAGCGCTCAGGCCCCAGAGCGCGAGGTAGGTGCCGTAGATGTAGTTGCATCCCCAGCGGCCGAACCAGGAACCGTCCTGCTCCTGCGCGGCGTGTAGAAAGGCGATCGCCTGGCGACCCGCCGGGCCAGTGAGATCGAGTCGCCAACGCGCCATCGCTTCGACCACGCGTGCCGTGATGTCGCAGGTGCTGGGATCGATCATCGCGTTGTGATCGGCGAACGGGATGTAGGTCAGCGCCACCTTGTCGCAACCACGGTCGAACGAGCCCCAGCCGCCGTCGCGATTCTGCATGCCGAGCAGCCAAGCCCACGCGCGGTCGACCACCTCGCGACGCCGGCTGTCGTCCCGGTCGCTCATCGGCACCTTGCTGAGAGCGGTCAGAATCTGCGCGGTGTCGTCGGTGTCCGGATAGAACTCGTTGGCGTACTCGAAGTACCAGCCGCCGACCGGCGTCTCCGGGTTCTTGACCCGCCAGTCGCCCGGCTCCGTGACCTCGCGATCCAGCATCCAGTGCGCGGCCGTGACCAGCGCCGCGGCGTCTTTGGCGGGATCGATCTCGGCCAAAGCGTTGATCGACAGTGCCGTGTCCCAGAGCGGCGACCGGCACGGCTGCACTCGTAGGGTGTCTGCGTCTTCGATCTCGAGCTTCTCGAGTTCGGCGATCTGGCTGCCCTGGATCGGGTCGTCCTGCGCGTACCCGAGGCAGTCGAAGGCCATCACGGTGTTGAGAATCGGCGGGAAGATCGCTCCCAGACCGTCACTCTTCGGCAGACGCTCGAGGATCCAGCTCTCCGCTCGACGGAGAGCGCGGTCCCGCAGCGGCGTCAGCCGCAGCCGCTCGAGCGCCTTGATCAAGCGATCCACGTTGACGAAGAAGCGCGCCCAGAGCCACCCCGTCAGGCGCTCGGCAGCCTGGACCGACGACCCCTCGTCCTGCGGCGTCCGGAGCTCCGATACCTGCGCGTGCTCGGGCACCGGCCGGTGCGGGCGGCACGCCCATATGACGCTCAACGGCACCACGATCGCCCGCGACCAGGCCGACATCTCGTAGATGTTGAACGGAAACCAATTCGGAAACAGGATCAGCTCAGGCGGCACCGCGGGCGCCCGCTCCCAGTCGTACTGACCGAAGATCGCCAGATAGATCTTGGTGAAAGAGTTGGTGGCGTCGAGACCGCCCAGCCGCAGAATCTGGTCACGCGTGTTGCGCATGTGCTCGGCCTCGGGGTCGTCGCCCAGCAGCTTGAGCGCGAAATAGGCCTTGACCGACGAACTGACGTCGGCGGGGCCGTCGGGGTAGATCGCCCAGCCGCCGTCGTCAAGCAGGCACCGTCGCAGAAACGCTGCCGCCTTCTCGACCCTCGGGTCCTCGATACGCCCGAGAAAGTGCATGGTCAGGATGTACTCGGACTCGAGAATCGTGTCGCCCTCGATCTCGGCGCACCAGTGCCCATCGGCCTCGCGGAGCCCCAGCAGGTACTCGCGCGCCAGCCCCAGGCTGCACCGCACATCGTCACCCCACGAGGGATTCGGGGCGTCGCGCGCCGACGCTGGCCGGAAGGCGATGGCCGGTTGACCGGATGGCTTCAGATCAAGGTCCATTGGCAGCGTCCAGAAACAGCGATGCGAGGCCCGATATCGGCAGCCTCGCAAAAAGAGCCTAATCGCTCGAACTCTGTCCGTCAATCCGATGATACGGCGCTGCCCGAGCCTTGGTTTCAGCCTGAAAAATGCTCGAACAAGGCTACAATCCAACCGATGACCTCGCGCCGCCGTCACCGCCTGACAGCCATCGCGCTGACCCTGACCGCCGGCGCCTCGGCTCTGGCTGCATCTCGGGACCCGCGCGTCGCCGCCGGCGACGCAGCTTGGGAGCGACGCGACGAAGGCGGCTCCGGCCTGCAGCCGGCACCGGAGCCGATCGCCGAGGCGATCGCCGCCTACCAGGCGGCCCTGGCCACCCGTCCGGACGACCTCGAGCTGCGCTGGAAGTTGATGAGAGCACTCCACTTCCAGGGCGACTACGTCCTCGAAGCGCGTGACGACAAGCGCGCGGTCTTCGCCGTCGGGCGTGACCTCGGTGAGGGTAGCCTCGACCGCATCGCCGCGGAGTTCGGGGGGCGTGCGGCGTTCGACCACCTCACAGTGGAAGCAGTGATCGACGCCCTGCGCGGCCGTGCCGAGGCGGCGCCGACCTACTTCTGGACCTGCGTCCATTGGGGAGTGTGGGGCCGCGAGCGCGGCAAGCTCGCCGCCGCCCGCGAAGGCGTCGCCAACCGGGTGCGCGACTATGCCGAGATCGTCATCGGTCTCGACGAGGCGTATGAAGACGCCGGCGGCTACCGGATCATGGGCCGCCTGCACTTCGAGGCGCCCCGCGTACCGTTCATCACCGGCTGGGTGGACAAGCGCAAGGCGCTCTCATCGCTCGAGCGCGCGGTCGAGATCGCGCCCGATCATCCGCTGAGTCAGCTCTATCTGGCCGAGGCGATCTACGACTCGAATCCGGCACGGCGCCCCGACGCGATCGCTCGCTTGCGCCGCACGGTCGAAGCCGGGCCGCGACCGGAAAGGCCGTTCGAGGACGGACGGACCCTGGTGACGGCACGCGCGTTGCTTGAAAACTGGACACGATGAGGCTCGTTGCAGGCCGGTTGGCCGCTATCACCTGTTGGGCGCTGCTCGCTTCGACCGCGGCCGCGTCGAAGCCCGCGTCGATTCCGGCGCCAGCGGCCGAAACTGTCCGAAATCAGCGCCAGATCGCCCCGGCGATCGCGCACGCGCTCGACCGGCTGTACAACTTCGCCTTCGAGGACGCTCAGGCCGCCCTCGACACGCACATCCTTCGTGCGCCCGACGATCCGCTCGGCTACGCCTTCCGGGCCGCGGCCTACATGTTCTCCGAGCTCGATCGGCTGAATATCCTGGCCACCGAATTCTTTCAGGACGACGAGAATCTGCACGAGGATGACGACGCGACCGCCGACCCCGA
>JAJCXP010000307.1 GCA_029263375.1 Acidobacteriota bacterium | reverse complement strand
GTCGAACGGAATCTCGAGCTCCGCCCAGCGCATGCTGACGGTGGTCGAGTCGGCGCCGACGTCGGTGAAGTCGATCTCGAAGCGCTCCTTGAAGTCGGCGCCCCGCGGCTTGACCTGGATTCTCAGAGCGTCCTGGGCGGCATCGTAGTTGAACGCTCCCCACTGCTCCGCGACCTTGTTCAAGACCACCGTCCACTCGGACTCGCCTGGGATCGTGAACAGGCCGTAGCTGCCGGCCGCGAGGGGCTGACCGTCGATCTTGGCGGCGTGGGACAGAGTGAACGTGGTGGCTTCGTTGGCGCCGGTGCGCCAGACCTCGCCGAGGGGCACCAGCTCGCCCCAGACCTTACGCTCGTTGACGGCGGGCCGGCTATAGACGATCGAGACCTCGCTGACTCCGACGACTTGTGAAACGGTGGCCATCGGGCTCACGCGCGGCGGGCCGTCGGGGATGGCGGCGAACGCCGGTGTGAGCGCGATCAGGGTGACGACGAGAACAATACTCGAGAGGACCTTGTAGTTCATGTTGGGGAGCTCCTTTCCTCTTTCTTTACGTAGTTGGGCACTTGGGGTTCTGCGGAGCGATTCTACGGCGCGCTGCGGAGCAGGTGGCGCACTGCCGCGAGGTCGCCGTCGTTGGCCGTCGGTGGAAGTCCCAGGATGTGGCACATGAGCTCGTAGACGTGGACGTTCCGAAGCGGCTCGACCACCGCTCCCGAGCGGAAGGACGGGCCCGCGGCGAGGAACAGGGCACCCATCGAGATCAACTCGTTGTCGTAGCCGTGACTGCCGCCGGGAAACCTGCCGGGGTTGTTCTCGAGCTCCTGCGACGTGGTCACGACCCAGCCCTCGTCCGCGATTCCGAGGATCGGCGGAATACGCTGGTGATCCCGGTAGTGGAATCGGTCTGGGATCTCCTCGCGGCGGTAGACCGACAGGTGTGGATGAGCGCCGTGAAGCGCCGCGTAGATCTGCTCGACCGCTTCGGGTGCCGGCCAGAATGCTGCCACCGGGTTCCAGTCGATGACGTTCGCGGTCTCGATGTCGACCAGCCGGTCGAGCAGGATCGCGCGCTCCGGCGCGTTCGCCGCCATGCCGTGATCGGAGACCAGGATCAGGTCGATCCCCGGTGCACCCGAAGTCTCGTCGGATCCAGCCAGGCCGCGCCGCTCGAGCCCCTCGAGGAGGTAGCCGACCAGGTCGTCCGCGGTGCGGATCGCGGCCGCGACTTCGGGCGCGCGGTCGGGATCGTAGCGGTGAGCCGCGTCGTCGATCAGGCTGAAGTAGAGGGTCGCGAACGAGGCGCGGCGCGCGGGATCGAGTGCCAGACGGTCGAGCACGAGGTCGATCCGGGCCCGGTTCGGGACGTCACCGTCGTAGGGGTCCACCCAGGTGGGCCGCAGGCCGCCGATCTCGGCCACGGAGCCGGGCCAGAAATATGGGCTGGTCCTCAGCCCCCGACGCTCGGCGGCGACCCAGATCGGCTCGCCGCCGTACCAGCGGCCGTTCGCAACCTCGTCGCGCCGGCCGAGGGTGTAGAGAGCCGAGAACTCCGGGTCCCACATATTGTTTGCGACCAGGCCGTGGTGTCCGGGGTAGAGGCCGGTGACCAGCGTGTAGTGGTTGGGGAAGGTCTTGCTTGGGAACGACGGGATGAGCCTGCGGGCGCGAACTCCCACCTCCGCCAGGCGGTCGAGATGCGGAGTCTCGGTGCGCTCGAGGAAATCCCAGCGAAAGCCGTCGATGCTGACCAGGAGGAGCTGTGGGGCATGCTCTGCCCGTACGTCTGTGGGCTCGGCGCCGTCGGGTTGGGGACTCGGGCCCGGGGAGGCGCAGCCGAGAAGGGCCGCCACCAGCAGGACGAGCAGTGCGACGGGCCGGAAGGTCATGGGCGTGAGGCTACTACGCCGCGAGGCGGGAGCCGGTGGGCAGTTTCAGGTCTTGCCCAGGACCTGATTCAGCTGCCTTCGCAGCAGTGGGCGACTCTTGGGGTTAGGAACCGCTTCATCGGTCTCTCCTCACGGTTGGGAGACGCTGGCAGAGTTGGCCGACTCCGCTCGCGTCTCGGTTTTGGGATGCTTCGAAGCCGGCTGATCCGTGTCGGCCGGAAGGGGACAGCAGCTCTCGATCGCGTCCGCCAGCGCTCGCAACACTTCGACCAGATCGCTGGCGCGGACGCGGTATTCGACGCTCTTGCCGTTGCGCTCGGCGTCGAGCACCCGGGCGCGTTTGAGAACGCCCAGGTGGCGCGAGACCACCGACAGGTCCACCGGCAATTCAGCAGCCAGCTCGGTGACCGTCTTGGGACCGCCGCGGCACTCACACAGGTCGCAGAGGATGGCGACCCGGTTGGGATCGCCGAGAGCCTTGAAGAGCTCGGTGGGAAGCAGGTCTTGGAGTGGGATGCAGGTGCCGGTGTCGTCCATGACTTCTGCACGATAGCACAATTGCGTCAAGATGCAATCATCAGGAGCAAACTTTTTCCTCGCCGGGGTCGCTCGAGCGAGTGGACCGTTTGACTGGAGTCGGTGCGGCTCGTCGCTATACTGAGACGCGGCAGCCATGATCGACCTCGCGTACAGCATCGTCCTGCTACTCAACATGACAGGGCTCTTTCGGATCCTGGCGCTGCCCTTCGGCAGCACCGGGCTGATCTCGGCCGGCATGCTGGTGCTCAATTTCGGCTACCTGGTCTACCGCTATCCGGTGGTCAAGCGATTGATCCGGCAGGCCTCGATACTGGAGTGGAGCGCGGTCATCCTGTTCTGGCCGGTGCTGGCGCTCTTCATGCTGACCCTCGGTGGCGATGCCGGCTCGAGCGCAATGCGCGCGTTCCTGGTTCACTTCTATCTCCTCACCCTGATGCTGGGCGCCGCGACCTATGTGGCGGTTCGCGGCTGGCGGAAGTTCCGTCGCCTGGCGGTCGTCGCGGCCGGGGTGACCGTAATCGGAAGCACTCTCAACGCGCTCAACCCCGCGCTCTTCTACCGCATCGGCGCGCAGGTGGCGGACAGCTTCGGCAAGGTCGATGTGGCCACCGCGGGTGCCAGCCAGCTCACGGACCTACGGCGTGCGGCTGGCTTCTTCATCGAGCCCAACCTCACGGCCTTGAGCTGCAACGTGCTGATGGTGGCGCTCCTGGCGCCCTACGAGCGCACTTCCTTGCGCGCCAAGCTGGTGATCATGGGCGTGATGCTGATGCTGGTCGCCGGCTCGGGATCTCGCGGCGGCATGCTGGTCAACGTGCTCCTCTCGGGCTACTTCCTGTGGAACGCGCGCGAGCAGCTGCGCGAATCGACGCGGCTGACACGTGGCGTCGCGATTGCGGCCGCGGTGTCGTTGGCGATCCTCATCGGCCTCGGCTGGGTCGTGGGTCTGAGCGTGGCGGGGGATCGGCTCGAGAGCCGGGGCCTCGACGGGCTCGCCTCGCGGCTGCAGTTCTGGACCGATCTGGGG
>JAJCXP010000306.1 GCA_029263375.1 Acidobacteriota bacterium | reverse complement strand
GCCCTGGCGACCGGCCTCGATCCGAAGCAGAGCTACGTCTCGCTCTTCTACGACGACAGCTCGGTGGCCAGCGGACCGAACGCCTGCACCGGCGACGCCCTCTTCATCGGCGAGTGGGTGGTCGACGACAGCGGCCGCGGCCGCCTCGATTCGGCCCAGACCACCAGCCTGCGCCTCGATGGCTTCGGCACCATGTCGATCCGGCGAGTCACCAAGACCGGCCTCGAGCTCCAGGCTTGCGGTCGCATCGCCCGCCGGTAGCGGGCCGCTCTCCCACGAAGGAATCGGGACTCGGGGCCGCGGCGGTGTCGCGGTCCCGAGTCGGCGCCCGTGACCTCCACCCCCGAGCTTGCGAGCCGCGAGCCCTTCGGCTGCAGGCAATCGGGCCTTGGCTGCAGTGAACCGCAGTTCGCTGCCCGCCACTTGCCGCGAACCATGCATTGCTCGGACAATGCTGCATCATGAAACCGATTCAGTCCGCGATTCTCCTGAGCATCCTGGTGCTCGCTCCGTGTCTGGCCGCCGCATCGAGCGAGGAGCCGGGCATCCTGGTGTCGGCCGAGTGGGTGCACTCTCGGCTCGAGGCTGGAGATCCCGCGCTCGTCCTGATCCACATCGGCGTCGACGAGTCCTACGCCGCGGAGCACATCCCAGGCGCACACCACCTCGAAGCCAGAGACATGGCGGATCCCGCCTCCACCCATTCCGGCGGTCACGACCCCAACACGCTGATGTTGCAGCTGCCCGAGGCCGAAGCACTCCAGGCCGTCCTGCGCAGGATCGGGGTGCGCGAGACGTCCCGAATCGTCGTCTACTGGTCGGACGAGCGGGTCACGGCCGCCTCGCGCGCGGTCTTCACGCTCGACTGGGCCGGCCTCGGTGACCGAGCGTCGCTCCTCGACGGCGGCCTCCCAGCCTGGAAGGCGGCCGGATTCGACGTGACCCGAGAGGTCACCGGCGAGCCCGAGCCCGGCGACGTCGTGCTTCGTCCGAGGCCGGAGATGATCGTCGATGCCGAGTGGGTCCAGGCCCACCTTCCCACCGACGGCTACCAACTGGTGGACGCGCGCGCCTCGGCGTTCTTCGACGGCGTTCGTGAAGATCGGGGCCTCGCCGGACACATCGCCGGAGCGGGCAGCATCCCGTGGACCTCGCTCCTGGACGAGGAGACGATGCGGCTCCACCCCCCAGAGAAGCTTCGCGAGCTCCTGAGCGCGGCCGGCGTCTCGCCCGGCGACACGGTCGTCGGTTACTGCCACATCGGCCTGTTCACCACGCTCGCCCTCCTGAGCTCGAGGCTCCTGGGCCACGAGGTGCTGCTCTATGACGGCTCCTTCGAGGACTGGGCCGGTCGCGATCTGCCTGCCGTCTCCAGCCGATGACCCGCGAGCCCAGGCCGTATAGCAGCCCCTACCTCGCCGGCTTCGGCATCGGCCTGGTGCTGCTCCTGTCGTTCGTCGTGATGGGGCGCGGGCTCGGCGCCTCCGGCGCCTTCTCGAGCACCGTCGCCGCCGGCATGCAGAGCCTGGTTCCCGAACGCGCCGCGGCGCTCGAGCCGTACGCCGTCTTCCTGGGCGACGGGAAATCCGGTCCTCTGCGAGACTGGCTGGTATTCGAGATCCTCGGCGTCATTCTGGGCGGCGCACTGTCAGCCTATCTCGCCGGCCGCTTGCGCCGGGGCATCGACATGGGACCGCGATCCGCTCACCGGACGCGGCTGCTGCTCGCGTTCTCGGCCGGCGTCATGATGGCCTTCGGCGCCAAGCTGGCCCGCGGCTGCACCAGCGGCCAGGCCCTGACCGGTGGCGCTCTCCTGAGCGTCGGCAGCTGGATCTTCATCGTCGCCGCCTTCGCCGCTGGCTACGCGTTCGCCCCCCTCTTTCGGAAGCAGTGGACATGAGCGCTCCACTGTACGAGTACGGCCTCTTCGGTGAGTCGACGTCCCTGCTGGTCGCTCTGGTGATCGGCATCGCCTTCGGCTGGTTCCTGGAGCGAGGCGGCATGGGCTCGGCCACCAAGCTCGCCGGGCAGTTCTACCTGACCGACATGTCGGTTCTCAAAGTGCTCTTCAGCGCTGTCGTGACCTCCATGCTGGGGGTGTTCTGGCTGGCCGAGCTCGGCTGGCTCGACCTGCCGCTGGTCTACCTGCCACCCACCTATCTGTTGCCGCAGCTCGCCGGCGGAGTCGTGTTCGGACTCGGTTTCGTCATGGGCGGGCTCTGCCCCGGCACCTCGTGCGTCTCGGCCGCGACCGGTCGCCGCGACGGCCTGGCCGTGGTCGGCGGGATGCTGTTCGGGGTCTTCCTTTTCAACGAGAGCTTTCCCTGGATCGAGCCGTTCTACCGATCGACCCCCATGGGCCAGATCACCATCCCCGAGATTCTAGGCGTGCCCTTCGGATGGGTCGTCTTCGCCGTCGTCCTAGCCGCGCTCGCCGCATTCCGCGCCAGCGAGTGGATCGAAGCTCGCCGGTGACTGCCGAGGTGACTTCAGAGAAGATCCTGGGAGCACTCGCCGCGGCGCTCGGGCTGCTCGCCCTGCTGGCCGGAAACGACACCCTGCCGGCCAGAGAATCCGGCGTGATCGGAGCGCTGGCCGTCGCCAAGGCGATCCGCGCCGACCCTGAAGGGATCCTCATCATCGACATTCGCGATCAGGTCGCGTGGGACGACCTCCACCTCCCTCGCGCCGTTCATCTGCCGAGTCATCCACCGTCGGAACCGCGCACTCCACTCGCGGCGCCCGAGTGGCGCGAGCAGCTGGAGCGGCTCGGCGCCACCCAAGACCAGACGATCGTGATCGCGGGCGGGCCGGACTCCCCCACCCGCACGCTCTGGCTCGAGCTGCGCAAGGCCGGCTACGAGGCGTCGTACATGCCGGACATGCTCGCCGATTGGCTCGACACGATCATCAGCCCGACCCGAGCCCCAACCGATGATCCCGAGGTCCTAGCGCGCTGGAGCGAACTGGCCGAGCTTTCACGCTACTTCGGCGGCTTCCCGCGGGTCATCGCCGAACCGTCGGTCCGCGAGGGGAGCGTGAGCGAGCGACTGGGGCACGCGCGGCGACGAGGGTGTGCGATCTAGTGAGTCTGGTGTGTGGTAGACATCTCACCAGTTAGCTCGCCCTAGCCCAACAAGGAGTCGTACCTCGGGGCTGCGAGCGCGCAACCCAGGAGGCAGGCATGAACAAGCACCGCGCTCATGATCCTCAAGAGCTGGAGCGGCTGTTGATCCGCCTACAGTCGGAAGGGGATGTCGACGGGATGGTTGCCCTCTATGAGCCGAACGCCGTTCTCGACTACGGCGGCAGCGAGCCGGCTGTGGGAAGCGAGGCCATTCGCAAGGTGTTTGCCGAGCTGGTCGCGACCGGGCGAAAGTTCGACTCTGGACATCAGCAAGAGGCGCTGGTCTGCGACGATCTGGCGCTCACCTCGACGCGGCTCCCGGATGGTGAAGTCACGGCCGAAATTGCTCGCCGACAGAGCGACGGAACTTGGTTGTGGGTGATCGATAGGTTCTCGATCACATAGGCTTCGGCGCGGGTGAGGCTCATGCACGCCAGACATCAGTCAGTGGCTCACCTGCCGATCGGCGCGGCGGTGGCCGTTGCTTGCCTCATCGCCTGTGGCTGCGGAGATCACGGACCGCGGGTCGATCGCGATGTCGAGATCGCCATGCGGGACGGCGTCCTGCTGCGCGGCAACATCTGGCGCCCCTCCGCCGTGGCCATCGCATCCGCGCCCAGATCTCGACCGCCTTCTTCCCCCACTTCTCTCGCAACCTCCACAGCGGCGCCCTCGAGACCGAGTCGAGCGACTCCCGCAGCGCCGTGGTCACGATCCACCACGACGCGGCTCATGCATCGCGCCATGTGCTGCCGGTCGTCGAGCGCTGAGAGCCGAACTCCGCGCATCCGAGATCAGGCGGGGTATCGCGATGAGGTGCACATTCGGCGATGCGCATGCGTCGATTGCTCGCTCGGAGCGCGGTTGCTACGCTCTAGCCTTCTGATATCGGAGAGTTTGGCGCGAGCCGGAAAGGGGATGTTCCATGCTGGGAGTCCGTCTGCGTGGGCGTAGATCCTCCCGAGAATCTTCGTGGACGCGGAGATCATGGTGCCTCTCCCTGGCCTTCCTGTTGGTGCTGCAGCTGCCGGCGACCGCGGCCAACATCGAGGTCAACGGGACCTGCACACTGGTGGACGCGATAGACGCCGCCAACAACGACGACGACTCCGGCGGTCTCTGCCCGCCAGGTGGTTCCGGCCAGGATGTCCTCACGCTGACCGCCAACATCGAGCTCGCCGCGATCCACAACGACACGATCGGCGCGAACGGGCTGCCGGTGGTCGTGACCGACATCGCCATCGAGGGTGGCGGTTTCGAGGTCTCGCGAGACCCGAGCGCACCCGCGTTCCGGTTCTTCCAGATCGACTCCGGAGCTACGCTGCGCCTGAACGAGGTCACCCTCAACGGTGGAGTCGGGACCTACGGCGGCTTCTACGGTCCGGCGGGGGGCGCAGTATTCGCCGACTTCGGGATCCTCGAGCTCACCAACAGCACGCTCTCGAACAACAGCGCTCACACCGGCGGCGCGGTCTACTCCGCGTTCAACAGCATCGTCGTCTACAACAGCACCATCAGTGGCAATGCCGTGACCGGCTTCGGCGGCGGCATCGGTAGCTATCTCTCCGACGTCGAGGTCATCAACAGCACGTTCTCGGGCAACTACTCCGGCTACCTGGGCGGCGCCATCTTCGGCGGCTACGGATCGACTCTCTCCCTGACGAACAGCACCGTAGCCGCGAACGAGGCGCGCACCGGCGGCGGCGTCTCGGACTACACCACCTTCGGGATCCGGATCGACTTCTACGGCTCGGTACTGAGCGACAACATCGGCGGCGACTGCGCCACCTACAACGTCCACGACAACGGCGGCAACTTCGACAGCGATGGCACCTGCGGAGTCCCTGGCTCGATCTCGGGCCTCGACCCGATCCTCGCCGACAACGGCGGCCCCACGCGCACCCACGCGCTACTCGCCGGCGCTTCGGCGATCGATGGCGCGGGCACCTGCGGTCTGGCCGACGACCAGCGATGCTTCGCCCGCGACGCCGTGTGTGACAGCGGCTCCTTCGAGTTCGGCGCCGCTCCGGTGGGCGGGTCGTCGTGCGGCACGCGCGTACTACGAGTGACCGGCCGCACCGTCACCACCGCACAGATGATCACGATCCAGCAGCCCACCGGAGCCTGGGATTGCGAGGCCGCAGGGCTGGGCGTGAGCCCGGGCGATCGGATCCGTCAGGACGTCCTGGCCAGACCGGACGCCGCCGACATCGGCGGCACGGCGATCGGCGTCAATCAGTCCCGGGTGCAGTGCCTGAACCAGACCAGCGGCCAGGCCGTCCAATTCGTCCCTGCCGGAACGCTGACCTGGAGCTGCCGCGACGAGGGCCTCGTCTACCAGCACGCCGATCGGGTGAGGCAGACGTTCACCGGCATCGCCGACTAGTCCCCTCGCGCTACCCAGCCGGGCCGCCAAGACGGGCCGTCT
>JAJCXP010000305.1 GCA_029263375.1 Acidobacteriota bacterium | reverse complement strand
CTCGGCCGCCTGCGCAAGCTGACCAGCGAGGTCGGCGGACGGGTCTTCCTGACCAAGGTCACGGACGACCTGGAAGAGATCTACTCCGACATCGAAGAGGAGCTGCGCAGCCAGTATCTGGTCTCCTACTACACGCGCAGCGACGGCAGCGGGCGCTGGCGGAAGGTGACGGTCGAGGTCGACGAGCCGGGCACCGAGGCGCGGACGTTGTCGGGATACTTTCGGTAGCCGGCTGCGGGCCCCGGAGGAGAGACCTCCCCCTTGGCTGACCTCGAGGGCCGGCAAAGGCCACCATCGGCCCTGAGTAGTAGAAATCGACCCTACGCCGGTTCCGCCAGCAGGTGTTCGATCAGCGCGACCATCTCGGCGACCAGGTGCTCGTAGTGCTCGCCGGTTCCGGGGCCCGAGAAGCCGCTGTGAATCTTGCGCACGGTGCCCGCGCGATCGACGAAGATCGTGGTCGGGTAGGCGACCACCGAGGTCAGGTCGGGGAGTGTCTCGGCGGCGGCGCTCTTGTCGCTGGTGCCGGCGATCAGCAGGGGATAGCCGATCTGATGCCGCACCGCGAAACGCTGCACCATGCTCTTGCTGCGCTCGAAGTCGTCGGTGAACTCGTAGGCCAAGCCGACGACCTCGAGGCCGAGGTCGTGGTAGAGGCGTGCCCACTCCGCCAGCAGCGGCGCCTCGTCGTTGCAGTTCGGGCACCAGGAGCCGAAGATGTTCACCAACACGACTTTGCCCTGGAACCGGTCGTCCGTCAGGGAGACCGGGAAGCCGCTCATGTCGGGGAAGGTGAACGCCAGCTTGCCCTCGTCGTTGTTGAGTCCGACCAGCTCCCAGGCATCCGGGATCAGTTCGGCCTGCGGATCGTCGACGCGCGATGCCGTCCAGGTCGCGTGATAGGTGTCGCGCGACCAGAAGTCGCCGTCCAGCGTGCCGTCGGCCTGGGCTCGGGCGTGGAAGAGAAAGGCGTGGCCACCGTCGAAGGCCGAGAGCCGGAGCAGGCCGTTCTCGTAACTGCCTTCGAGGAACCGGTAATCGCCGGTCGGCGTCAGGAAGGTGCCGCTTACCTGCGAGCCGGTCTGCTCGAACTCGCCACGCGCGGGCTCGGTACCGTCCTCGTCGGTGAAGGCGACCTCCCAGATGCCCGCGATCGACGGCGATGCGTCGGCCGGTCCCGATTCGAGTCCCTCCTCGGCGACCGGCAGGAATCGGTCGCCCGTGCCGCGAGTGGCCGCGAACGACAGGCTGGAGACGCCACTTGGCACGGTCTTCGACCAGATGCCGACCATGCGATCGGGCCCGTCGAACCGAGCCTCGATGCGCGAGTCGTACCAGGCGAAGACCAGCCGGATATCGTCACCGTCGAGCGCGGCGTCGCTGAACGGCAGGATCTCCTCGCCGTTGATGGCGAACGCGGTCAGCCCCTCGCCCTGCGCCGAGATCTCGATGCCGAACGGCAGCTCGCCGCCGGGCGAGGAGAGCACCGCGCGCCACGAGCCGATCAGTGGGTGGATCGTCGGCTCGGTGCTTTCTGGAGCGGGCGAACAGGCGAAAACCGCCAGCAGGGACAGGAGCGACAGCAATCTCATGGCGTGATTGTAGTCGCAGGCAACTCGCTTGCGAGGTGCTGGCCCTGTCCGCCGATCACGTGCTCGATACCTCGAGCCAGCCCGGGCGGTTGGCTAGCGGTCGCTCGCTGATCGCCTCGAGGACCGCGTAGCGAGCGAGAAGGCGGGTCGAGTCGAGGACGGGGAGCGGCGAGTTCTCGGCGTTGATGATGAGCGGAATCTCCGTGCAGCCGAGGATCACGCAATCGGCGCCCTCGGCTTCGAGATCGCGGATCGCCTGGACGAAGAGCTCGGTGGTCTCCGGGCGGAAGATCGACTGGCAGAGCTCGTCGAAAATGGCGGCCTGCAGGCGGTCCATCGTCTGCTCGTCGGGAACCAGGCACTCGATCCCGGCCTCGACCAGAGCGACGGGGTAGACGGTCCCGGTCATCGTCCACTTGGTGCCGAGAAGGCCGATGCGCTTCCAGCCGTGAGACACGATCTCCTCGCGAACGGCGTGGGCGATGTGGATGCCAGGAATGGGCAGCTCGGACGCGATCTTCTCGAGGACGATGTGGGCGGTATTGTCGGGGCAGAGGTAGAAGTCGGCACCGGCGTCGGCGACCTGCTGGACGCCCCGGGCCAGTTCCCGGCCAACGGCCTGGTGGTCGTCGGTCTCCCAGGCTCCCAGGGTCAAGCCCATCGGGATTGCGCTCAACACGATCTCCGGGTGCATGTGGGGCCCCAGGTGGACCGCGCCTTCGCGGCACGCGGTCAAGAAGCAGAGCGTTCCGCCTTCGAAGCTGTGGGCGACGATACCGAGGGTCTTGTTCAAGCTGACCTCCTCAGGGTGCATGGGTTCTAGGGAAGGGGGGCGATCGGTCTAGTTGCCCTTGTCGCGCAGCGCGAGCTCCTTTTCGTCGCCGACGGCGATCTCGAAGAAAACCTCGTCGAAGCTGCCCACCTGACCCCAGCCCTCGACCTTGTACTCGCCCTGAACCAGTGGGATCCGGTCTCCGGCGGTGAAAATTCCGTCGCGTACCCAGCTCCCGGCTTCGTTCTTGCGCGCTACGAAGATCCGAGACTCGGGCCCGGGGGAGCCGTCGGCGTTCTCGTAGCGGATGGTCGCGTGCCCGACCGGGACTTCGATGACGAACTCCTGCTCCTCGTCGGTCGTCAGCACCAGGCCGGGGTGGACGTAGGGCGTCAGGCGTAGCGGCAGGTGCAGATCGTAGGTCCCGGGTAGAGCGCGCACGCCGTTGCGAGAGTGCACCTTGTACTTGAGCTCACCGTCCTGCCACAGCTCATAGTTGCTGCTGAACGGCTTCTCGTCGCCCGCCGGGACCATCTTGATCAGCGCTTGCACCGTCTGCACCAGCTCGAAGACGACCTCCTTGTGGTCGCCCGCGGCGAAGGTCTCGGTCGTCGAGAGCTGGTTCTCGGCGTTGGGTGAGGATCTGAATTCGTAGGTGCCCGGGTCGAGGTAGGCGCGGTCCTGAGGGCGGAATCGCCACACCTCTTCGCCGCCCTGGTAGGCGGTCACCAGGGAACCGTGGATCTGCTCGCCTCGATCCAGGAACCTGGCTCGGACCGAGGGCGGCTCGGGCACGACCACGGACATCTCGGTCTGACCGTCGCCCGCGACCGTCACCGACTGGGTAACCGGCTCGTAGATGTTGCCGTTCCTGGTCATCACGCCGACCGCGACCTGATGTTCGCCGGGCGGCACCAGGTTGTGTCTCAGGCTGGTGACCGCGATCGGATCGCCGCCGGCGGCCGGCTGCGCTGTGCCTTCGACCCGGATCTTGTCGCCACCCTGGGTCGTCGCTCGGATCGAGAGCACCTGCCACTCCGAGGGCGTCGACTCGCCGGGCTCGCCGGCGCCTTGCTGAATCTCGGCCAGGCCGTCGGCCAGGTCGTCGGCTGACTGGGCGTCGTAGTAGGACGTGCCCGCAGCTTCCGAGATGCACTCCATCGCCGCGCGCTCCTGGTCCTGGAGGCCGAGCCCGACCACGTGCACCCGGATCGCGACGTTGCTCTCGCGCCACTGTTTCACCAGCGCGCACGGATCCTCGTCGCAGGTTTCGATGCCGTCGGAGACCAGGATGATCTCGCCCGGGCGGTCGCCGAAGTCCTGGAGCGCCAGGCGCAGGCTACGCGAGATCGGCGTCTTGCCCTTGGGGTTCACTCCGTCGGCGAACCTCGCCATCTTCGAGATCGCCGCCTCGGGATCCGAGAACGGCACGACCAGCTCACTGTCGGAGCAGTCGCCCTCGCGGCGATGGCCGTAGACGCGGAACGCCAGCTCGCGGCCAGCGTAGTCATCGGCCGCAAAGCGCTTGACCACGTCACGGGCGGCGGTGATCTTGTGGGTGCCGTCGGGCAGCTGGCCCCACATGGAACCGGAGCCGTCGAGGATCACGTAGACGCCGGGGACCTCCGCTGCGGCGGCGGCCGCCGTCCCAAGAGCCACGATAACCACAGCTGCCGCCATTTGTCGCTTCATGCCGATCTCCTCTCGCCCGATTCCGAGGATTCTACTCGCTGGTTCGACCCACCGGTTGACAAACCGCCCCGGCTGGGATTTCGTAGCGCTGGACATGACGATTCTAGAAGCCCTCGGGCTCAGTCGAGGCGGCCAGCGCGCCAGCCGGGATTCGAGCGGTGACACCGACACGGTGCGCCGGATCGTTGGCGAGTTGGAAGCGCTGGAGCCGGAGCGGGCGCGCTACACTGCCGCCTTCGCGTACATTCTCGGCCGGGTTGCGCACGCCGACCAGGACATCAGCGAGGTCGAGACGCGCGAGATGGAGGCGATCGTCAGCCGCCTCGGCCATCTGCCGGAGGAGCAGGCGGTGCTGGTGGTCCAGATGGCGAAGAGTCAGAATCGGCTCTTCGGCCATACCGAGAACTTCCTGGTGACGCGCGAGTTCGCGAGCATCGCGACGCCCGAGCAGCGCGCCGAGCTGCTCGACTGTCTGTTCGCGGTCTCGGCGGCGGACGATTCCATCTCGAGCAGCGAGGAAGCACAGATACGTCAGATCGGGAGCGAGCTCGGCTTCTCCCATCGCGACTTCGTGCTCGCCCGCCGGCAGTACTCGGACAAGCGGGAAGTGATGCGCTCCTTCCGCGACAACACGAAGGGATAGTAGATGGCGGATCATCAGATGCTGGGCGAGCGACGCAAGGGCTCGCCGGTGAAGCGGTTCCTTTTTCTGCTGGTGGTGGTGCTCCTGGGCCTTGGCGCCCTGGTCACCTTTCGCGTCGGGCCGGAGCCGTCGGTCTCGATCGAGGCCGACCTGCCGGGGATCGGCCGCGCCACCGGAGTGCAGGCGGTGTTCGAGGAGCCGGTGCGCGGCTTGAGTGATCTGCGCCTCGAGCTGGTCCAGGGCGACCGCGTCGAGCTGCTGGCCGAAGAGAGCCACACGCCGCGGCCGCCGTGGGCGTTCTGGGGCGCCCGCACCGAAAGGGTGGTGCTCGAGGCCGAGGTCGGGAGCGAGGCGATCCAGGGGCTGACCACTGGCGAGGCGACTATCCGGGCCAGCGCGTCGCGCGCCGGCACCTGGATTCGCAGACCCGGACCGGCGGCCGACGAGCTGATTCTTCCGGTGCGTCTGGTGCCGCCGTCGCTGAGCGTGCTCTCGGACCAGCACTATCCGACCCAGGGCGGCGCCGAGGTGGTCCTCTACCGGGTCGGCGCGAGCTCGATCCGTGACGGCGTCCAGGCGGGGGAGTTCTGGTTCCCGGGCTTCCCGCTGCCCGGCGGCGGCGAGGGAGATCGCTTCGCGCTGTTCGGAGTGCCCTTCGATCTGACCGACGTCAACGAGATCCGCCTGACGGCCGAGGATGACGTCGGCAACCGGTCGAGCGTCGGCTACGTCGACAAGTTCTTCCCCAAGGCCTATTCGACCGACGACATCGAGATCAGCGACGGATTTCTGGCCAAGGTGGTGCCCGAGATCATGGCCAACACGCCGGGTCTGCCAAAGGGCGCGAGCGCGGTCGACGACTACATCCACATCAACCGCAACCTGCGGCGTGAGAACGCGCAGACGCTCACCGATCTCGCCGTCGACAGCCGCCAGGAGTTCCTCTGGACCAGCGCCTTCCGGCCGATGCCCAACGCCCAGGTGATGTCGGCGTTCGCCGACCGCCGGACCTACTTCTACGCCGACGAGGAGATCGATCGCCAGGACCATCTCGGGTTCGACCTGGCGTCAGTGCGCCACGCGCCGCTACCGGCGGCCAATGCGGGCGTCGTCGTGTTGGCGCGCTACTTCGGGATCTACGGCAACGCGGTGGTGATCGATCACGGCTTCGGGCTGATGACGCTCTACGGCCACCTGTCGTCGATCGACGTCCAGCAGGGGCAGGCGATCTCGACCGGCGAGATTCTCGGCCGCTCCGGCCAGACCGGTCTGGCCGGCGGCGATCATCTGCACTTCACGGTGCTGCTCCACGGCATGGCGGTCAATCCGGTGGAGTGGTGGGACGCGGGCTGGATTCGCGACCGGCTGAAGCGCAAACTCGGCGCGGCGCTGCCGTTCGAGCAGTAGAGAGCTCAGGCGTGGGCCCCGGAGCGCCTCAGGGTCGATCCGTGCATCGACAGGGCGCGCATTTGATTCGGCGGAAACGCTTGTAATACAGTTCGAAGCCGCTCATACAGGGGAATCGGCAGGCGCTCGACGCGGGCTGCTCTAGGTGACTCGGAGATAACCCTCAGCGGTTCGCGGCTGGCGGCTCCCGGCGATGCGAGAATCGAGGCTGCATCATGAATCGAGGGTCAGGCGAGTGGATGGCCAGGGATGCCCGGCGCGTCTTTCTAGTGGCGCTGCTGGTTTTTCAGCAACCGGTGAGCACGGCGGTGATCGTCGTTGGTGGCGGCTGCACGCTCGCCGACGCCATTACCGCTGCCAACTCCGACTCGGCGGTGGGCGGCTGTAGCGCCGGTGCCGGCGCCGACGAGCTTCAGCTCACGGCGGACGTGACGTTGACGGCTGCGCTGCCGGCGATCGTGACCGACATTACCCTCGAAGGTGGCGACTTCACCGTCGCCCGTGACGCCGGTGCTCCCGAGTTCGGGATCTTCTCGGTTTTGGACAGCCCGTTTGCGCTCCGCAACACCACCGTCGCCAACGGCCTGGCGATGAAGGGCGGCGCTGTGTACGCCTCCGACTCGATGGTGACGATCACCAACAGCACTCTGACGGGGAACCATGCGAACGCATCCGGCGGCGCGATCTACGGCTACGGCGATTTCTTCAGCTCGGACTCCCTGATCAGGGTGATCGACAGCCGTCTGCTCGACAACTCGGCGACGGACGGTGGTGCGATCTACGCCACCAATGACGCCGACACGGTGGTGCTTAACAGCACCCTGTCGGGCAACTCTGCGTCCTCCAGAGGGGGCGGGATTTACAATAACTTCTATTCCCTGGCCTCGATCACCAACAGCACGCTGTCGGGCAACACGGCGGTGAAGGGTGGTGGTATCTACAACGCCCTCTACGGCGACATCAGCTTGAGCAATAGCACGATCACTCGCAACAGTGGCTCGAACATCTATGCCGGCTGGAAGACCGGGCCCCTCTCGGTCACCGTCGACCGCAACATCGTCGCCTATCCGGTAAGTGGCAGCAACTGCGGCGGCTACACCTACCCATTTGTCGTCGGCATCGGGAACTTCGGCGACGACTCATCGTGTCCCTCCTTCTCGCCAATCAGTCCCGGCGTCGACTTCGACGTCAACCTGGCCGACAACGGTGGCCCGACCCAGACGCACGCGCTGCTCCCCGGCAGCGTCGCCGTCGATGCCGCCGGGGATTGCGGCCTGGCCGCGGACCAACGCGGAGTCCTGCGTGACGACGGCGCCTGCGACAGCGGCTCGTTCGAACTCGCGGCCGGCATGGCGGTCGGCGGCTCGGTCGGCGGAATGCAGCCCCGCGAGGTCCACTGCCGCAACGAGACCACCTCGCAGACCGTCAGTTTCTCGCTGTCGGGCGAGAACGGCTGGGATTGTGTAGCGCAGGGTCTGAGCGTCGGTCCCGGAGACCAGGTGCGGCAAGCGGTCCTCGGGCGAGCCATGGGAGGCGCCTCCGGCGCGGCTCTGGGGCTGACCGACGTCAGGGCACGTTGCCGGAATCGGACCACCGGCCAGACCGTGCCGATCCCGATGTCCACGACCTCCTGGGACTGTGTCGCCGAGGGCCTGCAGGTCAGCCCGGGAGACCGGGTCGAGCAGGCGTTCAGCGGGGCCGTGCCCTAGCTCCAGATGTAGAGCCGTCGGTACTCTCGGGTCCGCCTGGAGCGTGCGATCATAGGCGCCGGGTGATCGAGCTCCAGAATCTCTCCAAGAGCTACGGTGAGGCGCGCGCCGTCGACCGGATCTCGCTCGAGGTCGCGCGCGGCGAGCTGCTCTTCCTGGTCGGCGGCTCGGGATCGGGCAAGACCACCACGCTCAAGATGGTCAATCGGCTCATCGAGCCCACCGGTGGCCGGGTGCTGGTGGCCGGTCAGGACGTGCGGACCGGTCCGGCATGGGCGATCAGGCGGCGGATGGGCTACGTCTTCCAGGAGATCGGGCTCTTTCCCCACCTGAGCGTCGGCGAGAACGTCGCGATCACCCCGACGCTCCTGGGGTGGGAGGGTACCCGCATCTCGGCCCGGGTCACGGAGCTGCTGGAGCTCGTCGAGCTCGATCCCAGCGTGTACCGCGACCGCTGGCCGGCCGAGCTCTCGGGCGGCCAGCGGCAGCGGGTCGGGTTGGCGCGGGCGCTCGCCGCCGAGCCGAGCGTCGTGCTGTTCGACGAGCCGTTCGGCGCTCTCGACCCGCCGACCCGGGATCGTCTGCAACGTTGGTTCGATCAGGTCCGCCGTCGCCTGGGTCTCAGCGGTCTGTTCGTGACCCATGACATGTCCGAGGCGCTACTACTCGCCGACCGGATCGCGGTGCTCGATCGCGGTCGACTGGTCCAGGTGGGAACGCCGAGCGAGCTGATGCGTGCGCCGGCCGCCGAGTGCGTGGTCGAGCTGCTCGAGGCCCCGCGTCGCCACGCGAGCATCCTGTCGCGATTCGAGACCGCCGAGCCCGGAGGCGACGCGTGAGCGAGCAGCTGGCGCTCCTGCCTCAGTACCTGACCGCGCATCTGCAACTGTCGCTGATAGCGCTGTTGGTCGGCTTCGGAATCAGCATTCCGACCGGCGTTTGGCTGAGAGACCGGCCGCGGCTCGAGCAACTCGTCCTGGGCGTTGCCGGAGTGGTGCAGACCATCCCCAGCCTGGCGCTCCTGGCGGTCATGGTGCCGGCGCTGGCGCTGCTCGCTGCCTGGGTCGAGCCGACGCTCGGGGTGCGGTTGTCGAGCATCGGGTTCCTGCCGGCGCTGGTGGCGCTCTCGGTCTACAGCCTGCTGCCGATGTTGCGCAACACGGTTACCGGTCTCGCCGGTGTCGACCGGTCGCTGGTCGAGTCGGCCCGCGCCGTCGGCATGACGCCCCGCCAGCGGCTGCTGCGGGTCGAGCTGCCGCTCGCGGCGCCGGTGATCGTGGCCGGCGTGCGCACGGCCACGGTGTGGGTGGTCGGGACGGCGACGCTCTCGACGCCGGTCGGCGCCACCAGTCTCGGCAACTACATCTTCAGCGGCCTCCAGACGCGGAACTTCGACGCCGTGCTGGTCGGTTGCGTCGCCGCCGCGGCGTTGGCGCTCGGACTCGACTCGCTGATCCGCCTGCTCGAGCGCGGCGTCGCGACCCGCCGCCGCGGGCTGATCTCGGTCAGCCTGGCCGCGCTCGCCACGCTCTACCTCTACGCCGGCGTGACCCTGGTTGCCCGTGAGGCGCAGGGCGACCGGCTGCGGATTGGCGCCAAGACCTTCACCGAGCAGTACATCCTGAGCGAGCTGCTGGCCCTGCAGATCGAGCGCCGCGCCGGGGTCGAGAGTCGCGCGGTGTCGTCGCTTGGCTCGACCGTGGCTTTCGACGCCCTGCGCCTCGGCGAGATCGACCTCTACGTGGAGTACACCGGTACCGTCTGGGCGACGTTGATGGGACGTCAGGAGAGCGCGCCGAGCCGCGAGGCATTGACCCGGGAGGTGGCGACCTTCCTGAGGGACGAGCACGGCGTGGTGCTGCTGAGCGCACTCGGATTCGAGAACGCATACGCCCTGGCGATGCGCGAAGACCGGGCCGCGAGCCTCGGGGTGCGCACCCTCAGCGACCTGGCGCGGGTTGCGGCCGGCCTCGACATCGGCGGCGACTACGAGTTCTTCGAGCGTTCTGAGTGGAAGTCGCTCGAGCGGGTCTACGGTTTCGCATTCAGCGGTCGTCGCAGCATGGATCCCTCCCTGATGTACCAGGCGGTCGCAGCCGGGGAGGTGGACGTGATCAGCGCCTTCTCGTCGGACGGCAGGATCGCGGCCTACGATCTGCGCGTGCTCGAGGATGACCGCGAGGTGATTCCGCCGTACGACGCCGTCGTGCTCGCGCGCGCCGGTCTCGTCGAGCAGTTC
>JAJCXP010000304.1 GCA_029263375.1 Acidobacteriota bacterium | reverse complement strand
GACCGCCCGGGGCCATGCCGGGGTTGCCGGTCGGATGGACCGCGTTGCCGTCGGCGTCACCGATCACGGTCCGCGGCCCCTTCTGTACGACCACCGCGCGGCTCCGCTCGTCCGCGTGGCGCACGGCTTGGGCCCGGTCGGCGGTGACATCGTCTCGATCCCCGCCCAGCAGTCGGGCCAACTCGGCGGGATGAGGCGTCAGGACCATGGGCGATTCCCGCGACGCCAGCTCGGCGATCCGATCCTGGAAGGCATTGAGCCCGTCGGCGTCCAGGACGACCGGAACCCGGGTCTCAGCGATCAACCGGCGCACGACCTCGACGGTCGAAGGCTCGGTGCCCAGGCCGGGGCCGACCGCGAGCACGCTCTTGCCCTCGGCCGCCGTCAGGAGCCGATCGAGCGCGCCCGCGCCGAGACCACCGTCGGGCGCGATCGGCAGCCCGATCGTCATGCTCTCCAACGACGAAGCTTCGAGGACGGTCAGGAGGTCCTCCGGCACCGCCACGGTCACCAATCCGGAGCCGGCGCGAACCGCGGCTCGGGTCGCCAGTAGCGCCGCACCCGACTTCCCCTTCGAACCCGCCACCACCAGGGTGTGGCCATACGTTCCCTTGTGACCTTCGCGGGCGCGGGGTTGAAGCAGCTGCCCGAGATGCTCTTCGGTCAGCAGCCGCAGGTCCCCGGCAGCGCTGTCGAAGAGCCGGGCGGGAATCCCGAGATCGGCGATCACCAACTCTCCCACCGCCTCGGCCGCCGGCGAGAACAGATGCGCGACCTTGGGAACCCCGAAAGTCACCGTGAGGCTGGCGGTCACATGTGGTCCGAGCAGTCGGCCGCTGTCGGCCGAGAGCCCGGAAGGAAGATCGACCGCGAGTACCGGTCGGCCGAGGTCACCCAGTGAGGCGGCGAGTCGACCCAGGAGGCCTTCGAGCGGCCTGCCGAGACCGGTTCCGAACAGCGCGTCCACGATCAGGTCGCGCTCCATCGCGGAGCTCAAGGCGGATGTCAGCTCCGCTTCGCTCCGGATCTCGCGGATCTCCAGTCCGAGTCGCCGGCAGATCTTCGCCTGCACCTCGGCATCACCCGCCCGCGGCGTGCCGGGTACCGCGAGCAGGATCTCGACCGAGTAGCCACGCGCATCCAGCAGCCGAGCGACAGCCAGGCCGTCGCCGCCGTTGTTGCCCGGACCGCAGAAGATCGCGGCGGACCACGCCTCCGGAAAACGCTCACCGATCGCATCGGCAACGCCGATCGCCGCATGCTCCATCAACACCAGCCCCGGGACACCAACTCGCTCGATCGCGAAGCGCTCGACCTCGCGCATCGCCTCACCGGTGAGAACTCTCAACCGCGAACCTCCTTGTGCAGGCGTCCCCAGCCTTCGAGCAGTCTCCGGGTGCGGGAGGAGTCCACGCCGCCGGATGCCGCCAGCGCCTCGACCAGAGTCTCGAGATCCGCGGGGGTATCGACGTCAGACGCCTCCTCGAGGAGCTCGACGCCGAGCTCGAGCTCGCGGCAGCGGTCGAGGGTGCGCTCGAGCACCCGGTCCGTACTCCAGGGGATGTCCTCGAAGAGTCGCGCCGCCAGGTGCTCCCGGCGCACCGCGATGAGGTAGTAGCCGCCATCGGTCGCCGGTCCGAGGACAATCTCGGCGCCGCGCTCGAGCCGATCAAAGGCGTCCTCGACCAGCGTCAGCGGAAGCAACGGATGGTCGCTGCCGACGGCCGCCACGACGGCGGCTTGACCGGCCGCTGCCGCCAGCGATTGGTGCAGGCGCTGGCCGAGATCGGCTCCCTGCTGACGCTCACCCGCGATCCGGTGCTCCGGGATCTCTTCCTCCGAGGCCAGGGCCCAGGCGATCCGCAGCTCGAATTTTCCGCCCTCGAGGCGCTCGATCAAGTCGTCGCGGAAGGCGGCGTGCAGCTCGGCTGCCTGTACCGCGTCGAGGTCGCCGATCAGACGTGTCTTTACCTCGCCGGCGCGAGCGGGCTTGGTGAAGAGGATGAGGCTACGATCTGTATTCGTGTTCAACATTTCGGAGTTCGTTTCGGCTAGACTCTCTGCTCTGGGAAGGTAGCGCCGGCCAGCCAACTCGGGCATCTCATATCGCCGTTCCTCCCAGGCCCCTAACATTTCGATCTACATTTCGCTACAATGCGGCCGCTCCCGATTCGAAGGGCGGGTGCGCAACGGGGAATTTACGAGCTAGGGCGTCATTCAAGGAGGCGAGATGACCAAGTGGGAGTACAAGATTATTAATATTCGGAGCGAGAACTATCGACTGGACCCGAACGCGGCGCCTCAGCTTGACGTCCTAGGCGAGGACGGGTGGGAGCTCCTCTCGATCACCTCGGTCAATTTCAAGAGTGGTGCGACCGACAACATCGCGATGGTCTTCAAGCGCCCCGTCACGGCCTGACCCGTCGATAGCTCAATTGCCGCGCTCCTGGGGGCGCCTGGGCCTCCGGAGCCAGCGGCGTGAGAGCTCGAAGCCGAGCGCCACGCCAGCCAGCCCCACCCACCAGGCGAGAGATCTGGACCCGAATCCGATCTCGGAGCGTAGCGACCGCACCAGTTCGTTCCATTCCCGACCGGCCTCCAACCGAAGCCGCTCGACCGGGGCATCCCGCGTCACGCCGGGCAACGACTACTCCTGTTCCGGGTCGCCGAGAAGCTGTTCCTGAACCCAGGCGGTGTGTCCCCCGAGACGCCGACCGACCATCCTGGCCGGGCTCTCGAGCCGCCGTAGCCGCGAACGGCCCAGGAGCAGGAAGAGCAGGGTCAGCAGTGCGAACGAACCGCCGACGGCCAGCACGGCGCCCCAGCGCGGCAGCCAGATGGCCAGCACCTCGATCGCTCCGTACGCCAGCGCGCCGACGGTCCAGAAGGCGAAGAAGGCGCCGATCACGAGCAGTACGAGACCGCTCTTCAACTCGCGAGCGGACCGTCGCAGATCCTCGCCGACAGTTGCCAGCTCCGCCAGGAGCAGCTCTACCAGCGCTGTCCCCAGCGCCTTGAGCTTGCCGAGCCAACCCTTAGCCCGCAAGTCGATCCAGCCTTTCCCGGAGCGTCAGGTGCGCCATCAGCCCCCGACGAAGATATCTCGGGTCACGAACGACTCGCTCGCCCCGAGCTCGTCACGGAGCCCGACCGCGACGCGATGCCCGCCACGCCGCATCTGGAGCTGGGTCTGCATCAGCCGGTAGGGCTGGCTCAGCACCATGTCGAGCTGGTCCGCGGGGATCCGTAGGAGCAGCGGAACCTCCTGGACCTCCGCCATGTCGCCCTTGTCGTCCATCGCCGAGAAGAACAGCTTCAGCCGACCGAAGTAGGTGTCGTCCTGCTGGACGAGCACGACCTGGCTCAGCGGCACGGTCACCGAGATCGGCACCATGAACAGCCGGTTCTGCTCGTGACCGGCACCGAGTGAGATCTCCACATCGAGCGGGTTGCTGGCCAGCCCGTACCGCAGGGTCGAGGTCGTGCCGTCCGCCATTCGGGCGTAGGTGCTCTTGTCGCGGTAGCCCTCGCGGTGACGGATCTTGATCTTCTTGCCCCAACGCTTCGGGTCCTTCAGCTCGACCTTGATCTCGTAATAGCGGCCATCTCCGGCGTGCGCGGGTGTGTAGCCGAGTGAGTAGTAGTTCTTGAAGCCGCTCGCGATCCGCTTCAACGGCTCGCCGATGTCGTTGGTGTTCATGATCGTCAGCCCGCCGGTCTTCTCGGCAAGGAACTGCAGGGAGCCCTGGAGATTGCTGAACAGGACGCTCTCGACATGCGAGCCCATCCCGGGCTGGAAGTTCGCGGTCGCCTTCTCGGCCGAGGCGCTGGCGTAGGTCCGCAGACCCGCCGCGTCGATCGTGTAGAAGCTGACGCGGTTCGAATTGGCGGATTGGGTCAGGTTCAGGAACTGGCGATTCGCGGTGTAGTCCCGAGCCTGGGCCAGGGCCGAGGTGTCGTGGAATCTGTATTGGAGCGCGTAGTAGAGGTCTTCGCCAGGTGTCATCTCGAGCCCGTCGCTGACGTACAGGAGCGCCTTGCGACCGGGCAGGCCGGAGAGCGTCTCCACGAAATCTGTCAGCGCCGTGACGGTGAACGAAAGATCGTTGAACGCCGACTCGGCGAACTGCTTGACCCGCCACTGGACCTCGTTCAGGGACTCAGCTTCTTCGATCTCGCGCATCAGATCGCGGCGATCAGAATCGCGATGGACACCGAAGCCGGTGAGCTTCTCGAGGTCGAAGGTCGCATGAGCGATCAGCGCCGGGTCGGTCGTGAATGGGTGTCGCACATGAATCGAGCGGTCATACGAAACCAGCATCGCGCGATCGCCCGGCTCCAACTGCTCCTGAAGGAACTCGCGCAGCCGGCGGAACACCCGATTGCGGTTGAACGGCCGGATATTGAAGTTGTCGACGTAGACGATCAGACTCAGCCGCTGGTCTTCGGGGATCAGCTTCAGGGGATCGTTGTCCCTGACCCGCAGCTCCGAGACCGACGGCTCGAGCCCGCCGGCAACCGGCTTTCCGTCCGCCACCGCGTAGAAGTTCGTGATCGTGACCGGCCGCTTCTCCTCGGAGATCTCGAAGTCGTCCTTGGTCAGGCCGGTGATCGGATTGCCGTGCTTGTCGGTGACCCAGACGTCGACGTTGACGAGGTTGACCTCGACCGTCTCGTCGAAATAGAAATCATCGCTCGCCGCGTCCTCAACCGGCGCTTCGGCGTCCTGGGCGACGGCGTCGTCTTGGACAACGGCGTCTTGGGCGACGGCGTAAGGAACGAGCGCCGTCGTCAGCAGCATCGCGGATAGAAGAACCGGCTTGATCATTGTTGGCCTCACTGCAGAATCTCGATGCTCGAAGAAAGAATCCTACCACTGGCACTATCGTAGAGAGCGATCACGCCCTGGTGATCTTTGCTCCGTAGTCGCAGGTTCGTCTGGTACCGCCCCAGGTTGCCCGCCACAGGCTCGGTGGGCGACTGCAGAGCGATCGGAATGACTGGAATCTCGGCTCGCTGACCATCCTCGTCCATGATCGCGATCCGCAACTCGACCTGGCTGACGAAGGTCTCGCCGAGCGGCAGGAAGGTGAGCTGATCGAGCGGCACCAGAACCGTCAACGACACTTCAATGCGCTTTCGTCCCGCCTTGACCGGCTCGCCAAGCTCGACCTTGAGCGAGCCCTCTCCCGGGCTGTTGCCGAACAGCAGCGTGCTCTCCACCGCCATGGTCACCTCACGCTGCCGTGAGGTGTCCAGATAGCCCGCCCGGCTCCGCACTCGGTAGTCCGGATTGCTCAGGCGGATCCGGACGTCGTGGCGGCGATCATCCCACTGCCGGCTGGGCGAGAACCCGAGCCAGTAGTACGAGCGGGTATCGGAGACGATCGTCTCCAGAGCGTTGATGCGCCGCGAGTTCAGTAGCGCCTCTCCGCCGGTACCCTTGGCCAGCCGCTCGAGAGTGTAGTGGTTCTCGCGCTCGCGCAGGAAGGTCCGGTCCTGAATCCGCCTCGGATCGGGCGCTTCGAGCACTGTCGCGTCGACAACCTCACGGTCGAAGCCCGGCACGTCGACCGGGTAGAGCGTGTATCCAAGCAGGTTTGCGGTGTCGATCAGGCGGCCGTACAGATCGTCTCCGTCCAGCCCCTCTCGGTCGAGGATCAGCCGGTCGAAGCTCGAGTAAAGGAACTCGACCGGGAAGTACGGCCAGCCGCCGGAGAGCAGGATCATGACCTTGCGGCCCGGCGGCTTGGCGAAGCTGCGCAACGTGGCGCTCGCCGCCGCTACCGAGCGATCGAGCTGCTCCGCCAGACGCTGAACATAGAAGCGCTCCTGAGGATCCAGGTTGGTGCGGTCGATGTTGGTCTGCAGGCCGCTGTCCTGAAGCGCGACGCCGACCAGGCTCTGAACGCCGGCGAGATCGTCGATCTTCGCCTGCTGGCGTTCCGCGATTCGCTGCAGCCCCCAGGCGCGGCGCTCGCGGGCTCGCTTGAAGACCCGCTCGAGCTCCACCACCGAGCGGCTCCAGGTGGTGAGCATCTCGAGTCCCTTGCCGTCATAGGCGACCACCGCCATCCGATCCTCGGGACCCAGAAACGGCAAGTCCTCACGCATGGAGTCGAGCACCCGGTTGCGATCGGCCGCGATCGAGAAATAGTCGTCGATGAAGACGAGATAGCTCGTGCCAACCGGCCTGCCCGGCGCCAACGCGGGCACCCCGGGCACCACCGGCGCCTCAGACGGCCCGTCGACCGCCACACCGCCCCGAATCTCGCTGAAGTAGTCGATCGCGACCGGCTCGCCGTCGATCGTGAGCGTGAAGTCCTGCGGCCCGAGACCGGCGATCGGAATGCCGCTCCTGTCGGTGACCACCACCTCCAGGTTGACCACTCGGACGTCGAGCACTTCCCCGAATACGCCAGGCAGAGCGCTCGGCGACTCCTGCCCGGCCGTCGGGAGCGGCAGCGACAGGGTACCAATCAGCACCAGGTATGGCAGGACTCGGAGATTTCTTGTCATTTCGATTCCCTCGGATACGCAGTCGAATCCGAGCAAGACCCGTGCCGGACCTCTCCTCGGCCTCAACCGGCCAGCCGGCGCTTCAGATGGCCGACGATCTTCGGCGCGTGCTCACGTGAGTTCTCGATGAAGATCCTGCCGGTGTCGCGCCCAGCCTGCAGCGTGCCCGCGACGTAGACCCCCGGCATGTTGGTCTCGCAGCTCTCGGGGTCGAAGGACGGAATCAGCGTTTCGGGGTCGACGTCGATGCCGCATCGGCGCTGGAGCTCGATGTCCGGCTCGTAGCCGATCAGCACGTAGGCGGCGTCCGCCTCGACCTGCCAACGCCTGCCGTCGCTCTCGAGGGCGACTCTGCGGTCGCCGAATGCGCTCACCACTGTGTCGAAGTGAGCCGTGATCGCACCCTCGGCGATCCGATTCTCGAGATCGGGCTTCACCCAGTACTTGACGGTACGCTTGAGCTCCGGCCCCCGATGCACGAGCGTCACCTCGACGCCGTTGCGCCAGAGATCCAGCGCCACCTCGGCAGCCGAGTTGCCGCCACCGATGACCACCACGTGCTCGGAGAAGTGCAGGGCCGGCTCGAGGTACCGGTGTCGAACCCACTCACTGTCCTCGCCCGGAGCCCCCAGAAGCCGCTGATTGTGGAAATAGCCGGTGGCCACGGCGACGGCTCGGGATCGGCGACGACGCTCGCCATCCAGACCGGCGCTCACGGTCACGAGCTCGGCGCCCTCGGCTGTCACACCCTTGACCTCTTCGTGCAGGGCGAGCGGTAGCTGATAGAGCCTCACGACCGAGCTGTAGTAGGCCAGCGCCTCTCTCCGCGTGGGCTTCGCATGCGGGATCGAGAACGGCACGTCGGCGATCTCCAGCAAATCCCGAGTGGTGAAGAACTCCATGAACAACGGGAAGTCGAGCAGGTTCGCGGCCAGCGGCCCACGATCGACGAGCAGCGTCGACAGACCGGCGCGCTTGGCCTCGGCGCCAATGGCGATCCCGGTCGGCCCACCGCCGACCACCAGAAGATCGAGCGTTTCGCTCACCTGCGATCCGCCCCGATCGGCGCCTGACGAAAGAGATGGTCGACCGGCCCGTGACCGGCACCTAACGGGAACGCGGCGGCAATCGCTCCCTGGAGGTAGTCGATCGCGTCGCGCACCGCTGCGACCAACGGGCGCCCGGCACCCAGATCGGCTGCGATCGCCGCCGAGAGCGTGCAGCCGGTGCCGTGCGTCGAAGTGGTCGCGATCCGGGGATGGGTGAATCGATGCTCCGCACCGTCGGCGAAGAGCAGGTCCTCGAGCTCCGCACCGCTGCCGTGGCCGCCCTTCAACAGCACCGCGCCGGTCCTGCGCGCGAGCTCGGCGGCCGCCTGCCGCCGCTCCTCCAGGGTCCCGAGCGGTCTACCGGTCAAGCGCTCCGCCTCCGGCAGATTCGGTGTGATCAGCGTCGCCAGGGGCAGGAGCTCTTCCGCCAACGCCTCGACCGCATCGTCGTGCAGGAGCGCGTCCCCGCTCTTGGCGATCATCACCGGATCGAGCACGATCGGCAGCCCGGGCTCGCGAGCCAGTCGCCTCG
>JAJCXP010000303.1 GCA_029263375.1 Acidobacteriota bacterium | reverse complement strand
AAGACCTCTCGGATTCGTCATCCATAGCGATCTCAGAAAAACAACATGGTTTCTTCATGACCGAATCGTGGCGACTGGATACCTTGCAGACAAGGTTACAGCAAACAGAGGGGTCACGAAGCACCGTACAGAGGCACTGTTCGGGGGAAGGTCTGAAAGCCAAGTCCGGAGGCAAGGAGAAGCAGGTGAGCCACAGCGACGCGCAGGTACCCGTTCTGAAGGCGTGGGCGGTAACACGGCGAAAGCAGGGGGCCGTGAAGCCCCGGTCGACGCCGCACCGCGCGGCTCCGCTCACTGCCGACGCGTCGGAGGAAGACTGCCGCGCTCTGCTGCTCGACCACCTCGACTTTGTCGACCGTACCGTCGGGGCGATCGCTCGGCGCAACGCACTCGGCGCATGGGAGGCCGACGACCTCGGCAGCCAGGTGAAGCTCCGGCTTCTCAGCGACGACTACGCGATTCTGCGCAAGTTCCGGGGCAAGAGCCGGCTGACCACCTACCTGACTACCGTGATCCAAAATCTGTTCCGCGACTACCGGATTCAGAAGTGGGGCAAGTGGCGCCCGTCGGCGGCGGCCAAGCGCCACGGAGACCTCGGAGTCCAGCTCGAGGCGCTGCTCTATCGCGACCGTTTCAATTTCGACGAGGCGATCGAGATCCTCAGAACGCGCTACCTAGTGACGGCGACGCTCGAGGAAGTTCTGGAAGTGGCGGCGGCGATTCGTCCGCGCACCACCCGGCGTTTCGAGAGCGAGGCCGTGCTGTCGCGGCTGGAAGCGACCGAGCGCGGTGACCAGCGGGTCGTGGATGGGGAGCGGGTCGCGCTGCAAGCGCGCATGCGGGAAGCGCTGTCGGTCGCGCTCGCCACGCTCGAGCCCGAGGATCGGCTCATCCTGAAGCTGCGCTTCGCCGACGGCTTCACCATCCGCGCGATCGCCGCCACTCTGGATCTGGACCAGCGGCGGATCTACGCCCGAGTGCAGCGCGTGCTGGACCAGGTTCGCGAACAGATCATGAAAGAGGGTTTACGATCTGAGGAGATCCTGGATCTCCTCGGTTGGCCTGCGTGCGCCGTCGAGGTTGGTCTCACGGATGCGTTCCCCTTGCTCTCCGAGGAGACTGCCTAGGGGGCGCCCGCAGGCCTTTTTTTCCACTTCGGTGGAGTCGTATTGTCCGCATCAGGCGGAGAAAAATTCGGATTCCGACCGATCAGTCGGGGTCCGCATAGTTGCGTCGATCGGAAAGTCTGATCAGTTGCGTCCGATCAACAAGAGCTAGGCGTCTCGCCCCCCGTGGAACCTATAGAAATTCACTCCGGCGATCCGTTCCGATCGCTCTACGAAGATCACCTCGACGAGATCGAGCGTGTCGTCTCATGGATCGCCCGACGCTCCTGCCTGGTGGGCGACGACGCCGAGGAATTTCGCTCCTGGGTGCATGTAAAGCTGATCGACCGCGACTTTCACATCCTGCGCCGCCACGCCGGCCGCGGCAGTCTCGCGACCTACCTGGTCGCGGTCGTCCAGAACCTGGCCCGCGACTACAAGGCCCGGCATTGGGGACGCTGGCGGCCATCGGCCGCCGCCGAGCGCCTCGGCGTGACCGCGGTCCAACTCGAGACCATGATCGAGCGCGACGGATTCTCGCTGGACATCGCGACCGAGATGCTCCAGCGGCATCATGGCGTTAGGATGTCGGCGATCGAGATCGCTTCCCTGGCGGAAAAGCTCCCGAGGCGCGAGAGCTACGCTCTGGAAGGCGGTGAGCGGGTCGAAAGCGTCGCCGGCCCCGAGCGTGCCGAGGAGGGGTTGATGCGTTCGGAGGGAGAAGCCACTATGGATCAGGCGCGCGCGGCGCTCCACGAGTGCCTCGCCGAGTTCGATCTCGAAGAGCGCCTGATGCTGCGCATGCATTACGAGAGCGGCCTCACGGTAGCCGCGATCGCCGCGACGCTCGGTATCCAGCAGCGCCAGCTCTACACGCGGCGTGAACGCTGCCTGCGAGCTCTCAAGGCGAGATTGGAGCAGCGTGGTCTCGATTCCCAGGCCGTGTTGGATGCGCTGCGCTGGACTCAGGACGAGCGCAAGCTCGACTTTCAGGCCCTTAAGGCAGAAGAGGACGACCTGGAACCGTCTAACCCCTTGAAAGCGAAGGAAGAAGATTCGGAATGACCGATACGGGCCTGACCGCGGGCGATGCTGAGATGATCGCCGCGTTCCTCGACCGCCAGCTCTCGGAAGCTGAGCGCGTCGAGTTCATGGAGCGCCTCGATCGCGAGCCGGTGCTCTACGAGGTCTTCGTGGAGACGGTGCGCTATCGCGAGACTCAGACGGTCGAGCCGGCGCCCGTGGTGAAACACCCCTCGTCGCGAGCTTCGTGGGTGATTCCCAGCACTGTCGCGGCACTCCTCGCGCTCGCCGTCATCGGACCGTTCCTGGTCGAAGATGCCGACATCCTCACCGGCTCGGGCCTCGCCCGCGGCCTGGCCGAGGACGGCCGCCTGATAGGTACGCTCGACGGCGACTGGTTCGAGCAGGGTTGGCGCCGAACGCGCGGCCTGGCGCCGCTCCGAAGCGAGGTCGACAGCGCCTTCCGGGTCGGAGTCCACTCGGTCGACCTCGAGGTCGCGCTGCGCATGGACCGCGCCGAAGACGCCAGCCTGCTACTTCGCTACATCGACTCCGAGCTCCGCAACGTCGACTTCAGCGACCATCTGCGAATGTCCTACAACGAGCTCGTCACCCAGCTCGACAAAGGCCTACCGCTCGAGCAAGCGCTCGAGCGAGCCATCGCCACCGAGCCCCAGGCCCTCGAGCTGCTCGACATCGGCTACGGCTACGCCTTCGGCAAATGGGCCGAAGCCGGCAAGCTCGCCGCCCAGAGCGACAACCAGGAGCTCCTGCGCTCACGTGTCTTCCGCAGAATGCTGCGCGAGATCCGGGAGCACGAGTGGACCGACGTCGTCGATCAGCGTCTCGAAGAGATCGAATCGATCATCACCAATCGCGACACGAAGCTGGACCTGACGGCGCTCGAAGAGGCGTTCACGGCGATCATCGACGAGAGTTGAGGGCGGGTGAGTGGAAGAGCCGGTAGCGGGTAGACTTGCCGCCGCGGAGGGGTGGCAGAGTGGTCGAATGCACCGGTCTTGAAAACCGGCAGGGGTTCACGCTCCTCGCGGGTTCGAATCCCGCCCCCTCCGCCAGATCGGTCGAGGTAGGCCAAGAGAATACGTGTAATCGCAGGTGTCTTTCCGCGACGAGTGCCTCAGCGTCCGTTGGTTGAGCTGGTGCGCTCCCGGACGCACCGTCTGCTTCCATCGGGCGGGCGCAAACAGTAGACTTCGCTGAACACCTTAGACAAGCGGCGGCGCAAGGGGGAGTGGGCGGGAAGCTGCTGCGCCGATCCGTGAGGAGGATCTCCAATGAGATCTCGCTCGATCACCCTGCTCACCGTCGCGGCACTCTTGATGCTGTCGCTGACCCCGGCGCTCGAGGCGGTCGGTACGACCCAGGAAGAGTTCGCCTTCGCGGCCGCCGATTCTGAAGCTGTTGTCTACGTCACGAAGACGGGCGAGAAGTATCACCGGGAGTCTTGCCGCTATCTGTCAAGGAGCAAGATCAAGACGACACTTGTGGAGGCGAAGCGGAGGGGCTACACGCCGTGCAAGGTGTGCAAGCCGCCCAGTTGACCGCCACGGCGAGGCGAGTAGGCAGGAAACCAACAGCGCGTTCCCTGAAGAAGACAAGGCTAACGGTCCTAGGAGGGACAGCTTGTTTGGTCAGCGTAGGGGAGCTCATCCAGACGATCTCGTAGTCAGCTTCGAAGCCCTGCCATGAACCGAAACGTTCTCGCCGTTTCCCTATTGCTTGCTGCCATGACTGCTGTCGGCTGTGCCGTGGGCAACACGCACACGTTTCGGTACACGCCTCCAGCGGCGGCAGACGTAGGTGGGCAGCGGCGGGTCTTGATGTTCAAGGTTCGGGAATCCCGAGCCCCCGTTGTCGGCGAAGGAGAGCCGTCCTCATGGGTAGGTGAACAGCGGTCGGGATTCGGTATCCCCTACAACGTTCTCACTACCGACAGGCGGCCCTTCGCGCGGACGGTGCAGGAGACGATTGAGAAGGACCTAGAGGCGATGGGGTTTCAGGTCGCGCAAGTGAACATCGATCTTCCGAGAGGGCAGGAAGCGATCGCCCGGTCCCTACGCGACAGTGGGGCGGAGAGAGCGGTTTTCGTCGAGATTCTGAAGTTCAACTCGAACACCTATCACAACATCGACGTGGAATGGGATTTCGAGGTGCAAGTGTTCGGGCCCTCCGGCGCACACCTTGCCGACAACCGCATCGAGGGCCGAACGACCCTCTCTGGGTCACTCCTCAACGCTCCTGGAGCGGCCAAGCAGCGAGTGCCACCGTTCTTCTATCAGTTGATGAGGGAGCTAGTCGTCGAGAATGCTGAGGTGACCAAAGCGCTTGCCGGTGAAGTCCCCGGCCGGGTGGTTCCCCCCCTGGGCTGCACCGTCGAGCAGATCCTGGCAATGCGGGACTCGGGGTTGGGCGAACAGCAGATCAAGGCGGCCTGTGAAGGAGTTGTTCCCGAGCCGCCAACGCCGCCTGTCAAAGAAGAGCAGTCCAGTGGCCCGCAAGCGACTGAGGGCGACGACTGGCTCTCAGCCCTAAAGGCCGTCGACGCGCAGCTCCTGGCGGGTGAGGGAGTCGGTGCTTTGCCGACTGCAACAGCCCTTGCTGCTCGCATGGCGACGCGGATGCATGAAGGCCACCCGGGTGGCTCTCATCTGATGGCGGCCGCAACAGCCTTCCGTGCTCTGGCCGAAACCGCCACTGGGAACGACCAGCACGGCCTTTGGCTCTGGGAACTCGCAAACTCGCTCGATCCGGAGTTCTCGGACGCTGAGATATCCAAGTACGGCGACAACGGCAAGTGGCTAGAGGACCAAGTGGGTTGCAGGGACTCCGCAGAACCCGATCTCGATGACGTAGCCCCTCCGACGATCATCAAGAAGGTCTACCCGGCAAACCCTGTTCGCACGGCGAGGGGCTCCGTCCCCGTTGAGGTAGCCTTCAGGATCGTCGTCGACGAGAATGGTGTACCTCGGTGTCCGAGGCTGATCGATTTGCAAGGGTCACCCGGCTTGGCCTACGTCGCCGGAGAGGCTCTTCGAGGGTGGCGCTTCGAGCCAGCAACAAAGGCGGGCGAGCCGATCGCGGTGCCCTACACAGTAGGGATCGAGTTCTCGTCTCGCTAGACTCGTGACCCTACGCCGTGATCAAGCTGTCTCAGACCCGAAGAATGCCAGGGCGCGTTCCTATGTGCCACCACTCTTGCCGTTCCAACCATTCGCGAACAGGGGGCAGCCGCTCCTCCCACTTCTTGCCTCGGTAGTGGCCGGGCTCGAGGTTGCGGCGGATTTCGGCCTCGCCGAGTAGCTTGTGGGCGGAGATAAACTCGATTCAGAACCACTCATTCATGCCTGCGCCTCGAAGTCCGTCACCAGCGGAGCATGATCGCTGAGCTTCTCGATCATCGGATCCTTGGGCACCGATCACGCTCCCGAAGCCCATGAGTGCCCACGACCGTGGCTCACGGTAGCCTCTCGTCTACGGTGAGGGCACCTCTCCGGACTACCTTCCTCCCGTCGGCTGGCTGCTGCCCGGCTATTCCCGAAACACTGAGCCCAACTCGATCTCGAGATCCGGCAGAAGCGGAGTCGAAAGACTCTCGCTCTCGGCCAGCTTGGCGACCCGCTCGAGTCGCCCCTCGTCGAGCCGCAACACCTCGACCGTCCGCTCGACCGGATCGACCATCCAGTACTCGCTGACGCCATATCTTTCGTAGAGGTCGCGCTTGAGGCCGCGGTCCCGTTCGGCAGTCGACGCCGAGAGGATCTCTACCACCAGGTCCGGGGCGCCCTGGATGTTCTTATCGGTGATGCCGGCAGCGGTCGCATCCGTGAAGAGGAGGATGTCGGGCTCGACGACGTCGAAGTCCGACAGCACGGCATCCAGAGGCGCGGGGAAGACCTGACCCTTTCCCGTAGCTCTCACGTGCAACACCAACTCCGTGAGCAACTCCGTCAGAACCCTCTGGTGCCGAGTCGACGGCGAGGCGGTCACGAAGTGCTCTCCGTCGATGAGCTCGTGCCGGCGGCCGTCGTCGGGCCACTGGGCCAGATGGCGGTGTGTGAGCTTGATGCGCGGGGCTTCCGGGACCATAGGTCGGAGATCATCGTAGCAGCCCAACCGCCGCTGAGCGGGGCCTCTACCTATGACGTTGAACTCTCAGCCGGCCTTGCAGATCTCGGCCGGATAGCAGGAGAACTGAGATCGATCGACCGGACTTGGTTGTTCGAAGGCCTCACCAGTCCGAGTCAACCACCGACAGAGGCCTGCTGAGCGCCCTCAACCACCAACCCCGCCGCCCAGCCCGCGCATGACCGGTAGTGAGTGCCGCGCCGCGCTGCGATCCCTCCACCAGCCCAGAAACCGCATCGTCCCCCGCTGCGTTGCCACGAGCACCAGGAGACCCACCGCGAGCGCGATCGGGATGAGCCAGTAGCCGCCCCACACCACGGCGCCCTCGGGCACGTCGGTGAAGAAGCCGAGGGCTCTCGGGATTCCGTTGATGACGATCAATCCGGTGTTGTTCGGAAAGATCGGTTTCGCCAGGGCGACCGCCAAGAAAGAGAGGCCGGCGGTGTAGCCGACGAAGAGCCCGAGGGTGGCGAAGAAGCCCAGGACCGTGGTGGTCGCTAGATGCCAGAGGGCGCGGGCGGTTGGGGCGACCCGGCCGGTGGCGACGGCTTCCTCGATCGCCATCTCTCCCGAGTAGGCTCTCGCGACCCGCTGCGGGGAGCCCAGATCGTCGAGTACGCGCTCGAGCGCCGCGCGTTCGTCGGGCTCGGGCTCGGTCTCGCCGACCCGCTCGCGGATGTGGCTCTCGATCTCCTTGAGAGCGTCGAGGGCCACCGGCTTGGGAAGGAACGAGCTGAGGGCTCGCCCGAGGATGAACAGATATCCGCGTACTCGTGCCTCGCCTGCGTCACCGAGTTTCATCGTCTGCGCCTCCTGCGGCATCCACGAGATGGTCGATCTTCTGGCGGAACTGCTCCCAGTGTTCGAGCATCTCCGTCAGCGTCCCGCGTCCCAGCTCGCTCAGTTGGTAGTACTTCCGGGGGTGTGGCGCCTCGTCGGCGATCCACTCCGCCTGGACCACGCCGTTCTTGGTCAGCCGGGCGAGGATCGGGTAGATCGTCCCCTCGGTGACGACCAGGTCGGTCGACTCCTGAAGGTAGCGGATGATCTCGAGCCCGTAGCGGGGCGTCGACGACACCGCCAGCAGGATCGCCAGGTCCAATCCACCGCGGCGGAGCTGCTCCCGCCACCTCTCGAGAGGGCCGGTGGACTCGGAAGTCTCTGAATCCTTGGACATCGATACCTGTTTCTGCACTATACCTTGTGTCACAAGGTATATACGGAGCTGGATCGGAAGGGTTGCGCCCTACGGTCCCGTACCTGATGATGGTCGCCTAGGGAATCATAAGGAGTTGATGCCATGAAGAGACTCTCTGCCGTTGTCACCGCAATCTTGATGTCGTGCCTGCTCTCGCCGAGCGCCGAGGCGGCCGACCAGACCCTCTCAGCAGCGGAGCGTTCGGAGCTCCTCGGCCTGCTCGAACAATCGCGCCAGCAGTTCGAGGAGCTGACCGCCCTTTCGACCGGTGAATCGTGGAGCCGCGCGCCGGCCGAGGGCAAATGGTCAGTCGGGGAGGTCGCCGAGCACCTGGTGCTCACCGAGGCCGGGATCCTGGCGATGGCCCAGGGAGCCCTGGAGGGAGAGATGGATCCCGAGTGGGAGACGATCTCCGCCACGACGGTGCAGGGTATCGTCGCGATGCTCGGAGATCGCACGCAGAAGTTCCAGGCGCCCGAACCGTTTCAGCCCCAGGGCGAGATGAGCCGTAGCGAAGTGCTGGAGAAGTTCGGGATGCTCCGAGCCCGCACCCTGGACTACGTTCGGACCACCGATGCGCCGGTCAAGGGATACACCGCGGAGGGCCCGGCCGGGAAGCTGACCGTACACCAGTGGCTCGGCCTGATCGGAGCCCACAACCTGAGGCACAACGCGCAGATCGCGGAGGCTCAGGCGATGCTGGCGGACGGCGGCGGCACCCAGTAGGGACGCACCGGCGCCCCGACCCACGTTGCCCGTAGACATCGGTGTGTTCCGATGACGGGGGAGCCGCTGTCCAACTCAGAAGTGGCGTCACCCTCACGTGCTTCGGCGCCAACCACTCCACCCGTAGGGCGGTGCCGCTCTGGCCGCGACAAGGACTGTAATGCCCCTGTAATCCCCGGATTGAGAGCTTTACGGACTAGTTTCCGAAGGATCCATCAGAAGAGGCTGAGACATGACGCAGGTATCCCCGAAGAAGTCCACCCTGGCCGTGATTCTGACCGTTGCGATCGCTTGCGTTGGAGCCGTGTCGCCGGTCAGCGCCCAGCCGGAGCCTCTGACGCTGCGGTTGAACGACGCTGTCGGCCGGCCCGGCGGCGTGACCGCCCTGGTTTTCCGGACCTACGCGTCCCGCCCCGCGGGTCAGGGGCAGATCTGCACCATCATCGCGCTCGGTCCCAGCATGGCCGGATCGGTTCCGTTCAGCGCACTCGTCGGGAGCGAAGTCCTATCAGGCGCCGGCGACGCGCGCTGGCGGGCAGCCCTGGGCGACGCCGCCGGCGTTTCGCAGGACGTGGTCGTTCGCTTCCGTTCGCCGTCTGGCACGATCAACAGCAGCGACGGCCCGTTGGCGGTGATCTTCGTGCGCGTCGATCCGAATGCGGTTCCCGGTACCGAGATCGACTTCGTCCTCGACCCGGGCGAGACGTTCCTGCTCGATCCGAACGGCGCTCCGATCACCCTGGAGCCCGTCTCGGGCACGCTCGAGATCCTGTCAGTGGCCGCGGGGTATCCGGTGGCGGCCGAAGGCGACAAGATCCGCCCCGGCGAGACCGCGCTGATCTCCTTTCAGACCGCCGAGCCGCGTCGCCTCCAGAGCGGTCAGGTCGCGTTCGAGTATGACCCCGCGATCGTGTCCGGTTCTCCGGTCGTGCGCATGAATCCGGGCTACGGGCAGTCGGAGTTCACGGTCGACGACCTGACACCGGGCCTGATCGTGGTGAGCTTCACCTCCCCGGGCCGGTCCCTGAATCGCATCCCCGGCGACCTGATCGAGATCGATCTACCTACCGCTCCGGGAACCCCGCTCGGCACGGTCTCTCGACTGAGCCTCAACAGCGACCTCACGTTTCTGGTCGACTCACGCGGTGACCTGCTGCCGTTGATTATCGAGGCGCCGGACTCGATCGAGTTCGAGTAGGCGGACGGGACTCCCCGTCGAAGGGGAGGTCGTCGAGTCGGACAGGCCCGTTCTCTGAGAAGATGCGAGCGCGCCGTGACCTGGCGCCTCCCATGCCTGAATCGATTCCCGACCGAGACCTGCTGACCGGCGCCCTGAACGATTGGCCGCGCCGCCTCGCCTTCGAGGCCGCCCTGCTCGAGCGTGTCGTGGCCGCGGCGCCGTCGCGACGGGTCCTGGACCTCGGCTGCGGTGAGGGCCGCCACGCGCGGTTCCTGGCGGAACGCGATTGCGAGGTGGTCGGCATCGACGCCTCGGAGCCGGCGATCGAGGCGGCGCAGGAGGAGCCGATCCCCGACGGCGTCCAGTTCGTCATGACCGACCTCGGCGCGGTGGAGCGGAGCGTCCGCGGTCATTTCGGCGCGGCCATCTGTCTGGGCAACACGCTGCCGCATCTGCTGTCGCCCGAATCGGTCTCGCGGATGCTGATCGGGCTCCGCCGCCGCTTGATGCCGGGGGCGCAGCTCCTGATCCAGACCGTCAACTACGACCGCATCTTCGACGGTGGGGCGCGCGCGCTGCCGGTCGAGGTACGCGACTCGCCGGAGGGCGAGCTGGTGGTGCTGGGGCTCGTTCGCGGGCGCGAGGACGGCATCGTGCTGCACACCACCTCGGTGCTGCGCTTCCAGCCCCACACCGACCAGCCCCTCGAAGTGGTCGCGACGCATCAGAATCAGTTGCGCGGTTGGCGTCGCGAGGAGATCGAGACGATGCTCGAGGTGGCTCGCTTCTCGCCGCATGAGGTCTACGGCGACATGGGCATGAG
>JAJCXP010000302.1 GCA_029263375.1 Acidobacteriota bacterium | reverse complement strand
TTCGAACGGTCCACGGAGCGGGCTATCGCGCCGACTGAGCCCGCCTCCGCAAGATCTTCGTCTCGTTCTAGACCGAAGTTCCGGCGCTAGACAGGCCGGTTTGCCGTCCAAGCCCTTTAGAAGGTATCGCTTATGATGGTTCGACGACCGATCGGTGTGCCCATGTAAATCACAGCATGACATTGCATGTGGCGATGATATGCCTTACGCTGCGCCCATGTACGTCGAAAGCGTACCCAACCGCAACTCGCCCCCAGCCATTCTGCTGCGCGAGTCTTTCCGGGAAGGCGGAAAGACTCGCAAGCGCACCCTTGCCAACCTCAGCCACTGGCCGAAGAGCAAGATTGAGGCGCTCCGTGTCGTGCTACGCGGAGGCACTGCGATCGAGAAGCTCGAGGAGGCCTTCGAGACCGTACGAAGCCTACCTCACGGCCACGTCGCAGCCGTTCTCTCAACAGCTCGCCGACTCGGTCTCCCGCGACTACTGTCCCGCGAAGCTCGCCTGCGCAAGCTGGTCCTCGCCATGATTGTGGCGCGGGTGATCGATCCGCGCTCCAAGCTGGCCACGGCTCAGGGCCTGCGCGGCGACACTGCCTTTTCCACTCTTGGCGCCGACCTGGAGCTCGGAGAGGTCACGGCCGACCACCTCTATCAAGCGATGGACTGGCTGTTACCCCAGCAGCCTGCCATCGAGCGCCGGCTCGCCCGCCAACATCTCGGCGAGGGCTCGCTCCTTCTCTATGATCTCACCTCCACCTACTTCGAGGGGAGCTCTTGCCCTCTCGCCAAGCTCGGCTACTCGCGCGACAAGATCAAGGGGAAGCTGCAGATCAACATCGGTTTGCTCTGCGACTCGCGAGGATGTCCGATCGCTGTCGAGGTGTTCGAGGGCAACGTCGCCGACCCACCAAGCTTCACTGCCCTGGTCAAGAAGGTTCACGAGCGGTTCAAACTTGAGGAAGTCATCTTCGTCGGCGACCGTGGGATGCTCACCAAGGCTCGTATCCGCGAGGATCTACAGCAGCATGACGGCTTCGACTGGATTAGCTCACTGCGCGCTCCCGAGATCCAGAGCCTTGTCGGCAGTGGACAACTGCAGCTCAGCCTGTTCGACGAGCGAGACCTCGCAGAGATCACGCTTCCGGACTCTCCCGACGAACGCCTGATCGTCTGCCGCAACCCTCTTCTCGCGGCCAAGCGTGCGCGCAAGCGCAAGGACTTGCTCGAGTCGACAGAGCGCGAGCTGAACAAGATCGTCGTGGCGACACAACGGACCAAGCGACCTTTGAAGGGGAAGGACAAGATAGGCCTTCGCGTCGGTGCAGTTCTCGGCCGCTTCAAGATGGCGAAGCACTATCTCATCGAGATTGATGACGCCTCATTTCAATACTCCCGGGTCAACGAGAAGATCGAAGCCGAAGCGGCCCTCGATGGCATTTACGTCGTTCGGACTAGCGTCGCCCCAAGCAAACTGGGGCCTGAGGAAGTCGTACTGGCATACAAGAGCCTCTCGGACGTAGAGAGAGCTTTTCGAAGTCTCAAGACAGTCGACCTGAAGATCCGACCGATCCACCATCGTCTCGAAGACCGAGTTCGAGCCCACGTCTTGCTGTGCATGCTGGCCTATTACGTCGAGTGGCACATGCGGCAGGACCTGGCACCGCTCCTATTCGACGACGATGACCCACTCGGCGCAGCAGCCGAGCGAGCGTCAGTCGTTGCCCCAGCGCAGCGCTCCAAGAAGGCGATTTCCAAGGCTCGAACGCTGAAGACCGAGGACAACCTCCCCGTTCACAGCTTCCAGACTCTGCTGAAGGACCTTGCCACGATCACCAAGAACGAGATTCAGCCGAAGAGTTCGGCCTACGAGCCCTTCGTTCAGGTCACTGTCCCCACGCCGCTACAGCAGAAGGCCTTGGATCTGCTGCGCGTCTCCCTGCGCTCGTAGCCAGTAGCGATCTTCGCGATTGAACGCTATCCACTTGCACCATCGGACTTTACTGCCTGCCGCCTGCTGGAACTTCGGACTAGAGCCTGACCGCCTCTGTCTTTTTGTCCGTGCCGAGGCTGAGCCGCTGGCAGCCTCGTGTCTACACTGTAGACGGCTGATCCATGCCGAGGCTGAGCCGCTGGCCGCGTCGCGTCTACGCCGTAGACAAAACTCGCGTCTACACTGTAGACAGGCCCCGTGGCAGGGCGGACGCGCCGGCCGCGTCGCGTCCACGTTGTGGACGGTCAGAGAGCCGCAGGTGCGGGTGCCCCGCCCGGGGCTGACGGGCTCGCGGAAGCCGGCCTTGCCCTCACTGAAAGCGGTCCGCCACCACCGGGTCGGTCTATGTTGGCGAGGCCAGCGAGTACGTACGGGCCACGGCCCCCCTGGTGGTCGTGCCTTTAATATGGCGCCGCTGGTCGCCCATGTAAAGGCAGCCTTGTACATGGCGCCGTGGGTGGCCGATGTAAAGGCAGGCAATCGCATGACGCTCCGTTCTTGCCGGCGCCATTGCCACCAGATCCCGCCATCCTTTGGCGGGTAGCCTGCAGCCGCTGCTCTCACAGCTTCGCTTCTGGCGCTACTCGATGCCTCGCTCCCGGTACGCGTTCTCGGCGTACTGGGTCACCATCCGCTGGGCGTTGAAGAACGAGCCGTTGAGCGCGATCGCCTGGCGCATGACCAGCAGAAACGCTTCCGGGCGCGTGTAGTACATCGGCACGATGACGTGCTCGAGCTTGTCGTACATCGAGTCGACCTCGGTCTCGTGGTCGCTCTCGCCCTTCCAGCTGTAGCCGATCGACCAGCCCGTGACCCCCTCGACGTGCCCCTCGACCCACCAGCCGTCGAGGACGCTCAGGCTGGGGACGCCGTTGAGCGCCGCCTTCATGCCGCTGGTGCCCGACGCCTCCTGCGGCTTGCGCGGTGTGTTCAGCCACAGATCGACCCCGGAGCAGATGAGCTTGCCGAGCGCCATGTCGTAGTCCTCGAGATAGACCACCGGCACGTCGCTGCCGAGCGCCTCGGCCGCTTCGAACACGCGCTGGATCAGCGCCTTGCCGGGCTCGTCGTGCGGGTGCGCCTTGCCGCCGAACACCAGCTGGATCGGACCGGCCCGATCCGCGATGCGGCGCAGGCGATCGAGGTCGTCGAAGACCAGGTCGGCGCGTTTGTACGATGCTGCCCGACGCGCGAAGCCGATGGTGAACGTGCGCGGGTCGAGCTGCTTCCCGGTGCGCCGCTCCACTTCCGCAAACAGATCGATCTTGGCCTGACGGTGCGCGTCGTGGATCTCGGCCTTGGGCAGGCTGACCGCGTAGCGCAAGTTCCAGTTGTCGCGGCGCCACTCCGGGATACGCCGATCGAACAGCTCCTGGAAGGAATCTGCCGCCCAGGTGGTGGCGTGGACCCCGTTCGTGATCGAGTTGATCGGGTAGTCGGGGAACATGTTGCTCGACAGCTTCTCGTGCCGCATCGAGACGCCGTTGACGTAGCGCGAGAAGAACAGCGCCACATACGTCAGGTTCAACGTGTGATCGAGGACGCAGCCGAGATCGACCAGGTGGGCGATGGCCGTCTCGCCGACGACGGAGCGGGCGAGGTCGATGTGGAACTTGTCGTGCCCGGCCGGTACCGGCGTGTGGGTGGTGAAGATGCACTGGGCGCGAACCGCTTCGACCACCGACTCGTCCAGC
>JAJCXP010000301.1 GCA_029263375.1 Acidobacteriota bacterium | reverse complement strand
CGTCTGATCGCCCTGATGGCCGAGGAGCGGGCACGGGTCGATCAGCTGCTGGCGAGCGCCATCGAGTTGGCCCGCAACGCGCTCGATCTCGACGGCGGTCAGGACATCTTCGTCCAGGGCACGAACTCGATGCTCAGTCAGCCCGAACTGGCGAATCTCGCGCGCGTTCAGCGGTTGCTCGACACGTTTGCCGACCGGGCGGGGCTGGTCCAGCTGTTCAATCAGCTCATGTCGGGGCAGGGGGTCCGGGTGTTGATCGGTCAGGACAGCGACCTCACCGGTGCGCTCGACTTCAGCCTGGTGGCGACGACCTACGGTGTCGCCGGCCGACCGCTGGGGGCGCTGGGCGTCTTCGGTCCTTCCAGGATGCCCTATCAGAAGCTCATCCCGCTGGTTACCTACTTCGGCGAGCGCCTCAGCCGCGCGCTCGAAGACGCCTACTCGGAGCGGCCGTAGCTACCCCGGGAATCCTGATGACCGACAGCAAGTTAGAACGAGAGGGCTCGGAGCCCCTGGAAGAGGAGTTCGAGGTGAGTGAAGAGGGCCAGGACGATCTGGATGCCGCGATGCGCGAGGCGCTGGCGGCGGTGGAGCGCAGCGAGAGCGGCGCCGAGCCGCCTGCCGGGGGAGAGGGCGTGCCAGGGGCGGTTCTCGCCGACCTGGAGACCCAGGTCGCCGAGCTCAAGGACCGCAACGTCCGCACGCTGGCCGACTTCGAAAATTATCGCAAACGGATCGACCGCGAGCGCACGGATCAACAGCGCTACGCGGGCTTCGAGGTGCTGTCGGAGATCTTGCCGATCCTGGACAACCTGGGCCTCGCGCTCGAGGCGTCGGGAGACGTGGATGATCTCAAGGCCGGCGTCGAGCTGATCTCCAAGCAGTTCCATGATTTTCTGCGCCGTCACGGAGTCGAGCGGCTCGGCGCCGAGGGTGAGCCGTTCGATCCCACCGTCCACGACGCCGTGTCGCGCGACGAGGACCCGGACGTGAAGTTCCCGACCGTCGCCGAGGAGCTGCGTCCCGGCTACCGGATGGGTGACCGCCTCCTCCGTCCGGCCAGCGTGCGCGTGACCACACCGCCGGACGTCCCGGCGTCCGACGCCGTCGATCCGGAAAAGCTGAACTGACGTGAGCAGGGTACTCGGCATCGACCTCGGCACGACCAACAGCTGCGTCGCCGTGGTGGACCTCGCAGCGCCGCGCGTGCTGGCGAACCACGAGGGCAGCCGCACGACCGCGTCGATCGTCGCCTTCACCGAGGAGGGAGACCGGCTGGTGGGCCAGATCGCCAAGCGGCAGGCGATCGCGACGCCCGAGCACACGGTGTTTGCCGTCAAGCGCCTGATCGGGCGCAAGTTCAACGACGAGGACGTTCAGCGCGCCCAGGAGTTCCTGCCCTACCCTCTCATCGAGGCGCCGAACGGCGACATCAAGGTGCAGATCCGCGACCGCCAGTTCAGCCCCGAGGAGATCTCGGCGATGATCTTGCGCGAGATCAAGGAGTTCTCCGAGGAGTTGCTAGGCGAAGAGATCAACGAGGCGATCATCACCGTGCCCGCGTACTTCAACGATTCGCAGCGTCAGGCGACCCGCGACGCCGGCCGCATCGCCGGGCTGGAGGTCCTGCGGATCATCAACGAGCCGACCGCGGCGGCTCTGGCCTACGGCGTGGAGAATTCCGGCAACGCCAGCCGGATCGCGGTCTACGACCTGGGCGGCGGCACCTTCGACGTTTCGATCCTCGAGCTCTCGGACGGCATCTTCGAGGTGCGTTCGACGGCCGGTGAGACCTTTCTCGGCGGCGAGGATTTCGACCTCCGAATCATGGACTGGCTGATCTCGGAGTTCCAGGCGGAGACCGGCTTCGACCTCAGGGGCGACCGGATGGCGCTCCAGCGCCTCAAGGAGGCCGCCGAGCGCGCCAAGTGTGAGCTTTCCGAGCTCGACACGACGACCGTGAATCTGCCGTTCATCTCGGCCGACGAGAACGGCCCCAAGCACTTGTCGCGCGAGCTCCGGCGTGAGGATCTGGAGACCCTGATCGAGGATCTGGTGAAGCGCACCGAAGGGCCGATCCTTCAGGCGCTCGAGGCGGCCGGCCTGGCGCCCAACGAGATTGACGAAGTGCTCCTGATCGGCGGCCAGACGCGCACGCCACTGGTTGTCGAGACGGTCGAGAAGATCTTCGGGCGGGCACCGAACCAGAACATCAATCCGGACGAAGTTGTGGCGGTGGGCGCGGCGATCCAGGGCGGAATCCTGCGCGGCGACATCAAGGACATCGTGCTGCTCGACGTCACCCCGCTGTCGCTCGGCGTCGAGACCCACGGCGGCCTGTTCACCAAGCTGATCGACCGCAACTCGGCGATCCCGACCAAGGCGGTACAGATCTTCACGACGGTGGTCGACAACCAGGCGACCGTCGAGATCCACGTCCTGCAGGGCGAGCGCGACATCGCGGTCGAGAACAAATCGCTCGGGCGCTTCGAACTGGTCGGCGTGCCGCCGTCGCCGCGCGGCGTGCCACAGATCGAGGTGACGTTTGCGATCGACTCGAACGGCATCGTCAGCGTCGCTGCGCGCGATCTGGCGACCAACAAGTCGCAGAGCGTGCAGATCAATCCGGCGGGCGGGCTGGACAAGGCCGAGATTGACCGGATGGTCGAGGAGGCCGTGGAGCATTCGCAGCTCGATCAGGAGCGCCGGGAGACCCGCCGGCTGCGCAACCGAATGGAGGGGATGCTGCTCACCACCGAGCGCGTCTTCGAGCAGTTCGGAGAGATGCTCAACGACTCTGAGCGGCGCCGGGTGCGCGAGCTGCTGATCAAAGCGCGTTCGGCGTTGACAGGAAGTGACCGAAACGAAATGGAGACTCTGCTGTTCGACCTCAACGCACTCTCGCGTCAGCTCTCCGATCTGATGCTCGAGAGCATCGAGGACTGAGCAGTCACCTCATGGCAGGCAAGCGAGACTTTTATTCAGTCCTGGGAGTAGATCGCCAGGCGTCCGCGCGCGAGATCAAGTCGGCCTATCGCAAGCTCGCGGTCAAGTTTCATCCCGACCGCAACGCGGGCGACAAAGAGGCGGAAGGCAAGTTCAAGGAGGCGGCCGAGGCCTACGCGGTGCTCTCGGATTCCGACAAGCGGGCGCGCTACGACCGGTTCGGCCATCAGGGCCTGGGCGGCGGCGGCGTCGGCGGCTTCGACGCCGAGGTGTTCGGCGACTTTTCGGACATCCTGGGCGACTTCTTCGGCTTCGGTTTCGGCGATATGTTCGGCGCCAAGCGCGCGCACTCGAGCGGCCAACGCGGCGCCGACCTGCGCTACGAGCTCCATCTGACGCTCGAGGACGCCGCCTTCGGAGTCGAGAAGGCGCTCGAGATTCCGCGACTCGAGACCTGTTCGGCGTGTACCGGCAGCGGCGCCAAGGGCGGTATCGCCCCGGACACCTGTCAGGCGTGCGCCGGCCACGGCCAGGTGCGCTTCACGCAGGGGTTCTTCACCGTCGCGCGCACCTGTCCGCAGTGCGCCGGCGAGGGGCGCGTCGTCCGCGAACCGTGCACCCAGTGCGGCGGCGACGGCCGGGTCGAGGCCAAGCGCTCGATCGAGGTCAAGATCCCGCCCGGTGTCGACACCGGCACGCGCCTCCGGCTGTCGGGCGAAGGGGAGCATGGGCGGCGCGGCGGTCGCACCGGCGATCTGTATGTCGACGTAGTCATCGAGCCGCACGCAACGCTTCTGCGTGAAGGCCCGCATGTGATGAGCGAGCTCGAATTGACCTACTCGCAGGCGGTGCTGGGCACCACCGTCAGCATCGAGACCCTCTGGGGCGAGGAGCCGCTGGAGATCCCCCCCGGCACCGAGGCCGGCAACCGGTTCGAGCTCAAGAAGAAGGGGCTCGAGCGCCTGAGCGGCCGCGGTCGCGGCGATCACGTGGTGCGGGCCAAGTTGAGTGTGCCGCACCCGGACGACCTGTCGCCCGAGCAGATCGAGCATCTGCGCAAGCTCGCCGAGCTCGAGGGCAGCGAGGTGCGCGACGACAAGAACGTTCTCGATCGCGTACGCGATCTCTTCGGCTGAGCCGGAGCATCGCTGATGCCCGACAGCTACCGCCGGCTCGTCTTCCGGGTCGGTGGCGACGCCGAACTGTTCAGCGCCGCGCTCTGGGAGCACGGGACGCTCGGCTTGGAGCTGGTCGGCAACGACCGGGTTGTCGCCTACTTCGCGGACGCCGCGAGCTACGCCGACGTGGCCTGGAGTGAGTGGGGGGGGCGTCTAGAGACCGACGCGCCGTGCGAATCGAGCGACTGGATGGCCGCCTACCGTGCGGCCAGCCGGCCGCTAGCGATCGGAAGACGGCTGGTCGTCGATCCGCGCGAGCCCGAGCTGTCGTCGGACGAAGCCGACAACTGGCCTGATCGTCGACTCCTGCGGCTGCCGGCGCGCACGGCCTTCGGCACCGGCAGCCACGCCTCGACACGGCTGATTCTCGAGCTCATGGAGGAGTGCGACATCGAGGGCAAGCGCGTGTTGGACGTCGGCTTCGGCAGCGGCATCCTCTCGTTCGCCGCGCTGGCTTTCGGCGCACGGAGCGTGACCGGGGTGGAGATCGACCTCGAGTCCGTCCTGGTCGCCGAGCAGAACCGGCGCCTGAACGGCCTGTTCCCGAGTTGGATCGCGGGCGGCGTCTCGGCGCTCGGGGATCGCGGCAGCTTCGACCTGGTTCTGGTCAACGTTCTGCCGGAGCGCATCGCGGGCGATCTGGATCGGATTCGACGGCTCATGGCGTCGAGCGCACGGGCGATCTTCTCGGGCATTCCCACGACCTGGGAGCGTCGAGTCGCTGGGCGTCTGGAGCGCGCTGGATTCCGCCCGATCGAACGGTCCACGCTCGAAGAGTGGACGGCTCTGGTGGTCGAGGGTCAGGAGTGATCCCTCCGGAGGTTGTTCACCAGGCCCGGCCGGTTGACCGCCGAGCATCGCCGCGGGATAGTAGAACCATCTCGTGACGACGCTACTGATCAGGTCCCAGGAGTTCACCGGCCAATCGGCTTCGGTCGGCGGCGATGCGTTTCGCCATCTGTTCCGGGCGCGACGGCTCGCTGCTGGGGAGCGGCTGCGTGTGGTCGACGGCTCGGGAGCGGCCCGCTGGGCAACGGTCGGCTCGATCGGTCGGCGGCGCGCGGATCTCGACCTTGGCGCGCCGGCCCCCGCCAATGAGCCGGCGCGACACGTGGAGGTCTTCGTCGCGCCACCGAAAGTCGGTCGGGCCTCCTGGATGATCGAGAAGCTGACCGAGGTGGGGGTCTCCGCGGTGTACCTCTTGGCGACGGAACGCTCGACGAGGAGCTATGGGGAGACGAACCTGAAACGGCTGAGGCGGGTAGCCGCAGCCGCGGTCGAGCAGTGTGAGCGCAGCCGGATTCCGTCGATCGACCAGGGGACCTGGGAGCAGGGGCTGACGCGACTCGCCGACTTCGAGCAGCGGTGGCTGCTGACGCCGGGCGGCGGCCAAGCGCCGGCCCCCGCACCTGAGACCGCCTCGATCGCAGTGCTGGTCGGTCCCGAGGGCGGCTGGACCGACGGCGAGCTGGCCGATCTCCGCGAGTTGCCCTGCTCCGGAGTCGGTCTGGGGCCGACCGTGCTGCGCGTCGAGACCGCCGCGGTCGTCGGTGCGGCTCGTGCGCTCCTGGCCTAGAGCGCAGACGAGACGAAGAACTTCCTTCGATTCAGCTGGATAGGCTGGTTGCGGGGCACCGTCGGGCGGCGACTCGCGCGGCCTTTGAGTGGAGCATTCCATTGGCCGCTCCGGCACCGGTCGCTAGCCTGCATGGGTATGCGTGGCGAACGCGCGGGGAGCCGATATGAACATCAATGACCTGCTGAAGATCGCCGTCGAGCGCGGCGCCTCCGACCTCCATATCAAGGTCGGCGGACACCCCGTAATCCGCGTTGATGGTGGGCTCACGTCGCTGGTCGAGATCAAGCGGCTGATGCAGGAAGACACGGTCGGGATGGCGTACTCGATCATGAACGCGCGCCAGAAGCAGCGCTTCAAGGAAGATCTCGAGATCGACATCGCCTACTCGGTGCCCGGCCTCGGCCGTTTCCGTTGCAACGTCTTCCAGCAGCGCGGCTCGGTGGGCATGGTGCTGCGAGTGATTCCGGCGACCATTCTCGGTTTCAAGGAGCTGACGCTGCCGCCGGTGCTCGAGACGATCTGCTGCGAGCGCCGCGGACTGGTGCTGTGTACCGGCACCACCGGCTCCGGTAAGTCGACCTCCCTCGCGTCGATGATCGACTACATCAACGCCACCCGCACCGAGCACATCATCACCATCGAGGATCCGATCGAGTTCCTGCATCGCGACAAGAAGGCGCTGGTCAATCAGCGCGAGGTCGACGTCGACACGCGCAGCTTCGCCAACGCCCTGCGCTCGGCGATGCGCCAGGATCCCGACGTCGTGCTGGTTGGTGAAATGCGCGACTTCGAGACCATCGAGACCGCCCTGCTCGCCGCCGAGACCGGTCATCTGGTGTTCTCGACCCTGCATACGGTCGATGCCACCGAGACGGTCAACCGGATCATCTCGGTCTTTCCGCCGCATCAACAGAAGCAGATCCGGATCCAGCTGGCGCAGGTGCTGCGGGCGGTGATCTCGCTGCGACTGATCAGCCGCAGCGACAACAGCGGCCGGGTGCCGGCGGCGGAGATCATGCGCGTCACGCCGTACATCCGTGAGTGCATTGAGAACAAGGAAAAAACCAAGTACATTCGAGAGCAGATAGCTCTCGGAACCAGTCAGTACGGAATGCAAACCTTCGATCAGTCGCTCTACCACCTGTACAAGAGCGACCTGATCACTCTGGAGGAAGCCCTGCGCCGGGCTTCCAACCCCGACGAGCTACGACTCAAGGTCGAGGGCGTCCAGTTCACTTCGGACGCGGCCCGCGAGGAGATGGAATCCTCGATGGCCGGCGACTCGATGCTGGACGACTCAGCCCTCGAAATGAACGGTCGGTGAGCTCGGACGACTGCTACGATAAAGCTGTAGATCTCCTCGCCCGGAGCCCTCACTTTCGGAGAGCGCTGGAGCGGAAACTCGCTGCGCGCGGCTTCGGATCGGACGAGATCGAGGCGGTGTGTGAGCGGCTTGCCGCGAGGGGTCTGCTCGACGACCTCGAGTGCGCCCGCGGGCTGGTCGAGGGCGCGTGGCGTAGGCGCGGCTACGGTCGGCTCAGGATTCGGGCCGAACTGCAGCAGCGCGGCGTCGACGGAGAGGTTGTCGATACCATCCTGGACGAGCGGTCCGGCGACGAGGTGGATCTGGCCGAGGAAGTGGCGCGCCGGTGGCGGCGCGGATCCACCAAGGGTCGGGACGCGCTGGCCCGGCACCTGGGGCGGAAAGGCTATTCTGGGGAAGTCATCTATGAGGTGCTGGGGCGCCTCGAAGGGGAGCTCGGCGACGGCTGAGCGCTTGGAAAGAAAATGAAAAGCAGCGATATCCGACAGAGTTTCGTCGACTTCTTCGTCGACGAAGGACACCTGGCTCACGCCAGCTCGCCGCTGGTTCCGCACGGCGATCCGACCCTGCTGTTCGCCAACGCGGGCATGGTCCAGTTCAAGGACGCCTTCCTGGGCGCGACGGCGCCACCCGCCGATCGCGTGGTGACGGTGCAGAAGTGCATGCGGGTCTCCGGCAAGCACAACGATCTCGAGAACGTCGGCCCGAGCGCCCGGCACCACACCTTCTTCGAGATGCTCGGCAACTTCTCCTTCGGCGACTACTTCAAGGAGGACGCGATCCGCTTCGCCTGGGACCTGGTCACCGGCGTCTGGGGGCTCAACCCCGAGCACCTTTTCGCGACGGTGTTCGAAGAGGACGACCAGGCGGCCGCGCTCTGGGCCCGGCTCACCTCGCTGCCCGGCGAGCGCGTCCTGCGCTGCGGCGCCGCCGACAACTTCTGGGCGATGGGCGACACCGGCCCGTGCGGCCCGTGCAGCGAGATCTTCGTCGATCGCCACCCGGATCGTCCGCACGTCGATTGGGCGGAGGGCTCCGAGAACGGTCGCTATCTGGAGATCTGGAATCTGGTCTTCATGCAGTACGACCGGCAACCGGGCGGCGAGCTGTTGGATCTGCCGAATCCGTCGATCGACACCGGCTCCGGTCTCGAGCGTGTCGCCTCGGTCATGCAGGGCGTCGAGTCCAACTACGACACCGACCTCTTCCAGCCGATCCTGCGCGCGACCGCGACCCTCGCGGGGGTCGAGTACGGCGCGGACGAGCACCGGGACACCGCAATGCGAGTGATCGCCGACCACCTGCGAGCCACCGCTTTCCTGCTCGCCGACGGCGTCATCCCGCACAACGAGGGGCGCGGCTACGTGCTGCGCCGACTGTTGCGCCGGGCGCTCCGCCACGGCATCCGCCTGGGTTTCGAGGAGCCGTTCCTGCACCGGCTGTTGCCGGTCGTGGGTGAGGTGATGGCGGCGCACTACTCCGAGCTCGACGAGGTCGAACGCGCCTCGACGGTCACGGTCGAGACCGAGGAAGAGAAGTTCCTGTCGACGGTGGCCACCGGCTCGGCGCAGGTCCAGGCGGAGATCGAGCGGGTGGTGGCCGGGGGCGATTCCGTCCTGCCCGGTCCGACGGCGTTTCGCCTCTACGACACCTACGGCCTGCCGATCGAGTTGATCCGTGAGATCGCCGAGGAGGAGCGCGTGGGCGTCGACGAGCCCGGGTTCGAGCGTGCGCTCGAAGAACAACGTTCGCGCTCGAGAGCGGCCGCCGACGAGGGCGGCGGCCGTCTTACGGCGGCTCGCGAAGCGCTGCGTGAGGGCGGCCGGTTGGCGCCCACCGGGTTCACCGGCTACCGCGAGCTGGAGCTGGATGCGGCCGAGGTGCAGGCGATCGCCAAGTTGAGCGCTGGTGGCGCCGAGCGGGTCGAGCAGTTGGGCGCCGGGGAGAACGGGGTGGTCGTGCTCGATCGCACCCCCTTCTATGCCGAGGCGGGCGGTCAGGTCGGCGATCGGGGTGGCCTCTCCTGGCCGGGCGGTACAGCCGTGGTCAACGATACGCAGAAGGACAAGGGTGGCACCCATCTTCACTTCATCGAAGTCGTCGAGGGCCCGCTGCGCGCGGGCGAGCGGGTTCGCGCTGCGGTCGACGCGAGCCTGCGCCGTCCGACGCAGCGCAACCACACGGCCACCCACCTCCTGCAGGCCGCTCTGCGCCATGTGCTGGGCGCGGGGGTTCGCCAGGCCGGCTCGCTGGTGGCTCCGGACCGACTGCGCTTCGATTTCACCTACGGCAAGCCGATCGACGGGGCGAGCCTGGCGCGCATCGAAGGGCTGGTCAACGACTGGATCCTGCTCGCTCGGCCGACCGAGATCACCGAGGATCGGCCGTACGAAGAAGCGGTGGCGGCGGGCGCGATGGCGCTCTTCGGCGAGAAGTATGGCGATCGGGTGCGCACGGTCGAGATCGCCGATCTCGAGCTCGGGGCGGGTGGCGGCGACCGCCGACTCGGCAGTCTCGAGCTGTGCGGTGGCTGTCACGTGTTTAACAGCGGAGAGATAGGGCCTTTCGTCATTATCACCGAGCGCGGAGTCGCGTCCGGCGTTCGCCGCATCGAAGCTCTGACCGGGGAGAAGGCGCGAGCCTACCTGGCGGAGCGGCTGGAGTGGCTGGAGGCCACGGCTTCCGAGCTCGGTGTGCCGCCCGAAACGGTGGCGGTCGAGGTCGAGAAGCTGAGGACGCGGAACCGCGAGTTGGAAAGCGAGCTGGCCCGGTTGCGCATGCAGCTGGTGTCAGGGGCGGCTCAGGAGGACTCCGAGATCGAGATTTCGGGCGTTCGAGTGGTCGTTCGGGAGGTGCCGGCGGCACCGGTGGACGAGATTCGCCGGATGGCTGACGTGCTTCGAGATCGCCTCGGTTCGGGAGTCGTGGTACTGGCGAGCCGAGACGGCGAGAAGGTCAGCCTGGTCGCTACCGTCAGCAAGGATCTGACTGATCGGCTCAACGCCGGCGCCCTTGCTCGACGGGTCGCGGCGATCGTCGACGGCAAGGGTGGGGGGCGGCCCGATTTCGCCCAAGCCGGTGGACGGCGGCCGGAGATGCTGCCTGAAGCCTTGACCGCGGTTCCCGACATGATTCGCGAAGAGTTGGGGGCCGGATGAGAAGACCAGAGCGTGCCCTGCGCAAGACCCGCCCCGTTGCTGCTCGCCGCAGCCCTGTTATCGGCAGGACCGAGTGTGGCGGAGGTCCGCCTCGAGGTGCGAGCCGACGGCACCAAAGTGATGATCGGTTCCGGCTCGAGCTCCAACTCGCGCCCGGCGGGAGTGGCAGGCACAATCCCCCGCGCACCGCGCGCTCGTTCGGCGCCGCCGCAGGTCGAAGGCTGGATTCGCGAGGAAGCCGGGCGGCTCGCGCTGGATCCTGACCTGGTCCGCGCGGTGATCCAGGTCGAGTCCGACTTCAACCCTCGAGCGACTTCGCACAAGGGGGCGATGGGCCTGATGCAGCTCATGCCGCAGACCGCCGCCTCTCTGGCGGTGAGCGATCCCTACGATCCGCGCCAGAACATCCGGGGCGGTGCGGCCTATCTGGAGCGCATGCTGCGTCGCTTCGGGCGTACCGATCTGGCGCTCGCGGCCTACAACGCCGGCCCCGCGGCGGTGGATCGCTACGACGGGATTCCGCCCTACGCGGAGACCCGGGCCTACGTCGAGAAGGTGCTACGCATCCACCGGCACGATCCCGGCTTCCGGTTGCCGCAAATGGCGGTTTCGAGCTCCCGACCGTCATCCCAGCCGAGGACCTACCTCTACCGCGACCCGAATGGTAGCCTCGTGATGACCACCGAGCCGCCCGGCTAGAGCCTGCACCGGTGTGTCGGGATCCCGATGCTGAATACACCGAACCGGCTCTCCATCCTGCGCATCCTGCTCGTCCCGGTTCTGGTCGCGGTGCTGCTGACCAAGTTCGAGAACAAGGAGTTCGTCGGGCTGGCGGTCTTTCTGGTCGCGTCGGCGACCGACTTTCTCGACGGCTTCATCGCTCGTCGCCGGGGCCAGATCACCCAGCTCGGCAAGCTGCTCGACCCTGCCGCCGACAAGCTCCTGACCTCGGCGGCGTTCATCTCGCTGGTCGAGCTGGATCTCGCGCCGGCCTGGATGGTGGTGATCATCATCGCCCGCGAGTTCGCCGTTTCGACGCTACGCAGCATCGCCGCCGCCGAGGGGATGGTGCTCGGAGCGATCGTCTCGGCGAAGCTCAAGACGCTCCTGCAAGTGATCTCGATCTCGCTCCTGATCATCTACAACCAGCTCGGCAGTTTCGAACATCTGGCGCCGATCTCGCTCTGGCTGACGTTGGCGGTGACCCTCTGGTCGGGTGTCGAGTACTTCGTACGCTTCGCGCCCAAAGTGTTCGGCAGTCTGACGAAGGCGGCTACCCAGCCCTGATTCCGGGCTGGCGGAGTCGTAGAATGAGCGCGCTTTGGCTCTGCCCGGCTCTCTCTCCCACCGTCTTCTAGGTCGCATCGCGCTGTTCGCGCGCCGGCGCTATCGCACGATCTTCGTGATCACGGCGATCGTCGCCCTGGCTGCCTCGCTGCTGGTGTCGCAATTGAAGTTCGACACCGACGTCCTGGCCCTCCTGCCCAAGAACGACCCGACGGTCGAGGCGTTTCGTGACGCGCTCGAGACGTTCGGCAGTGTCGATTACCTGCTGGTCGTGGTGCGGATCCCGGAAGGCGCACTGCTCGAGCCGTACGAGGCGTTCGTGGGCGAGTTGGGGGACCGGCTGGTCGAGCTGGAGCAGTTCCTGGAGGTCGAGTATCGACTCGGCGACCTCGAGGAGATGCTGGCTACGCTGCTGCCGACCGCACCGCTGTTCCTCGACCCGGCGCAGCTCGACAGCCTCGGCGGACGGCTCACCGACGAGCGCCTGGTGCAGCGGGCCAAGGAGCTCAAGCGCCTGGTGTCGACGCCGCAGTCGTTGGCCACCAAGAACGTGATCAAGCTCGACCCGCTCGGGTTCTCGCATCTGTTCCTGGACCGGGTGACCGCCGCCCGCAGCGGCCTGGCGGTCGACTGGTCGAGCGGCTACCTGCTGTCGCGCGATCACCGCATGTTGCTGATGCTGGCCAAGCCCGTGCGGCCGCCCCAGGACGTCGATTTCTCGCTCTCGATGCTCAGAGCGCTCGAGACCGAGGTCGCCGACCTCGAGAGCCGGTGGCCGGAGTTCGCGGGGCCCGAGACCCCGATCCCCGAGGTCGAGCTGGGCGGGCGCTACGTCATCGGTCTCGGCGACGCCGAGCTGATCAAGAAGGACGTGATCGCGAACGTGCTGACCTCGGCGATCGGCGTTCTGGCGCTCTTCCTCTTCGCCTTTCGACGGCTCGGCGCGCTGGCGTACGCCTTCGTGCCGCTGTTCTGTGGCCTGGTGCTCACCTTCGGCTTCTCGGCGATCGCCTTCGGCGGCCTGAGCTCCGCGACCAGCGGCACCGCGGCGCTGCTGATCGGGCTCGGCATCGACTTCGTCATCGTCTCCTACGGTCGCTTCGTCGAGGAGCGGCAGAGCGGCGGCACTCTCGAAGAGGGGCTGGCGAGCATGAGCGGCAGCAGCGGCCGCGCGGTGGTGGTGGGCGCGGTGACCAGCGCGGCGACCTTCTACGCCTTCGGCGTGACCGACTTCACCGGGCTCTACCAGATGGGCTTTTTGACCGGCACCGGCATCCTGTTCTGCATGGTTGCCGTGCTGCTCCTGCTGCCGGCGATGCTGGCCTGGAGCGAGGATCACCACACCCGACGCCAACGTCGGCCGCGGCTCTATCTGCACGGTTTCGGTAGCGGCCGGCTGATCCGGTTCAGCGTGGCCCATCCGAAGGCGACGTTGACCGCCATCGGGCTGATCAGCCTGATCGCCGCCGTCTCCGCGCTCGGCGTTCGCTTCGAAGACAGCGTCAGCACGATGCGGCCACGAGGTAACCCGGCGGTGGAGCTGCGCGAGGAGGTTGCGAACCGGTTCGGCTTCGGCTTCGACCAGATGATGCTGGTGATCGAGGGCGAGACCTTCGAGGGGACCCTCGAGGCGGTCGACCGAGCCGCCACCGGTGCGGAGAAGCTGGTCGGCGAGGGCGTCTTGACCGGCGTCGATTCGATCGGCTCCCTCCTGCCGCCGCTCAGCCGCCAGCAGGCGTCTCTGCGGTGGCTCGCGGAGCGCCGCGCCGCCGGCCTCGTTCCCGAGCGGGTACGGACGGTGTTCGCGGGAGCACTGGCCGCCGAGGGGCTACGGCTCGAGCCGTTCGCCGCCGGCCTCGATCTTTCGGTGCGAGCGCTCGAGCGCGATCGGCCGATCGCCGTCGAGGAGCTCGAGGGCTCCTCGCAGGCGGCCGGTCTGCTCGGTCGTTATCTGAAGCGAACCGAGAACGGCTGGAAGAGCGCCATCTACCTGCATCCGCCGCCGCGGATCTGGCGTCGGGCGCCGCCTCCCGGCGCCGTGGCGCTCGCCGACGAGCTCGGGCCGGGTGTCACGCTGACCGGCGCCAACGTGGTCAGCGAGGTGCTCAGGACCCAGGTCCTCGTCGACGCCACGATCGCCACCGCGCTCGGCTTCGTGCTCGTGACGATCCTGCTCTGGATCGACTATCGGCGGATCTGGGCGGCGCTGCTGTCGCTGGTGCCTCTGGCGCTGGGGATCGTCTGGATGCTGGGCGGTATGGCGCTACTCGACATCCCGATGAACTTCATGAACATCTTCGTCACCACCATGATCATCGGCATCGGCGTCGACTACGGCATCCACATGATCCATCGCTACCGCGAGTGCGTCGGCCGATCCGCCGAGGTTCTGAACGACGGCATGGCGGAGACCGGCAAGGCGATCATGCTGGCCGCGCTGTCGACCATCGTCGGCTTCGGTTCGCTGTCGCGATCGTCCTACCCAGGGCTGAGCTCGATGGGGCTGGTGGCAATTCTGGGCGCGGTGTCCACCTGTCTCGTCGCGATCACCGTACTGCCGGCCTACCTGGCGCTGCGAAAGCGGCGCGAGGGCGAGCCGACGAGCTAGCGCGGCTGTGGCGAATCCGCTGCCGGCAGGTCGCCCGTATCCGGTTGCATGAGGATCGAGCCGGGTCTGACGCCCCGCTGCGGCGGTCGCTCGAGCCGGCTGTCCGCGTCGGCGAGCGCGATCATCGCCGGCCTCGTTCTCGTGGCGTGCGCGCCGTCCGCCGGCCTCGCGGAAGCGAGCGGCGACACGGCACGCTCGGTTCGGCTCGAGCCGTGTGGGCTCGACGGATTCGAAGGGCCGGCTCTCTGCGGGGCTCTGGAAGTTCCCGAGAACGGCGACTCGGCGGACGCCCGGCTGATCCGGCTCCGGATCGTGGTCCTACCCGCGACCGGTCCCGATCCCCTGCCTGACCCGATCGTCCTGTTGGCGGGCGGCCCCGGCCAGGCGGCGACAGCGGCCGCCGAGTCGTTCGCCCGCAGGCACGCCCGGAGCCGCAACCACCGTGATCTCCTGATGATCGATCAACGAGGAACCGGTGGTTCGCATCCCCTCGAGTGCGAGTCGGGGATGTTCAGCGACCCGAAGCGGTCGCTCGGCCCGGCCTACACCGACGACGAGATCGAGCGCTGTCGGGACACGCTCTCGCGGCACGCGGACCTCCGCTCCTACACCACCGAGGACGCCGCGCGGGATCTCGATGCGGTGCGAACGGCGCTCGGCTATCCGACCCTCAATCTCGACGCCGGCTCCTACGGAACCCGGCTCGCACTGGTCTACATGAAGCGATACCCGGAACGAATTCGGACAGCCTCCCTGAGCGGGCTCTCTCCGACCGATTACCGGAACCCGCTTCCGCACGCCAAGGCCAGCCAGGCGGCCCTCGAGCGCTTGTTCGCGAACTGCGCGGCCGACCCGGCTTGTGACGAGGCCTACCCCCGGCTCGCTGACGACTTCTCCCGTGTGCAGAGAGTGCTCGCCAACGGACCTGTCCAGGTCGAGACTCAGCATCCAACGACCGGCGAGATGGTCACCGTCGAGATCTCCAGTGATCTCTTCGCCGTGCGCACGCACCTGTTGCTCTTCTCGACCGAGCTTTCCCGCCACCTGCCACATCTCGTGCACGAGGCCGCGCGTGACCGCTGGGAGCCCTTCGTCGGTCTCGCGACCCGGTTCGCGGCTGCAGTGGTGAAGCAGCTCGCCATCGGCATGCAGCTCTCGGTCGTCTGCTCGGAGGATCACGCGGGCGTCACCCCGCTCGAGATCCGCGAAGCGACCGAAGGCACCTACCTCGGCACTGCGATGGTCGAGAGAACGGCCGCCTGGTGTGCGCTCTGGCCGGAGGCGCGGCTGCCCCTGGATTTCTTCGAGCCCACCCGTTCGTCGGTGCCGGCGCTCCTGCTCACGGGCGAGCTCGACCCGGCGACTCCACCCCGGTTCGCGGACCGAGTGGCGCGACATCTAGCGGCCGGCCGCGTGATCCGACTCCCCAACTCGAGCCACCTGATCACCGGAGATTGCGCTCACTCGATTCTGGCCGAGTTCATCAACGAGGCATCGACCGCGGCCCTCGACGTCTCCTGCGTCTCGACTATCGATCGCCCGCCGTACTTCGTGCCCGACACGCCATAGATGAGCCGATACCGGTCGAGATCTACGCTCGGACCTGATGGATGCGCAGCAGGTTGGTCAGCGGTCGTTCCTTGATCGGCGCACCCATCAGGAGGATCAGCAGATCGCCGGGCTCGGCGAGGTCGCGAGCGGTCATGATGCGGTCGACCATCTCGACCACCTGATCGTGGTCGCGCGGCTCGGCGTCCAGGAGCACCGGGGTCACGCCCCACACCAGCTGTGAGCGGCTGGCGACGATCGGGTCGGCGGTGAACATCACGATCTCCGCTCCCGGTCGGTAGCGTGAGATCAGCCGGGCGGTGAAGCCGCTCTGACTGAAGGCGACGATCTTCTTGACCGGCAGGCGACGGGCGGCGAAGGTGGCGGCGCCCGCCACGGTGTCGGCGGTGACGAAGCGACCGCTGGTCCACGACGGGCGCACCGGGCTCAGCTCGTGGCCGGGCTCACGACTGCGGTTCTCGTGGCTCTCTGCCTCGACCATGATCCGTACCATGGTGCGCACCGACTCGACCGGGAACTTGCCGGCCGCGGTCTCGCCCGACAGCATCAGGGCGTCGGCGCCGTCGAAGACCGCGTTCGCCACGTCGGACGACTCCGCGCGACTCGGCCGAGAATGCTCCATCATGGATTCGAGCATCTGGGTGGCGACGATCACCGGCGTGCCCAGTCCGAGACCGATCTCGACGATCCGCTTCTGCAGCACCGGCACCTGGTGCAGCGGCACCTCGACGCCCAGATCGCCGCGCGCTACCATCACCACGTCGGCCGCTTCGACGATCTCGTCGAGGCTCTGCAGGGCGCGCTGGCGCTCGAGCTTGGCGACCACCGGGATGCGTGAGCCGAGAGTCTCCGAGAGCTCGCGCACGGCGATGACATCGGCCGCCGAGCCGACATAGCTGGCGCCCAGGAACTCGATCCCGAGCTCGACCGCGAGCGCGATGTCCGCGCGATCCTTGTCGGAGATCGAGAATGGGATGTCCGAGTCGGGAAGATTGATCCCCTTGCGGGTGCTGACCTTGCCGGCCTCGATGACTCGCGCTGTCAGCCGGCGGTCGGCCGCGCTCTCGATCTTCAGCTCGACCAGCCCGTTGTCGATCAGCACGCGCTCGCCCGACTTCACGTGGTCGAGGAACTCGGGCTCCTCGATCGGCAGGTCGGAGTCGGGATCTTCGCTGATCGTCACCACACTGCCGGCTTCGAGGACTCGGCCTTCGCTCGGCAGAACACCGAGCCGGAAGCGGGGTCCCATCAGATCCATCAGGATCGGCACCTGGCGGTCGATGCGCTCCGCCTCGGCCCGGACCGCGGCGACGATCGCGCGGTGCGTCTCGTGCGCGCCGTGCGAGAGATTCAGCCGCACGACGTCGACGCCGGCCTCGAGCAACCTAGCGATGGTCTCGGGGTCGGAGCTGGCGGGCCCGAAGGTGGCGACGATCTTGGCCCGGCGGCGTGGATTCGGCATCAGGAGAGGATATCCTCCCGCCATGTTCGATGGTCTCCAGGAACGCCTGCAGGGCGTCTTCCGGCAACTCAAGGGCGAAGG
>JAJCXP010000300.1 GCA_029263375.1 Acidobacteriota bacterium | reverse complement strand
AGGAACTCCGCGTCGAGCTGTCGGGTCACCGCCTCCACCAGCTCTCGCCGCTGGGGCAGCACCAGGAGCACCGAACGTGAGTCGAAGGCGCGCACTCCCGCCCTGGCCATTCCCGAGGCGGAGAGCACGCCCGGGTCGCGCGGCACCACCACCATCGACAGCTCGAGCGCCTCTGCGAGCTCCGCGGCGTGCAGTCCGCCGGCGCCGCCGAAGCTGACCAGCGACAGGTCGCGCAGGTCGTGGCCGCGCTCGACGCTGATGCGGCGCAGCGCCCTGACCATCGCAACGTTGGCGACGGCGACGATCTCCAGCGCCGCGGTTTCGAGGTCGACGCCAAGCCGGTCGGTCAGCGTGCCGACCGCCCGCCGGGCCGAGTGTAGGTCCAGACCCATGCGCCCGCCGAGAAAGTGCTCGGACTGGAGTCGGCCGAGCACCAGGTTGGCGTCGCTGACCGTCGGCAGCATGCCGCCGCGCCGGTAGCAGGCAGGCCCCGGGCTCGCGCCGGCACTGCGCGGTCCGACCCGCAGCGCGCCGCCCGCATCGATCCACGCGATGGATCCGCCCCCCGCGCCCACCGTGTGGATGTCCAGGCGCGGCGAGCACAGCGGCAGGCCGCCGAGGTGCCCGTGATGGGTCACGAGCGGCTCGCCGATCGACAGGCACACGTCGGTCGAAGTGCCGCCCATGTCGAAGGCGATGACGCGCTCGAACCCAGACCGTCGCCCGGCGCCGGCGGCGCCGACGACGCCCCCGGCCGGTCCCGATAGCAGGCTGTCCTTTGGGCGGAACCGCTCCGCGCCCACCAGGCCGCCGGCGCTGGTCATCAGCATCAGGTCGGTCTCGCGGCCGGAGATCCCGAGCGACCGCCGGATCCGGTCGACGTAGCCGCTGATCACCGGCGTCAGGTAGGCGTCGACCACCGCGGTCTCGGCGCGCGGCAGGTACCGGATGAACGGCGCCAACTCGGACGAGACCGACACGTGCTCGAAGCCCGCGGCTTCGAGAAAGGTCGCCACCCGGGCCTCGTGTTCGCCGTTGCGATAGCTGTGCAGAAGCGATACCGCCGCGACCCGAATGCCGGCATCGAGCAGCTCTCGAGCGACCGCGGCGAGCGGCTCGAGCTGCAGCTCGGAGACCACCACACCGTCGGCCCCCAGCCGCTCATCGACCTCGACCACGCGCCGGAAAAGGCCCGGCGGCTTGCGAATCTCGAGCGCGAACAGATCCGGTCGCTGCTGGTTGCCGATCTCGAGCAGATCGGCGAAGCCCCGGGTGACGAACAGGGCGACGTCCGCGCCACGACGTTCCAGCAGCGCGTTGGTCCCTCGAGTCGTCGCCAGCCGGAGGTCGATGGGAGGCAACGCCCTCCCGGCCGGAGTCCCGGTCACCAACCTCGCCGCCAGCACCGCCGACTCCTCCGGCGAGATCAGCTCGACGTCCGATCCCGCGACGGCTGGCAGCGCACCGGAGAGCGCCACGGTCGGTCGATCCGACAGGTGCTCCGACCGGTGTCGCTCGATCGTCTGCTGCTCCGGCCGCGACAGCAGGCGCACCGCCCAGCCATCGAGAAACCCCTCGGGCAGCGTCCAGGGCAGCTCGAGCTCGAGCTCCCGGTCCGAGACCGCTCGCCGCACCCGGCCTCGGACCGCGCCGCTGCTCAGAACCTTGACCCGACGGAGCTCGCCCGCCGGATCGCGCGCCACGCAGTCGGTGAAAGTGCCGCCCGTATCGATCCAGACGGACCACCTCCCGCTCGACTCGAGCGTCGCCGGCCGGGCAGATCCCGGGCTGGGCTCCAGGGAGGTCAGGCGGCGCTCAACCGTTGCCGGCGCCGGCGCATGAGGCGCCAGACGAAGACGAAGAAAAGGATGACGATGATCACGGCCAGCACCGGCAGCGCCAGGGCGACCAGAGCCAGCCCCAGAGCGCTGCCCGCCTCGAGGGTCGAGACCACCGGGTTCGCCAGCCCGCCGGTTGTCACCGAAGACACGCCACGCGCGCCGGTGGTGAGCGCCTGAATGGCGCCCGCCAGGCCGCCGCCCGCGACGACCGCCAAGGTCCACTTGACCAGCGGGTCGAGGTCGGTGACCACCGAGGCGGTCGCGATCACGCCAGCGATCACGGCGGCGGGCGACGCGACGGCGTCGAGCAGATTGTCGACCCAGGGCACGTAGTAGGCGCCGATCTCGAGCACGGTCGCGACTCCGAACGCGACCAGCGCCGGCGTCGACGCGATCCACTCGAACGCGCCGTCAACGTGCAGGTAGCCGGCGTGCGCCGCGGCGCTCATCACCAGGAACGGAACGAAGATCCGGAACCCGCAGGCCGCGCTCAAGCCCAGGCCGAGGCAGACGCTCAAGACGATCTCCATCGAAATCTCCATCGGATGACCCTCCTCGTCAGTGCTCGTCGAGCATCATGATGCGCCGGACATGACGGCCGCCCTCGAACGGCGTCTCGAGCCAGGTGTCGACCATCTCACGCGCCAGGTCGAGCGACACGAGTCGCTCGCCGAGCGAGATCATGTTGGCGTCGTTGTGTTCGCGCGAGAGGCGCGCCGTCTCGACGCTCCAGACCAGCGCACAGCGCACCTTGCGCACCCGGTTGGCGGCCATCGCTTCGCCGTTGCCGGAGCCGCCGAGCACGATGCCGCGCTCGCAGTCACCCTTGGCGACCGCCTCAGCCGCCGCGCGACAGAACACCGGGTAGTCGACAGACTCGGTCGAATCGGTACCGAAGTCGACGACGTCATGGCCCGCGCCAGTGAGGTGCCGCTTCAGCTCCTCTTTGTAGGTGTAGCCGGCGTGGTCCGACGCGATCGCGATCTTCATTGGTTTGAACCCCAATCTCATGTCCACCAAGCCCCCTGTTCCAAAGGATACCCCTCAGTTGACGGTTCTATTCGCTCCCGCGCCGAGCCGCCGGCATCCGGCCGAGCCAGTCTTCGAGCTCGGGCCAGCCGCGCCAGCGCGCAAAGCCGAGATAGGTCGCAGCGTAGCCCAGAATGACCAGCGGCGCGGACAGCCACGCGGCCAGGCCCGAGGTCAGGTACCCGATGGCGGCGGCCGGAAGTAGCGAAACAGCCGCGAGGCCGGCCATCCTGCAGATCGAGACCCAGGGCAGACTCAGGGGCGGTAGAACGCCCCGCCCGCGCAGCACGAGCAGGCCGAGCTCGGTCCACGCGGCCAGCGCGCTCGCCAAGGCCAGGCCGACCGCTCCGAGATGCAGCACTTCGTCTCCAGGAGCCAGCGACAGAACGTCCGCCACCTCCAACCGATCCAGCCGAAACATCAGCCAGACACCGACAGCCAGCGACAGCACCACTCGGGCTACCGCGGTGGTCGCCGGGATGCGCGTGTTGCCGTGCGCGTAGTAGAGGTTTTGCAGGAGTCGCGACCAGGTCGCGGCCAGCAGTCCCAGAGAGTAGGACGCCAGGATCAGGTAGACCAGCCAGTTGGCGGCGTGGCCGAACGATCCCCTCCGGTAGACGGCCCCGACGATCAGGTAGCCGAACGCGAGATACCCGGCAGCGGTCGGGACCACCAGGAAAGCGATCTGGCGGAGACCGCGGTGCGCCCGTTCGGCAACCACCGAAGCAGCCTCGGAGGTGCGCCCGCGCGCCAGCTCCGGAAGCTCGGCGGCGGCCACCGAGGCGCCGAACAGCGCAAACGGAAGCAGGTAGAGAATCGAACCGAAGCGCAGGCCGATGATCGCGCCGGCCGCGAGCAGCGACGCCAGCACCTGATCGAGGTAGGCGGAGATCTGGAGTGCACCCCGGGCACCGAGCATCGGCCCGAGCGCACGCAGCGTCTCCTTGACGCCCTCGACGCGCACCGACCAGGCGAGCCGGAAGCCTGCGGACAGGCGCAGCACCAGAGGCAGCTGAACCAGGAACTGCAGCAGGCCGCCGAGTAGCGCCCCCCAGCAGGCGATCACGAGCAGGCGATCGAGCCGGTCGGTTCCGGTCGACCCGGTGAGCCAGAACCAGCCGCTGATCAGGGCGGCGATGATCGAGCTG
>JAJCXP010000299.1 GCA_029263375.1 Acidobacteriota bacterium | reverse complement strand
TGGCCAGCCTGGGTATGACCCGGCGCCAGGCGCTCTGGCAGGTGGCGGCGGCGGTGAGGCCAGTCGGGAGGCTATTGGAGAAAGGGGAGAGCCCTCCCCAGACAACCCCTCCATCGGATTCCGACCGAGCCGTTCGACGATGTGGGACTGAGGCGACTCTCACCCCAATGGCCTGTTTCGATTCGCCAACGTCCCCCACCGCTTCTGATGGAGGGGTTGAAAGGGGAGGGCTCTCCCCTTTCTCCAATAGCCTCCCGACTGGCCTCACCGCCGCCGCCACCTGCCAGAGCGCCTGGCGCCGGGTCATACCCAGGCTGGCCAGGGCGCCGGCGGCGGCGAGCGTGTGCACCTCGGGGGCGCGTAACGGGCAGCGCCGGATCATGTCGTCGACGTCGGTGAACGGGCGCTCGCGCTCGAGCGCCTCGCCCGACTCGCGACGCAGTCCGTGGACGTAGCGCAGGCCGAGCCGGATCGCCCCCGCCGGAGCTGTCTTGCCGTTCGCCTCCCAGGAGCACTTCCAGCCGGAGCGGTTGACGTCGATCGGGCGCGCCTCGACGCCGTGCCTCTGGGCGTCCTTGACCAGGCTCGCCGGGTGGTAGAAGCCCATCGGCCAGGCGTTGAGTAGCGCGACGCAGAAGGCGGTGGGATGGTGACGCTTCAGGTAGGCGCTGGCGTAGGCGATCAGCGCAAAGCTGGCGGCGTGCGACTCGGGAAAGCCGTAGAGCGCGAACGAAGTGATCGACTGGACGATCTGGTCCTGCGTGTCGCCGGTGATGCCGCGCTCCCTCATGCCGTGGCGCAGTCGGCGCTCGATCTTCTCCATGCGTTCGAGCGAACGCTTGAAGCCCATCGCCCGGCGCAGCTCCTCCGCCTCGCCGCCGGTGAAGCCGGCCGCCGCCATCGCCATGCGCAGGATCTGCTCCTGAAAGATCGGCACTCCGAGGGTGCGCTCGAGGATCGGCTCCAGGCAGGGGTGTGGGTAGACCACCGGCTCGCGCCCCTGGCGGCGCTCGAAGAACGGGTGCACCATGCCGCCGGTGATCGGGCCGGGACGGATGATCGCGACCTGGATGACCAGGTCATAGAACTTGTCGGGTCGGTTGCGGGGCAGCGAGGCCATCTGCGCGCGGCTCTCGACCTGAAAGACGCCGACGGTATCGGCCTGGCGCAGCATCTCGTATGTGGGCGGGTCGTCGACCGGCAGGTGGGCGAGATCGACCTCGATCTTCTCGTGCGTGCGGATGATCGGGATCGCCTCCTCGAGTGCCTGCAGCATCCCCAGGCCCAGCAGATCCACCTTGATGATGCCCAGGTCGGCGCAGTCGTCCTTGTCCCACTGCACGACCACGCGGTCCTCCATGGCGGCGGGCTCGAGCGGTACGACCTCGTCCAGGCGGCCGGCGGCGATCACCATGCCGCCGGAGTGCTGCCCGAGATGACGGGGCAGGTTCTGGATGCGTCGCCACATCTCCGAGAACAGCCGCACGCGCCGGTCGTCGGGGTCGAAGCCGGCGGCTGCGAGCTCTTCGGGCATCGACTTCTCATCGCCACGGCTGACGTCGTAGTGCCAACTGCCGAGTCGCTTGGAGAGCCGGTCCTCCTGCTCGCGTGAGTAGCCCAACGCTCGCGCCACCTCGCGCGCGGCCGAGCGTCCGCGGTAGGTGATCACGTTGGCGGTCATCGCCGCGCCGTGTGGTCCGTAGCTCCGGTAGACGTGCTGGATCACCTTCTCGCGCTGGTCGCCGGACGGCAGATCGAGATCGATGTCGGGCCACTCGCCACGCTCCTCGGACAGGAAGCGTTCGAACAGCAGCCCCATCTTCACCGGATCGACCGCGGTGATCGAAAGCGCGAAGCAGACGGCGCTGTTGGCGGCCGAGCCGCGGCCCTGCACCATGATGCGCTCACGCTTGCAGTACTGGATCAGGTCCCAGACGATCAGGAAGTAGCCGGCGAGGTCGAGCTTCTCGATCATCGCCAGCTCCTTTTCGATCTGCGCCTGGGCGCGGGCGGTCAGCGGCCGGAAGCGCGCCCGCGCCTCGTTCCAGGTGATCTGCCGGAGGTAGGAGCTCGGGGTCTCGCCCGGAGGCAGGGGGAAATCGGGGAAACGGTAGCCGAGGTCGGCGAGGGTGAAATCGAGCCGCTCCGCCAGCTCGAGGCTCGCGGTGAGGGCTCGCGGCTGATCGGCGAACAGCTCGGCCATCTCGCGCGCACCCTTGAGATGCCGCTCGCGATGCTGGTCGAGCAGCCGGCCGGCGACGTCGATGTGAGTGCGATGGCGGATGCAGGTGAGAATGTCGTGCAACCGCTTCTCGTCCCGGCGGGCGTAGCGTACGCCGTTGGTGGCCACGAGCGGCAGGCGGTGACGCGCGGCCAACTCGATCAACACCTGGTTCAGGTGCTCCTCGGATCGCAACCGGTGGCGTTGCAGCTCGACGTGGATGCGGCCGTCGTACAGGGTGCGGAGGCGTCCCAGCAGCTTGTCGGCGGCCTCGAGCTGTCCGGCTCGCAGCAGGAGGTTGAGCGGATCGCCGGGGCCGCCGGCCAGGCACCAGAGTCCTTCTGCATGCTCTTCGAGCAGCGGCCAGGCGGCGCGCGGCTCGCCCTTCGGGCGCCCCTTCGCGGCGGATGTCAGGAGCTTGCAGAGATTTCGATAGCCGGTCCGGCTCGCCACCAGCAGGGCGAGAGACGCGGTCGACTCGCTACTGGCCGAAATGCAGCCGATCTCCACTTCGGACCCGACGAGGGCTCGTATTCCGGCCTTTTGCGCCGCTTTATGGAACCTGGGGGCTCCGTAGACGCCATTTCTCTCCACCAGGGCAACTGCCGGCAACTCCAGCTCGGCCGCACGCTGGACCAGGTCCTCGGGCAGCGAGGCCCCGGCCAGGAAGGAGAACGCGGAAGCGGAGTGGAGCTCGGCGTAGGCCGGGGGGAGCGAGCGTTGGTGCCGGCGATAGGTCCTTTTCTTGAGACCTGCCTTGCGTGCACCGGGGGAGGTTCGCAGCCAGTCGAGGCTGTAGCCGAAGGTGCGCGAAGGCGCTGCCGGCAACTTGCCGTCGTTATCCATGGCGACAAGTATAAGCGTAAGTGAGGCGTAAGTGCAGCTCTCGGCAATGTGACCGATCCCATCGCCCGACGCTCCCGACACGGCTATAAAGAGGGCAGAGATTCGCTCCTGCCTGTCAACTCACCCGTCATGGTGACCCTTTCTCGATGATTCACGTCCTCGCGGCCACGAGCCTGGTCGCGCTCGGTCTGGCGTTGGTGCTCTGGCGCCGGGCGAAGCTGGCGGAGGGCGATCAGGGCCGGCTCGCGATGAGCCTCGAGGCGCTCGAGGCCGAGCGGGCTCTGATCCAGCGCGAGCAGATCGGCCTCCTGGCGCTGTTGCGCGAGCTGCCGCAGCTCACTGAACCTCCCCAGACGAGCCGCCGGATGCGCGACATTCCCGAGATCGTCCACCGGGTCGCGATGCAGGTGTTTCAGCCTCGTGAGGCGATGGTGCTCCTGCGACGCCGCGCGACGTCGGATCAGCCCGAGCGCGATTCGCAGCTGATCGTCGCCGCCGCCAGCTCAGGCGCCACCCACAAGCCCGGCACGGTGATCGAGATCGGCCGCGGCGCCTTGGGTCGGCTCGCTCAGTGCGCCGGTCCCACTGCCGGTGCTGAGCTGATCGCCAAGGTTGGCGAGCCGCCGGTCGACCTGGGCACGCCGATCATGCACGGCGACCAGGTGCTCGGAGTGATCGCCATGAACGAGTTGCCACGGCGGCGGTCGTACGATCGCGATCTGCTCTGGCTGCTCGCCGGCTTTGCCGGCTTCGCGCTCCAGAGCCATCGGCAGCTGAGTCTGTTCCGATCGTTTGCCGACCTCGACCCGCTGACCAAGATCTTCAACAAGGGCGCGCTGTCGATGCGCCTCGCTCAAGCCCTGCTACAAGCCGACGCGACCCAGAGCGAGTTCTCGGTCTTCCTGCTCGATGTCGATCACTTCAAGGCCTACAACGATCTGAACGGGCACCTCGCGGGCGATGAGCTACTGCGACGGCTGGCGCAGTTCGTTTCCGAGCGAATCCGGGCCGAGGACGTTTTCGGCCGCTTCGGAGGCGAGGAGTTCCTGCTCATCCTGCCGGGGCGCACACCGACGGAGGCAGCGGTCGCGGCCGAGAAGATCCGGGGCGACATCGCCCGGCACCGTTTCCTCTTCGGCGAGCGCCAGTCGATGGGGCGGATCACCGTGAGCGGCGGCGTCGCCTCGTTTCCCGCGGATGCGGTCGACGGTACCGGGCTGCTGGAACGGGCCGACGCAGCGCTCTACCGCGCGAAGCAGGCGGGTCGTAATCGGATCGAGATCTGCGTGCCGCCGCCTCGGCCGCTGGCCGTCGGCGCCGGCTGAGTCGCACATTCATCTTCGTCGATATCTCTGGTGCGCGCGCGGGCGCCGGTGGTACGGTGTCCGGGTTTCCGCAATTCTGGAGTTTCAAGTCGATTGAGGGAGGGTTGAATGAAGTGCGTACGAGTACTTAGTGTTCTCTGTATCGTCCTGGCATTGATCGTAGCGGCGGCCCCCGCCGTTGCTCAGACGAACGCGGCCGAGCATCGCGTGGTCGCCTATTCGGCGAGCTCGGGCGAGCTGACGAATCTGGCCCCGATCGAGGCCGTGGTCTATTCGCACGTCGTAGAGTCGCCGGGAGCCGAATGGCTGCGGTTGAGCTTCCGGCGCGTGGAGCTCGGTCTCGACAGCTACCTGCGCAT
>JAJCXP010000298.1 GCA_029263375.1 Acidobacteriota bacterium | reverse complement strand
GCGCACGCCCGAGGATAATCCGCACTATGAGCGCGCCCGGGAGATCGGTCGTCGGCTGGCGGAAAGTGGATTCACGGTCATGACCGGTGGCGGTCCGGGAATCATGGAGGCGGCGAATCGTGGCGCGCGCGACGTCGGCGGCCCCTCGATCGGCTGCAACATCGAGCTGCCACACGAGCAGGAGGGCAATCAGTATCTCGACAGCTGGGTCGACTTTCGGTACTTCTTCGTGCGCAAGGTGATGCTGGTCAAGTACTCGTACGCCTTCGTGTTGATGCCGGGCGGTTTCGGCACGATGGACGAGATCTTCGAGACGGCGACGCTGATCCAGACCGGCAAGATTGCCGACTTCCCGCTGGTCCTTGTCGGCTCCGAGTACTGGGGTCCCCTGATCGAGTTCATGCGCGACGAGATGGTGCGCGGTGGAACGATCTCGCCGCAGGATCCGGACCGCTTCTTCGTCACCGATTCGCCGCAGGAAGCGGTGGAGCTCATCCGGCGGGTGACCGCGGAGCGCTTCGGCGATTTCTGGCGTCGAGCGCCGCAGCCGCGGCGCTGGTTCGGGGAGTCGCGTCCGGCTCGGAGGCGGGATCACGGACTGCCCGCGCCGCCGCCCCCGGCCAACTGAGACGCGATGCCGCAGACCCCCCTGAGCGCCCGGCTCACGCTGCTGATAGTCGCGGTGCTCTTCTCGAGTGGCGGCACGGTAGCCAAGGCGACCGCCCTCGGCGGCTGGCAGGTAGCGGGCCTGCGCTCGCTTGTCGCCGCGATCACCCTCCTCCTGTTCATGCGCGGCGGCCGCAGGCGCTGGAGCCGCCGTTCGGTCCTGGTCGGGGTGGCCTACGCCGGCTCGATGGTCGGGTTCATTGTCTCTAGCAAGATGACGACCGCCGCCAACGCCGTCTTCCTCGCCGGGACGGCGCCGCTCTACATTGCCCTGCTCGCGCCCTGGTTGCTGCGCGAGCCGTTGCGGCGCGCCGAGCTCGTCTACATGGCGATCATGGCGCTCGGGATGGCACTCTGCCTGACCGATTCCGAGCCGCGCTATGTGACCGCGCCCGCGCCCATGGCCGGCAATCTGGTCGCGCTGGCGACCGGCGTGTTCTGGGCCGGGACGTTGCTCGGCCTACGCTGGCTCGGGCGCAACGATGGCGACCCGAAGGAGGCGGCGACCGCGGTGGTCAGTGGCAACGTGATCGCTTTCCTGGTCTGCCTGCCGATGATGTTCCCGCTGCCCGCGGTGCAACCTTTCGACGTCGGCATCGTGATCTTCCTGGGGTCGATTCAGATCGGTCTCGCCTACATTCTCATGACGCTCGCCCTGCGCACGGTGCCGGCGCTGGAGGCGTCGCTACTGCTCCTGGTCGAGCCGGTGCTCGCCTCGTTGTTGACCTGGGCGGTCCACGGCGAAGTGCCGGGCAGCTGGGCGCTGGTCGGAGGAGCTCTGATTCTCGGCTCGACTTCGCTCAAGGCGGGAGTCGAGCTGGTCGGCTCCCGACGGCGGGTCTGAGCTCACTCGGGCCAGGGAGCGGCCGCCTGCGGCGGTTTCAGCTCGTCGCGACGGCGCTCGAGGTCACGTTTGACCGCGGTCTTGAACCCCTTCTCGGCCGGATCGACGCCGAGGCTGCGCTTGTACTCGTCGATGTCGAGCAGCTCGAGCGTCATGCGGACGTCACGGAAGAGCTTCGGAAAGCGCTGCCCCGGGACCTGAACGTGGTGCAGCCCGCCGCTGTAGGCGAGCAGCATCCTGCCGCCGTCGATCGTGCGCAGCATGTCGGCGATGCCGCCCCGGATAGTCATCGGCATACCGTTCTTGTCGAGGCCGTTGGCGCGCATCATGCGCCCCTCGGGCGCGATCACGACCATCGAGTTCGGATCGACGCGGCGCATGACCTCCTGCCAGGTGTGGTCGGGCTCGCGGCTGATCGGCACGAACCCGGGCGCCAGAACATTGTAGAAACGCCCGACGAAAGGGCGCTCGTAGGTCGACTGCGCGATCGGCACCAGACCCCGGGTGGCCACGCGCTTGAGCAGATGGTTGGGCGCCGCGGCGACGAACAGCCACTCGAACAGACTGGTGTGATGGATGAACGCCAGCAGACGCAGGTCATCCCAGGGGGGTGGGTCGGGCGGGGCGACCCATCGCGTATCGTGGCGGTAGAAGGTGTGACTGACCGCCTTCAGAAAGAGCAGGAAGAGATAGCGCACTGAGAGGGCCATTCTAGCCGCTAAGATAGTCCGATCATGGTGAAACTCGACATGTCGGGCAAGAAGGCGCTGGTCATGGGCGTCGCGAACAAGCGTAGTCTCGGATGGGCGATCGCCTCCGAGCTGATCGATGCGGGCGCCGAGATGGCGTTCACCTATCAGGGCGAACGGCTCAAGGCCGAGCTCGAGAAGCTGACCGCGGAGCTGCCGAACTGCCGGCTCTACGAATGCGACGTCACCAGCGACGACCAGATCCAAGCGGTCTTCGACGACCTGGGCAAGCATTGGGACGGCATCGATGCGTTGGTGCATGCCATCGCCTTCGCACCGCGCGAAGCGCTCGAGGGCCGCTACATCGATACCACCCGCTCCGACTGGCTGATGTCCATGGAGATCTCGGCGTTCTCCCTGGTGGCTGTCGCCAAGGCCGCCGAGCCGCTGCTGCGCGAGGGCGCGGGTATCGTCACCCTGACCTACCACGCCTCCGAGAAGGTCGTGCCCAAGTACAACGTCATGGCGATTGCCAAGAGCGCGCTCGAGGCGACGGTGCGCTACCTGGCTTATGACCTGGGCGCCAAGGGCGTGCGGGTCAACGCGGTGTCCGCGGGTCCGATGCGGACCGTCGCCGCGCGCAGCATCCCCGGGTTCGTGCAGATGTACAAGGCGTTCCAGAGCTCGGCGCCGCTCGGCCGCAACGTCGCGCACGAGGACGTCGGCAAGCTCGGGCTCTTCCTGCTCTCGGACTGGGCGGCCAGCACCACGGGCGAGGTGGTCTACGCCGATTCCGGGTACAACGTGATGGGGATGCATCTGGGGGAGGGGTAGCCGTCGAGGCGGATCGGCCTGCGAGCCGCTCCCCGGGAATCGTTTCCACGCGCAACCGGTCTACCCGCAACATGGCAAGGACAACCCGCACGCGAGTCCTCGCTCTCCTACTGCTCCTGGCGTCGCGACCGGTCGTAGGTAACGCGGTCGGGGTCGAGATCACCTACCTGGCCAACGAGGGCTTCCTGATCGCCGCCGGCGAAGCCAAGCTGGTGATCGACGCGCTCTTTCCTGGGCTCGACGGCTATCCACGCGTTCCCGGGCGGTTGGTTGCGGATCTCGACGCGGGTCGGCCGCCGTTCGACGGCATCGACCTGGCGCTGGCGACCCACCACCACCCCGATCACTTCGGCGCCTCCGAGGTCGCCCGTTTCCTGTCCAGCAACCCGCTCCCCTTCCTGTCGAGCGGACAGGCGGTCGAGCGGCTGCGTGCAGTCGGCGCACCGCCGACCGCCATCTCGCCCGGACCCGGCGAGGCGGCGGTGGTCGAGGCGGCGGGCATCACCGTGCGCACGCTCGATCTCCATCACGGCCCCGGAGGGGTGGAGAATCTCGGGTTCCTGATCGAGGTCGAGGGCCTGAAGATCCTCCACATCGGAGACACCGAGGCGACGCTCGAGGACTTCAAGCCGCTCGGTCTGGCCGAAGCCGGCATCGACGTGGCGCTGCTGCCGGTCTGGTATCTCACCGAGCCGCAGTGGCGGGAGGTCGTGGTCGAGGCGATCCGGCCAGGCCGGATCGTCGCTATGCACCTGGCGGAGCGCACCGCGCCCGCTTCCTGGTTCGGCTCCGCCGGCGGCTTTGAGCGGCGGATCGAGCAGATCGAGAACGCCTGGCCAGACGCGTGGATTCCGACCGAAGCGCTGGATTGCCGACGCTACGATCCGGCCGCGCTCGATCGGCTGCCGGTCGTCTGCGCTGCGCCTCCCGGCTGATTCCTTCAGCGAGACGGAGCGGCGACCCCGAGATGAGGTCGTGCCGGGCGGACGCCCTCGGCGCCGCCCGTCACGCTCCTCGAGTCGGTGCTGCTAGCTGGCGAGGTCCTTGAGACCCTTGAGCACGCGCACCTTGACCGCGCGGCTGGCCGGCTTCGCCTTGAACATCGTCTCTTCCTTGGTGAAGGGGTTGATGCCCTTGCGCGCCTTCGTGGCCGCCTTCTTGACGACCGTGAACTTCGCCAGGCCGGGCAGCGTGAAGACGCCGGCGGAGCGAGGCTGGAGGTGACGACCCATCACGCCCTGCAGCGAAGCGAGGACGGCGCCAACCTGCTTGTTGGACAGACCGGTGTCCTCGGCGATGGCGCCGACGATCTGGGACTTGGTGAACGGGGTAGTGACTGCTGATTTCTTTGCCATGTGTTTCTCCTGTTGGTTCTTTATGGTGTGATGACGGAGGGATACAACGGGCCGTGTGTCGTGTCGTCAGAAAACAGCCCGAGTCGAGGGACGCTATGCCAACTGTGCCCTCGGGTCCAGAGGGTACTTGCAAGAACTGCGAATCGGGCGGGTCAGGGTTGAACCGAAACCGCCTTCTACGGTACACAAGTACCGAACGAACCAAGTGAACAGCCGCGTCCTGCGGGACGCAAGACTGGAGACGCATGGATATGCAGGCTCGAGCCCTGGGATTGTTTTGTTGTGCAGTGACGGCGGCGGCTCTGCCCGCCTTGGCGGCGGGCGGACCGAGAACGGTCTCGCCTGGAACGACGATCGGAGTCGACGTGATCTCCGGCAGCTGTCCGACCTTCAGCTGGGAGGCGGGTAGCGACGCCGTCGATCTGGACCTGGTCGTCTACCGGCTTTCGGACGGCGCAGCGACGCCCGACGCGGCCACCGCCGAGCCGGTGATCGAGCGCCGGCTGCCCGGCGGCGCGACCGCCTGGACTCCGCCGCTCGCGCAATGTCTCGAGCCGGGTGAGAGCTACGCCTGGTCGATCCGCGCGCCGGCCATCGGCGAGACCGGCGAGTGGGCGCCACCCGGTTTCTTCAGGGTGTCGGAGCGGCCCGCGATCGAGGAGGTCGAAGCGGCGCTCGACGTGTTGAAGCGCTACCTGGACGGGGACGCGTCCGAGCAGGAGACTGCGACGGTGGTGGTGGCGCCGCTGCCGAGCGCCGCCGGATTGGCCGTGGCGCCTCCGCCGACGGACAAAGAGGCTGGCGTGGTCCCCGACTTCAAGGTCTCCGGCATCGCCGAAGCGGATGTCATTCGCCTCGGCGACACCGGTGGCAACTTCGTCTTCTGGGACATGCAGGAAGAAGTCAACAACGACATGACGATCAAGTACGGCGGCGAGCTCGTGCGCGTGACCTTGGGCGGCAACGTGGGCATCGGCACCGGCGAGAGCGTGGACCAGAAGCTCCATGTCGCCGGCACGGCACAGGTCGACAAGCTGCGCTTCGAGGACACCGCTGGCAACAGCATCCACTGGGATGTCGCGGAAGACAATGTGAACGACCTGATCTTCACCTACGTCACCCCGCGCGTGAACTTCCGCAGCAACGGCAACGTCGGCATCGGCACCGTCGGGGTTCCAGCTCAGAAGCTCGAGGTCAATGGCATCGTGCGGCTGAACCTCGACACGGCGGCCGAGGCCCATGTTTGTATCGACGCCGCGGGCGATCTGTCCGACTGCGTAGACACTCCGATGGAGGGCTTGAAGCTGAGAGTCGAGAGGCTGGAGGCGTTGCTCTGCCGTCAGGGAGCGTCGGCCGATCTCTGCGTCGGGCGGTAGTCGGAGCAAGCCTGGTGTGCTCACGTCGGGCTAGGTCACCGCGCGTGGCGGGGCTTGCAACAGGATGACGCCGATCACCCCGGCCAGGGTGATGGCGCCGCCTACCGTCTGCAACAGGGTGAAGCGCTCGCCGAGCACCAGGGTGCCGAATGCCAGGCTGAGGACGACTGACAGTTGCAGAACGATCCCGGCTTGCAGGTTGGTGACCCAACGATAGGCGAAGGTCATCAGCAGCTGCGCGGCGATCGAGCTGGCGCCCACCAGCGCGAGCCACAACCAGGCCACCGCGGGAAGCTCTGCGGGGAGCTCCCTCAGCGCGAAGGGCACCGCTGCGAGTAGCCCGAACAGGCTGAAGCTGCCATAGATCGACCAGGAGCCCTCGGTGCGACGCGCCGCTCGAACGGCGGCCACCGCGGCGCCGCCGAGGATCGCCGAGCCCAGTGCCGCGGTTTCCCAGGGCCCGACCCTCAGCGTGCCCAGCGTCGGGGCGTCCGCGCCGGCCGCCAGGGCGACGCCAACCAGGACCACGGCCACCGGAAAGAGCAGACGCCGCTCGAAGCCCTCGCCCAGGAACGTGGCCGCGAAGATCACGGCGAACACCGGCGAGGTGAAGTTGAGCAGCGTGGCGAGGCTGATCGAGATGTGCTGGATGGCGAGAAAATAGAGCAGCGCCGCCACGCCCCCGAAGAAGCCGCGATAGAACAACAGGTCCCAACGCTTGAAGCGGGTCGCGCGACGACGCAGTGACGGCACCAACAACAGCGGCAGCATCATCGCGACGAACCGGGCGAGCGAGATCTGGGCTCCCGAGAGATGCGCCGAGGCCAGCTTGGCCGACACACCCATGAGCGCGAAGCAGACGGCCGAGAGCGCGATCAGCAGCAGCGGATGGCGGTGCGGCAAACGGCTTCGAGGTGTGGCGGTCATTTGAGACGGGCCACTTGGCCGCGGCCGCGTCGAAGTCTATCGCCGGTTAGCGAAAATCGTGACTCGGTGTACGCGCGAGCTCGCTGAGTGACCAGAACTTCTCACCCTGGATCGAGACTGATCCGTCCCGTCGCTGGAGCGTTCCCTCGATCACCAGCCCCGCCGCGCCGACGATGGTCGTGCGGTTCTCCCGTATCAGCTCCGGCCGGATGATCGCCTGGGCCATGCCCGATTCGTCTTCGACGGTGATGAACAGCACGCCCTTGGCGGTCCCGGGGCGCTGACGAACGATGACCGAGCCGGCGATTCTCACTCGCTCGCCGTGACGCGTGCGCCCGAGCTCGCCGGTGCGGGTGATGCCGTAGCGGTTCAGGCGTGGCCGGAGATGGGCCATCGGGTGGGGTCCGGTCGTCAGGCCGGTGGTGGCGTAATCGGCGGTGGTTTCTTCGAAGGGGGTCATTTCTGCAAGAGGG
>JAJCXP010000297.1 GCA_029263375.1 Acidobacteriota bacterium | reverse complement strand
ATCCAGAAGAAGGCCCAGCTCAACCCGCGACTCCACGGCTGGGACAACCCCGTGGTCAAGGTCGTCGTCAACTAGGAACCGAACACCTTGCGGTCGCCAGCGACTTCCAGCGGCCGGTCCCCAGGGAGGGCTTGATGCCCTCCCTCTTTTTTCTCCCGACAAAGAGTGTCTGTCTCTCTGTTGACGGGTCCAGCTCACTCCTCGAAGGTCGCCGCGCGTCGGCCGGTGATCAGTTGCCCTTCGGTCGTGCCGCCTACCGCGATGTGAAGGATGCGACCGCGGCCATCGACCTCCGAGCCGTAGGCCAGCGTGCCGTCGGGATGCCACGACGCTCCGCCGCTGTCGCTGCCGGTCACCAACTGTCGCCGATCGCTGCCGTCGGGGCGCACCAGGAACAGCGACCACTCGTCGGTTTCCCAGTCACCATGGGTCAGTACCAGCCAACCGCCGTCCGGCGACCAGGCCGGATACCAGTCGGCTAGCGGCGCATCAGTCACGCGCCGGGCGTCGTCGCCGTCGCTGCTCATGACATAAATCTCGGCGTTACCGTCGCGCTCGGAGACGAAGGCGATCCGCTGCCCGTCGGGGGACCAGCGGGGCGTGTTGTCGGACGCCGGACTGTCGGTCAAGCGGCGAAGGTCGCTGCCGTCCGAGCGCATCGTGTAGAGCTCACGGTCGCCGCTCCGGTCCGAGCTGAAGGCGATCAACGAGCCATCTGGCGAGAAGGAGGGCTGGCCGTCTGAGGCCGGGTGCTCGGTCAGGTTGATCTGCCCCGAACCGTCCACGTTCATCACATAGACCTCGTCGTTGCCATCGCGGTACGACTTGAAAGCGATGCGCGAACCGTCCGGCGACCAGGCGATGTCGCTCTCGAAGTCCTGGTTGTCGGTCAGGCGGCGCTCGAACTTGGTTCGGGGATCGAGCACGTAGATCTCGAAGTTGATCTCGCGCCCGGCGGCGACGCCCTCGCGGTTCGAGATGTAGGCGAGCAGCCGGCCATCGGGCGACCACGCCGGGTGGGTGTCCTGACCGTCGTACTCATCGCGGTCGTAGCGGTTCTTCACACAACGCACGCTCAGTCCATAGTGCTTCACCACCGGACTGCGCCAGATCATGTCGTCGCCCTCGGACACATCGCGGTGCCAGGCGTGCAGCGGGTCGGACTCGGTCGCGGTCCAGAACGCCGAAGCGCCGCCGGGCTCCCGGTAGTTCCCCTCCTCGTAGCGCCGCCAGCCGCCGTACAGGTTCTCGAAACCGCTGTCGCCGCCGGGCTTGAGCCGCCGTCCTTCGACCGTGCCCCGGTCACCTCTCCCCTCGATCTCGGTCTCGGGCAGACCGATCGCCCGCTCGAGGTCCCGCCACTCGTACTCGGTCGACAGGTGCCAGCCCGGCGGGCAGACGGATAGCGCCTCCTCCCATCGGTAGAGCCGGCCATAGCTCGCACAGCTTGTCGGCTCGTCACCATTGCAGTGGGACGTCGGAGTGGCGAAATCGAGATTCCGCGCGAACCAGGTGATCCCTGCGACCCGCGCGAGCGGATAGCTCTTGCCGTCGCGCGGATCGACGAAGCTGCCGAGTGATTCGGCCGGCATCGACCGGCTGAGCACGATCAAACCCACGACGAGAGCAAGGCTGACGGAGACAGTTCGACGGCGCATGCCCTGTTCTGACGCAAGACCCTTCGTCGGCATACCCGGAATGCAGCGAATGGTGGCAGCGGCGAAGCGAACGGCGCATCTCCGACGCTCGGTCCTCCGCTACGGCGCCGGTCTACTCGTGGCGCTGGTCGCGCGACGCCGCCGGCAGGCGCTGCGAGCGCAGCGCCGAACGCCCCTCGCGCAGCTCCCGGCTCCGTGATCGGCGGGCTCCCGACCCGACGCGCTGACGGCGCTTCGCCAGGAGCTTGCCGGCGATCAGGTCGGCGCTTCCCGCCGGCACCACGGTGAAGGTGAGCTCGCTGCCCACAGCAGCGCGTGCCGTCAGCTCGCCGGGCGTCAAGCTCTTGCCGGAGCCGGGTCGGAAGGTGCCGTCGGCGGCCCGGTAGATCCAGACCGAGTCGGCGCCGCCGGTCGGAGCTCGGACGACCAACTCGACGGCCCCCGTGTCGGCCACGGCGATCATGTCGGCAATCGCGCTCGACTCCTGCCCCGCGGCGGCGATCGTCACCTGCTTGCCCACCGCCGCGTGCGCATCCTGGCTTTCAGCCCCAGGTGGATCACCCTTCTCGTTCGGCAGGTCAGAACCCGAGAACGCCAACATCAGGGCCACCAGATCGGCGACCTCCTGGTCGTTGCGGACATCGAACACCTCCGAGCCGACGAAGCGGGCGAGCGAGTCGATGGCGCCGTCGTGAAAGAACCCGAAGCCCGAGCGGCTCTTCTTGCGGGTGAAGTCCATGCCGACCTTGTCGTAGGTGTTGCGCAGGTGAGGCACCTTGAACCCCAGCTGCTCGGAGGCGTCGTTGACGATCACCTCGAGGCTGGCCTCGCCGTTGGCACCGGGCTCGATCGGCGTGAACGAGCCATCGAGCTGGAGCTCGGCGGTCGAGCCGGCGCCGGTCTGCAGAGAGTGGCATTGAATGCACTGGATGCCGCTGTCCAGGCCCCGATTGCGGAACAGGTTGAGACCTCGGACCGCGTCGCCGTTCGGCAGTGCGCGGCCGGCAGGGGCAAAACGACCGTTGGTGACGTGCCCGTCGAGGTCGAGACTGGTCGGCAGCGCATTGTCGATCTCGCGGAACGGATTCGGCGGGAAATGGATCGTGGCCAGGAACTTCTCGAACTGACGCATCTGCTTGCCGGTGAGCGTTCGGTCGTCGCCGAGGAGGCCGACGAAGGCCGGGTTGAACGCCTCGAGGCCGTCCCGGTCACCGCGCCAGTGGTGCGGCTCCTTGCCGATGATGTCCTGGAACGTCTGGGTGGTCATCGGCCCCTTCATCGGATGCCAGTCGGGCAGCGCCTCGGGCGACAGCACACTCGTGTTGCGATCGGCGCTCGAGATCATGTCGCCGTCGGGGACGCCGAGGTCCCAGGCGAGGCGATCGGTGCGCGCGTCCACGTGGCAGGAGGCGCAGGCGACGTGACCGAGCCCCGAGGTGCGGTGGGTGTCGTAGAGGTGCGGCCGACCCTTCCGGATCGCCTTGGGCGTCGGATCGAAGAACTTCACCCGTTGGATCTGCTTGGCGGCATCGACGTCGACCACCGAGATCGTCGCCGAGAATTTGTTGATCACGTAGAGCCGGCTCAGCTGATCATCGAACGCCAGGCCGGTCGGCCCCTCGCCGACCTCGATCGGCGAGCCCACCCGGCCGCCCGACGCGTCGATCTCGATCACGTTGTTCGAGCCCATGCCGCTCACCCAACCGCGCCGGCCGTCGGCACTCCAGACCACGCCGCGCGGATCACCGATCGACAGATTGCGATCGGCCTGCGGCAGCAGCGATGTCCGGTAGTCGAGATGCGGATTGAGGTCGGCGATCGCGCGCGAGCCCCGGTTGGCCCCGGTCGCGATCAGGACTCTCAGGAAGACTCCGTTGATCACCGGCTCGAAGCGGATCTCATTGATACCGTCGGTACCGACCACGGTCACGCCGCCGTCCGACGGGTTGACCGCCAGCGCCATGTTGATGTTCATCAGCCCCTCGCGATAGCTCACCTTGAGGGTCTTGGCGTTGATCTCGGCGAGATCGCGGTCGATGACATCCCAGCCCTGCACCCGACGGCTTCGACCCGCCTCGGAGCCGCTCACGAACTCGGTCCAGTCGCCGCCGCTGTCGTCCAGCCAGCGGCCCTGGCCGTTGCGCTTGACGATCAGCGCGACCGGCGGCGGGCTCGGCAGATCGCCGGCGATCGGTGGCTCGAAACCGGCGCCCGCGTTGGGCGGCGGATTCTGGCCGCCGTAGGGGCCGGAGGGATCGGACACCACGTTCTCGGGCAGGGTGGCACGCTCGAAGAGATCGGCCACCCGGAGGCCTCCGGGAAGCACCGTCGAGCGGTTGCCCGACTCGAAGATCGCGACGTAGACGGTCTTCCCGTTCGGAGCGACCGCCATCGCTCGTGGCTCTTCGGCATCGATCTTGACAATCTTCGGCCGACCCGACAGCTTGTCGGGATCGAACACCTGGACCTTGTTGACCGCCGAGCAGGAGACGAACGCCCGTTCGGGCGAGCCGGCGAAGATCACGTCCGCGGGCTCGTCGAGCGTCGACAGCGTCGCCCGGACCCGGCGGGTCCGGATATCGACGATGCTGACGCTGTCCGACAGCTGGTTGACGACCCACGCCTCATCGTCCGAGCGAAAACGAACCGATACCGGATCGAGGCCGACCGGCACGGTCGCCACCAGTTTCGGTTTGCCGTCAGCGACGTCGAACAGCAGCAACCGGTGGTCGGCGGTATTGACCGCCGCCAGGGTATTGCGGTCGGGACTGAGATCGATCGGATGGACGTGTGGCGTCTCGAAGTTGACGAAGCCCCTGGCTGCGCCCATGGCGCCCATCGGGCGCGCGGCCCAAAGGGCCAGCACCAGGCAGGCGCAGAGAACGGCTGGCACGGCAGGTCGAAGCATTGAACTCCCTCGCGTTGACGAGCCGAAGCGCCGGTACAGCGGCGCTTTCGGCTAGAGCCTGGGTCGCAGCTCCAATGGTACGACACCCGGCGGATCCGGAATCCTCCGCCGGCAGCGGACTGTCCGCGCCCTTGCTCCCATCTGGTCCTTCCCCTACCATCTCACCATGCCCACTGGCGGACCCTCGAGCAAGGCAGTTACTTACAACACCTACCTCAAGGTGGACGAGCTGCTCGAGCTGCAGCAGCCTCTCTCGGAGGGGCCCGAGCACGACGAAACGCTCTTCATCGTCATCCACCAGGTGTACGAGCTCTGGTTCAAGCAGGTGCTGCACGAGACGGCTCGGGTTCAGCGCGCGTTCGAGCGCGGCGAAGTGCCGTTGGCTCTGAGCACGCTCAAGCGCATCCTGACTATCCTCAAGACGCTGGTCGGCCAGGTCGACGTCCTCGAGACCATGACGCCGATGTCGTTCAACTCGTTCCGTTCACGTCTCGATTCGGCCAGCGGCTTCCAGTCGGCGCAGTTCCGCGAGCTCGAGTTCCGGCTCGGCCGCAAGGACCCGAGGACGCTCGAGCATCACCCGCAGGGATCGCGCGGTCGCCGGGCGCTCGACGAGCTCTACGAGCAGCCGAGCCTATGGGACTCCTTCCTGCGCTTTCTGGCGCTCAAGGAGTACCCGGTACCGACCGAGGTGCTGGAGCGCGACTTCCGCCAGCCGCTCGAGCCATCGCCCGAGGTCCAGAGAATCCTCCTGCGGGTGTACGAGGACGACCACATCCTCGGGATGCTGTGCGAGCGCCTGGTCGACCTCGACGAGGGGTTGCAGGAGTGGCGCTACCGGCACGTGAAGATGGTCGAGCGAACCATCGGCCACAAGCCCGGCACCGGCGGCTCCGATGGCGTGGCCTATCTGAGACGCTCACTGTTCCAGCCGCTCTTCCCGGACCTGTGGATGATTCGCACCGAGCTGTGATCAGCCGCGCCGCCGAGCTCTTCACCGAGCCCAACCCGCTCGCCAGGCACTACAGTCGTTTTCGCGTCGGTGAGCGCCTGCTACTGACCGGCCACTCGCACCAGGCGTGGCCCGACTGCGGCTTCGAGGGTCAGCAGCGCGCCTGGCACGACGCCGCGACCTACGTCGACGACAAGTGGGAGCACGCCTTCGAGCGCGCCGAGCGGGTGCGTGCCGGCTACCGCCGGCTGCTCGACGATCCGGACGGCTTCTACTCTCTGGCCGAGAGCACCCACGACCTGCTGGTGCGATTCCTGTCGGCGCTGCCCTGGCGCGAGCGGCGGCAGATCGTGACCACCGATCAGGAGTTCTACTCGCTGCGTCGCCAGCTCCTGCGGCTCGAAGAGGAGGGCGTCGAGGTCGTTCGGGTCGCGGCGGCGCCGGCGCACTCGGTCGGTGCGCGGCTCGCTGCCGCGGTGTCCGATCGCACCGCCGCCGTGTGCACGTCGACCGTCTTCTTCTCCACCGCTCAGATCGCCGGCGACCTGTCACCCGCCGCCGAGGCGTGCCGCCGCCACGGTGCCCGCCTGCTGCTCGACGTCTATCACCAGCTGAACGTCATTCCGTTCTCGCTCACCCGCAGCGGCCTCGGCGATGCCTATGTCCTGTGCGCGGGCTACAAGTACCTGCAGCTCGGCGAAGGCAACGCGATCCTGCGCTTCCCGCCGGATTGCGAGCTGCGGCCGATCGCCACCGGCTGGTTCGCCGAGTTCGGCGAGCTGACCGCCGAGAAGACTCCCGGACGGGTTGCCTACAACGCCGGCCAGGACCGCTTCGCCGGCGCGACCTACGACCCGACGGCTCACTATCGAGCCGCGGAAGTCTTTGACTTCTTCCACCGGCAGGGCTTGAGCGCCGAGCTGTTGCGAGAGGTGAGTCAGCATCAGGTCGGCCTGCTGCGAGAGCGCTTCGACCGGCTCGATCTCGATCCGAAGCTGATCGACCGCGATCGCGAGCTCCCCCTGGACCAGGTCGGCGGCTTCCTGACCCTGACGAGCGCACACGCCGGAACACTCAATCAACGCTTGAAGAAGCGCGGCATGATGACCGACTACCGGGGCGAGATCCTTCGGCTGGGCCCGGCGCCCTTTCTGAGCGACGCTCAGCTGGTCCGGGCGATCGAGACGCTAGGCGAAGTCGCGCGGGAGCTCCCGTGAGCGCCGACGACCTGCCCGCCGAAATTGGACCCGCGCGCCTGCTCAGCTTCTACGACCGGCTGCGAGCGCGCGTCAGCTCCTCGACCGTGGGCAGTGACAGTGGCCTTCGGCAGGGCGCTTCGGAAGCGTTGCTCGTCGTTCCGGACATCTTCGTTCTGCTCGCCCGCCTGGCGCTCGATCGTCAGGTGCCGTCCGCGAGCCGGCGGCTGATCGGCGGTGCGCTGCTCTACTTCGTGCTGCCGATCGACCTCCTGCCCGAAGCGTTCGTCGGCCCCGCCGGGTTCCTCGACGATCTGGTGATCGCCTGTGCGGTGCTCGGCGAGGCGTTCGGCCGTGATCTCGAGAGCCATGCCGAGCGCCACTGGAGCGGCTCGCGACGGCTGGCGACCGTGATCCGCGACGTCGCGCGCACCGCCGACGCCTTGCTGGGCGCGAATCTCTACGGCCGCGTACGCCGGTTCCTCGAGCGCCGCGGCGTCAGTCCCTAGCCCGCCAACCTGCTAGGCGGTCTTCGCGACCAGCCGGGCCGCGTCTTCCAACAGCGTCGAGAGCGCGTCGTCGAGGTCGCGGCGCGGCTCCCAGCCGAGGGCCCGCAGGCGAGCGCCGTCGCCGACCAATCTTCGAGCATCGGTCGGGCGGTACCTGGCAGGATCGCGCTCGACCCGAACCTCGAGACCGGAGAGGCGGATCAGCCGGTCCAGAAGCTGGCCGACGGTGTGCGCTCGACCGGTCGCGAGGTTGTAGATCTCGCCGGTAACCCCCCGCTCGAGCAGCACCGCGTAGCCCTCCGCGGCGTCATCCAGGTGGATGAAGTCTCTCCAGCCTTCGAGATTGCCGACCCGCATCACGGGATCGCGCTCGCCGGCGGCGATCTCGGCCAGCTGCCGAGCGAACGCCGGGAACGCGAAGTCCTCCGCCTGGCCGGGACCGATCACGTTGAAGCAGCGCACCACCACGCCGCCGCCGTCGAGAACCAACCGCTCGGCTGCGACCTTCGACTCGCCGTAGGGAGTCTCCGGGGAGAGCTCGCGCTCCTCACGGATCGGCTGATCTTCCTCGGGCACCTGGCCATAGACCAGGGAGCTCGAAGCCAGGACCACCGGCGCCGCGCCGGCCGCCTGCACCAGGTTGCCGGTGCCGACGGCGTTGACCCGGTGGTAGGCCTGGCGCCGCTCGAAAGAAGCTCCGACGTGACTCAGGCCCGCGAGATGGAGGACCCGATCGGGGGCGAACCGATCACACGCTTCGGCAAGCGCCGCGCGGTCCGACAGGTCCGCCTGGTAGAGCTCGATCTCCAGCTCGGGCGCCCCGGCCTTGAGGTAGGTTCCGGCGACATCGTGGCCGCGTTCGGAGAGCGTGTGCACGAGCCGACGCCCGACAAATCCGTTGACCCCGGTGATGAGTATCCGCAAGGAGCTAGAAGTTCTGCTCGCGATCGCCGCCGTTGAGATCGAGGAAGGTGCCGATGTTCTTGAGGGAAATGGCGAGCCTGACCTCACGGTCTTCGAAGGACTGGGTCGTGAGTTGGCGGAATTCGAACAGCAAGGAGTAGCACTGGCTGAAGTACTGGAGTTGGTGGCGATGCGCCTGGAGCTCACGGGTGACGAAGTCGTAGTTGACCTGCGAGCCGAACCGGAGTCGATTCGGAACGATCTCGAACTGGGTGAACACCCGTGCCTGATGACTCGTGGTGCGGTCCAGCTCCGCGTTCTTGCGAGTGAACCAGGTGAGCCCCAGCGAGTGGCGCTTGAAAGCCGTGCTGCCCGAGATCGAGCCGGTATCGATCTCACCGAAGAGCGTGCTGTACGTGGCCCGCGCCTCGAAGTTGGTGCGCAACGCCGGCGTGAAGCGAAAGCGCATCCCGATGCGGCTGTGCTGGCTCTTCTGGGTAGCGTCGCTCGAGAGCTGAAACGGCTGGTCGTCATTCAGGCTGATCGACTGACTGAGCTCGAAGCTCATGATCTCGCGGGCGCCGAGGCCCGACTGTTCGTCCGCCGGCTTGGCCAGCAGTCGATTGACCAGCGCGTAGGTCACGATGCTCTGCTTGCGCACGTTGTCGATCGAGTCGAAGATCGGCACCAGGTTCTGATCCGACGGCTCGCCCACGAACTCGTAGCTGATGCGCGGCTCGATGATGTGCTTGAACTTACCGAATGGGCCGATCTCCTTGTCGAAGATGCGCGAGAACGAGGGACCGATGATCGACAGATCTCCGAACGGGTAGGTTCGAGTGAGTGCCTCGCCGGTCAGAGCGTTGCGGGCCTCGTTGAGACTGTCCTCGTAGTAGGTCGCCCGCCCCCCAGCGCTGACCTTGGCCGACAGCCAGGGCCAGTAGCTGAGCGGCACGGTCACTCTCGGGGCGAGGTCGACGCGGCCGTAGGTCACCTTCGGGACGTTGGTGCGTTCGGCCTGGAAGTAGTGCGCCGAGCTCGCCAGGTCGAGGTAGACCGGCAGGCCGAAGAGCTTGGTAGGCCGGAGGAAGTACTCGACCTCGGGCAGCTGCCGCTGGGTCTGCGTGACGTTGGCGCGAATCAGCGTCTCGAGCTCGTCGAGCACGAAGTTGAAGGAGTGTGAGCCCCAGTTGCCCGTCAGGTAGGCGGCCGAGTTCAGGCGGCGCTGCGAGATCTGGTTGAAATTGCGCTCAAAGTCCCGGAAGAAGTCGAAATCGGAGATCTGGATGATGCGCACGACTCCGCGCAGCCCCTTCGGCAGATCGGTCGTCGTGTGGCTGAGGGTCGCTTTCCATCGGGTATCGTCGACGACTGGATCGTCGATCGCGTAGCCCTCGAAGGTGCCGCCGGTGCCGTTGGTCGGCTGGTAACGAACCTGCGCGCCCACACCCAGAAAGTCCTCGCCGTAGATGTCCGCGAGCAGGGTGGCGTCGTAGCTGTCGCCCAGGGTCTGGTAGTAGGCGAGGCCGAGGAGGTAGCCGCGACGATCGCTGTAGCCGACGTTCGGAAACAGGAAGCCCGACTTCCGCTCCTGACTCGACGGGTAGACCATGTACGGCAGGTAGAGCATCGGCAGCTTCTTCACCCGCATGGTCGCGCTCTTGATCCGTGTGTAGCCGTCGGCGTTGATACGGATGTTGCCGGCCTTGAAGCTCCACACCGGCACGTCGCCCGAGCAGGACGTCACGACACCATCGCGCAGTACGTAGACGTCGTCGCCGATCTTCTCGATCTCGGCGCCGGTGAAGTAGATGTCGGGATCGACGTACGCCTTGGCCTCGCCGAACTTGCCGGTCTCGGAGTCCATGTCGAAGACCAGGGTCTCGGAGGTGATGCGCTTCGGTCCCTGGTCGAGGATCACGTTGCCGCGCGCGGTCACGATCTTGGTGGTCAGGTCGACTTCGACCCGATCGCCCTGGAACTTGAGATCGCCGTGGGTCATCTCGGCGCCGCCGGTCGCGACCACGTAGTCGTCGCGAAGGTACTCGAGGTCACGAGCCGAGCCTCTTGCCGAGCCGCCACCTGTGGCTCCCGAGAACGGAACTTCGAAGGTGATCCGACGACCGGCTCCTGGGAGGCCGGGCAGATCGAGCTCGTCCTTCGGGACTTGGGACGGGACTTCGGGCCGGACTTCGGGCTCGGTGGGCTCGGCGGGCCGGTCAAGCTCCTCGGCGCTCGGTTCCTGTTCGACCGGTGCCCCGGCCTCGTCTTCGGGCTCGGACAGGAACTCGCTCGAGAACAGCTCTTCCTCTTCGGGGCTCGGCTGGGGCGCCGCCGACTCGCCGCTCTCCTGGCCACGCAGCGGTACAGTCAGGGCCAGCAGCAACCAGACGGCGGTCGTCAGGTGGATCGACTTCAACCGTCGGTGCTCCTCTCGACGATCACCGCCGTGGCTTCGCCGCCACCGATGCAGATCGCGGCGCACCCGAGGCGTGCGTTGCGCGCCTCCATCGCGCCCAGCAGCGTGACCAGGATCCTCGCGCCCGACGCGCCGATCGGATGGCCGAGTGCAACAGCGCCGCCGTGGACGTTGACGATGTCCGGCGACAGGTCGAGCTCCTTCATGAACGCCATGGCGACGACCGCAAACGCCTCGTTCACTTCCCAGAGATCGATGTCGGTGGCCGCGAGACCGGCTCGATCCAGAGCCCGGCGAACCGCGCCGACCGGCGCGGTGGTGAAGCGCTCCGGCTCGTGGGCGAAGGTTGCCTGGGCGACCAGGCGAGCGACCGGCCGCAGCCCGGCTTGCCGCGTATGGTCGGCGGTCGTGAGAACCACGGCCGCCGCGCCGTCGTTGATCTTGCTGGAGTTGCCGGCGGTAACCGAACCGGAACGGTCGAACGCCGGCCTGAGACCGGAGATGCGCTCCAGGTCGACCCGGAACGGCTCTTCGTCACGCTCGACCCGGACCGGCTCACCCTTCCGCTGCGGTACGTCGACCGCCGCAAGCTCGCCGGCAAAGGCACCGCTCTCGGTCGCCTGACGCGCGCGCTCATAGCTGCGCACGGAATACTCGTCCTGCGCCTCGCGGCTGAAGTCGTACTCCTTGACGCACAGCTCGGCGCAGCTGCCCATGTGGACGTCTCCGTAGGGATCCCAGAGGCCGTCGTGCACCATCGAGTCGATCAGGTTGCCGTTGCCCAGGCGCATGCCGGCACGCGCCCCCGGAGCGAGATAGGGGGCCAGGGTCATGTTCTCCATGCCACCGGCGGCTACCACCTCGAAGTCACCACAGCGCAGATCGTTGGCGGCGCTCATGATGGCCTGCATTGCCGAGCCGCAGACCTTGCCCATCGTGACGGCGCCGGTGGAAGGCGGACAGCCGGCGCCGAGCGTCGCCTGACGGGCGGGCGCCTGACCGACCCCGGCGCTCAGCACGCAGCCCATGTAGACCTGCTCGATGGCGTCGGGCTCGAGTCCAGAGCGCTCGATCGCCGCGGCGAGCGCTCCGCTGCCGAGCTGCGGTGCCGGCACGGCTCCGAGGACACCTTGAAACGACCCGATGGGCGTACGGGCACTACCGAGAATGACAACGTCTTGCATGGGATTTCGCTCTGAAAACTAAGCCGTTTCGGGCGTTTCGCGTCGGCGCGATGCTAGCACAGGGAGCCCGGTTGACAGCCGCTCCGACGGGGGCAAGAGTAGCTGTCGGGATGGTTCGCTCTCTGGGCATTGATTTCGGCGAGAAACGCATTGGAATGGCGCTTTCCGACCCCGACGGCAGGCTCGCCGTCACCCTGCCGACGCTCGCCCGAACCGACGACCGGGAGGCGGTGCGCGCGATCGCCGAGATCGCCCGGCGCGAAGGCGTCGAGCGGCTCGTGGTCGGCGAGCCGCGCGGCCTGGACGGGAGCCGCGGGCCGGCCGCCGAGCGAGCCGCCGGGTTCGCCCGCAAGCTCGCACGCGCGACCGGACTCGCTCTGGAGATGATCGACGAAGCGCTCACCAGTCACGAAGCGAAGCGCGAGCTGCGAGCGGCGGGGGTCGACCCGCGCAAGCACCCCGAGCGGATCGACGCGCTGTCGGCCCGCAGGCTCCTGCAGGACGCGCTCGACCGGGACCGATGAGAGCCCTGCGCTGGCTGGTCGTCCTGCTGCTGCTCGCCGGCGCCGCCGCCGGCGCCCTGCTCTGGTGGGTGCGGGCCGATCTCGACCGACCGTTCGCCGCCTACAGTGGCGCCGACAAGGTGATCGAGATCGCTCCCGGGTCGAGCGCCACCGCGATCCTGACGCGGCTCGAGAACGAGGGTGTCCTGAGGTCGGCGACGCTCGCGCGCCTCTATCTCGTTCACGGGCTGGGCAGCCCGTCGCTCAAGGCCGGCGAATATCGCTTCGAGAGGCCGCTCACCGTCCCCGAAGTGCTGCGCAAGTTGATCGACGGCACGATCGTCACCTACAAGGTCACGGTGATCGAGGGGCTGTCCGTCGAGGAGACCGCCAGCCATCTGGCCACGGAGGGGTTTGGCGATCTGGAGCTGCTACGGGTCGAGATGGCCGACCCGACACGGGTGGCCGACCTCGACCCCGAGGCCGAGGATCTCGAGGGTTACCTCTTCCCGGACACCTACTCGTTCGCTCGCGGTACCAGCGAGCGGGAGATCGTAGATACATTGGTCCGAGCCTTTCGAGCCCGCCTCGAGCAGGACCTGGTCGCCGCGGGGTTCGTCGCCGAGCCGCCGCGGATCCGGGAGCTCGTCACCCTTGCCTCGATCATCGAGAAGGAGGCCGCCCTCGACGAGGAGCGGCCGACCATCGCCGGCGTCTACACCAACCGACTCGAGCGCGGCATCGCGCTCTACGCGGATCCGACCGTGATATTCGCCCTCAGGCGCGCCGGTCGCTGGGACGGCAACATCCGCAAGCCAGACCTCCAGATCGACTCCCCGTACAACACCTACCGCTACCCAGGCCTGCCTCCCGGCCCGATCTGCTCCCCCGGGGCGGCCAGCCTGTTGGCGGCGTTGCATCCCGCCGACGTGCCCTACATCTACTTCGTCAGTCGCAACGACGGTTCGCACGTGTTCGCCACCACCCTGGCCGAGCACAACCGCAACGTCGACGAGTGGCAAAAGCGCTATTGGCGGGAGCGCTGGGCGCGCGAGCGGGGCGAATAGCCGGCCGCGGACGCCGCTCGGACCGGCCGCGGAGTGAAATCCGCAACTGACGAAACGGCCAATGGCGCGTAGAAACGATGCCATGGCTCTTCACGATCCACACGTCTACGCAGACGCTGGCCAGGCGGCCGACCGCGCCGGCTCGACGACACGCGACACCTTCGGGCGCTTCCTGCTTTTCAAGCGCCTCCGACAGGACGGTTTGGGAGAGGTCTACCGCGCAGGCGTGATGAGCGAGAACGCGGTGGAACGGGTGGTCTCCCTGCGACTGTTCAACGGCGGCGAGATCAACGGCCAGACCTTCTTGAACGCCTGTCAGGCGCGCAAGGGCGTCGAGTCGATCCTGCGCGGCGGCGCGTTCGGCGAGGTCGTCGACCTGGGGTGCGAAGGCGGCGTCGCCTATGTGGCGCACGACTTCGTGTTCGGCCGAAGCTTGGCGGAGCTGCTCGAGAAGACCCGCGACAGCTCGCAACCCGTGCCGCTCGAGCACACGCTGCACATCATGGACCGGGTTGCCATCGGCCTCCAGAACGCGCAGAGCAAGCGCCACGACGAGCAGCGCATTCTGCACGGTTTCCTGACTCCGGACTTTGTCCATGTCTCGTCCGAGGGCGAGATCCAACTGACCGGCTTCGAGCTCAGTCCGGCGCTCCTCGAGCTGCCGGTGAACGGCGGTGCACGTGCCCACCTGGCCGGCTACATCTCACCCGAGGTGAACGCGGGCCAGCCCCCGACCGCTGCCGACGACGTCTACTCACTCGGAGCCCTGTTCGCGGAGCTACTGACGGGCGAGCCGTTGCCGGCGCTCAACCCGGCCGAGTCGAGCCGATGGGTCGAGTCGGCGCAGGTCGCCGCCGAGGGCGCGCCGCTGCCCGCCGACGTGAGGCACCTGCTGCGCGAGAGCCTGCTGCCGAGGGCTCAGCGAATCCAGAAGGCCGAGCTCTGGCACCAAGCACTGGTCGAGATCACCAACGCCAGCGAGCACATCTCCACCACGTTCGACCTGGCCTTCTTCGTCAACACGCTCCTTGGCGACCAGATCGACCGCGACGTCCGGGACGTGGAGGCGGAGCGACAAGCGGAAGTGCCGCCTCCCGAGCCACCTCAGCCGGTGCCGGTAGCACCCACCCCCGCCGCAGCCACCCCGGCCGAGACGCCCGAGGTCGAGCGACCTGAGCCCGCGGCCCCACCGCCGGGCGAGGCAGCGACCGAAGCGCCGACCGAAGCGCTACAGGAGCCGGTAGTCGAAGGCGCGCTCTTCACCGAGCCCGCCGGACTCGACACACCGAGCGCACCGAGAGCACCGATTGGCACCCAGTCGAGGTCCCAGGCCGCACCCGCGTCGGGACCGGACAAGAGGTTGATCGCCGCGGTGGCCGCCGTGGTGGTGGCCGGGTTGGCGGTCGGATATCTCGTCAACCGATCGACCTTGAAAGCCAGTTCCGATCCCGTTCAGGTATCGGTGGCGCCTCGGGTCGACACACACTCGGCATCGGCCACCGAGGGTACGAGCGAGGACGGCGTCTTGACCGACCTCCCCGACGTCGCGCCGCCGCTCGCCCCCGAAGAGATCGAGAGTCAGGTGCGATCGCTGGTAGCGCGCCGGGCCGGCGCCTTGGAAGCGAACCTCAAGGCCGAGTACGACGAGCGGCTCGTCAAGCTTCGCAAGCAGCTCGAAGTCGCGAGAGAGGCGGCGACTGGCGCTCCGGAACCGATCGAGCAAGCACCGACGCAGGCAGCGGTCACGCCTCCAGAGCGGCTGTCGCCGGCAGCGGCGGCAGTCAACCGCCCGCCGGTGGTCGAGCCGGCTTCGCTGCCGACTCGAGAGCCAGTGACCGAAGCCACCGAACCGGGACCGCCCGCGAACCGGCCGGCTGACCCGAAGCCGACCACTCCGGTCCCTGCCGAGTCCCAGACACCCGATCGGGCGCCAGCTCGGTCAGCCGCTGCCACCCCCAAGGTGTCCCAGCCAGCGGCGCAGCCGCGACCACCGGCGGTCGAGCCCGGGAGTCTGGTCGAGCAGGGCCCCGGCGTCGAAGCGCCCAAGTTGACGCGGCAGCCGGAGGCGATCTACCCGCCAGCGGCGGCGCGTCTCAAGCGCCAGGCTACCGTCAAGCTGCGTGTGCTCGTCGACGAGACCGGCAAGACGGTCGAGGTCGAGCAACTCGGCAAGGCGGTCGGCATGGGCTTCGATCAAGCGGCGCTCAAGGCTGCCAGGAACACCCAATGGACCCCGCCCTCGAAGGACGGGGTCCCGGTGAAGATGTGGGTCGAGCTGTCGATCGACTTCCGCCCGTGATCCGCTGATCCCGAGTGACGCGTCAGGGCAGGTGCACGGCCATCCCGCGCTCGACGCCGTCGCTGCTGCCCGAGGTGACCGAGCAGATCGAGAGCTTCTCGCGAACCTCGTCCACCCGCAGGCGAGCGACCTCGTTCATGCTCTCGTCGAGCACTTCGCCGGTGTCGGGATCCCGGATCACGTCGGTATTGCCGACCAGGAAGACCTGTCCCGAGCCGACGCCCTCACGCGTGCCTCGATTGACGTAGACCTTGCCGTCCTTGACCATCGCCACCGAACCGGTCCAGGGGATCCCGGGCAGCTGATCGATGAGAAAGTCGACCGCCTGCGCCACGGCATCCTCGACCGCCTTGCCAACGTTGTCGTCCTTCTGGCCGCCGACGTCGCCGCCGAAGCTGCCGTTGTAGTAGCCGATCCGGGCACCCTTGCGGTGTGACTCGCCGACGACGCTCTTGGAGGCCAGCACCTGGCCGGTGGTCGAGTCGACGACGTAGATCGTCGCGTTGATCTCGGCCTTGCCCTTGCTGCCGCCGACCCGGATGTTCTTGATCCGGACGCCGCCGCCACCGCCGGTGGTGTTCTCCTGGACGTGGGTGATGGCGCCCTTGACCAGCAGCTGGGCCGGGGTCATCTGACCGGTGACCGGCGTCTTCGCTCCCTGCGCGGTCCTCCCGGAGGCGGCGAAGTCCTGCTCACGAAGCGCCTCGACCCGCATGTCGCTCTCGCCGAGCACGATGAACTTGCCACTGTCGAACAGCAGCTGGGTCATGACTTCGCCCCAGCCGTGACCGAGATTCCATTGACCCCTCCAACCCGCCTGGTTGTCGAACTCGGTCACGGTTACCGTGTACTTCATTCCGCTCGCACCGAGCGCCGGAAGCGCGCCCAGCACGACCGCGGCCACTACTATCATCGAGACCCATCTCCTCATCGCAATCTCCTCTCGAAATACTGACTGAGTAGAAATGTCTGAATCGGGCTCTCGCCCGCACCATTCTCTCAAGCATTGCAAGTCCAGCGCCAGCGGGTCACCATTCTTTCAAGCGCATGATCGTCACCAAACCGGACAAACTCCTGAGGATCGTCACCCAGCCTGACCACGCGCGCACCGCGTCCGAGCTCCTTTCCCTCTGGCGCGCTGGTGGATTGCCGGCACATCCGCGGCGCGTAGATCTGCTATTCGCCGTCAGGGAACATGACAACGGTTGGCGGGAGACCGATGCCGCGCCCCGGGCGGATCCGGCGACCGGACGGCCCTACACCTTCCTCGACCTGCCGGACGAGTTCCGCCGGGACCTCTGGCATCGCGGAGCCCTACGCTACGCAGACGAGCGCCCCGGCGCTGCCGCCCTGATCACCCGCCACGCCCTGTCCCTCCACGCCGACCGTCGATCGAACCCGGATTGGGCGCCCCTTCTGGCAGCTCTCGACGAACGATTGACCGAGCAGCTCGAAGCGGCCCATCTCGATCCGCACGACCTCGAGTCCGACTATCGCTGGCTCGCCCTCGCCGACGCCATCTCGCTCCGAGCCTGCGGCGCTCTCGACGATCGCTTCGAGAGCGCCGGCACACGAATCGAACGCCAGGGCGACAACCTCGCCATCCACCCCTTCCCACTCGCCGGCGCCACCACCTTCGCCATCCCCTGCCGCTCTATCCCCGACCGCACCTACGAGAGCGACACCGATCTAGCCGTCGAACTGGCCTCAGCCAAGTGGACAAACTTCAGAGTCCGAATCCTCCCCCTCGCATAGAAGGGGGGGCAGGGAGCGAGCTCCCGGCCTGCGAGGACGAGCCTAGATAACCAGCGCGGATTTTTGTTCCATTCGCAGGAGCCACGCCTTCTTCTTCGCCCCCGCGATATAGCTGCCCTCGCCGGCCTTGGTGGTCACCACCCGGTGACACGGGATCACCAGGGGCAGCGGATTGACCACCAGCACCGAAAGCACCTTCCGGTACGCCTCGGGGTCACCGACCTTGGATGCGATCTGCTGGTACGTCCGAGTCTTGCCGAAGGGAACCTTGGTGGTCTCGTTGAGCACCTTCTTGGCGAAGCTCGAGAGCTCCTTGCCGCTCAGGTCGTAGGGGATCTCGATGCGGCGGCGCGCGCCGGCGAGAAACTCCGAAAACTGCCCGAGCACCTCGTCCAGGAAGTCCGACCGATCCTTGGGCTTGAGCGAGCTCAAGGGCTTGAAAAGCTTGCGGGAGCGGCCAAGTGGGACGATCACGACACGGCTCAGCGCCTCATCTGTCAGTTCAATGCCGAGGACTCCCAGCACTGACGGGATAAGGATACGAACCGCCTCCTGCCTGGGTTTTGCTCCCAGGGTTTCGACCTGCTCGGGCATCCGGCCGGACGATATCATGCCCCAGCCCGCCCCCGCCCGACCTGAGAAAGATCACCCGCCGGGCACTTGGTCACTGTTCAGCGCTACCTTGATCTCGGTCTCGTCGCCCGGCTCGACGGAAAACTCGACCCGCTCTGATTCGTAGCCGGGGCGTTGTACGTCGAGCACGTGCTCACCGGCGTCGACCATCATGCCGGCATGCAACCGTGACAGCTCTTCTCCGCTGCCCAGGAAACGACCATCGAGGTAGATCGAGGCGTCCAACGGGGCGACATCGAGGCGAAAACGCCCCGGCTCGCCGCGCAGGTCGAACTCGGCACGACGCTCGGAGTCGTCGCGCAGCTCCGGCCTCCTGGGAGGAGACGGGCGCTCGGTCGACCGCTCGGCGACCACCGTCTTCGGCTCCGGCTCGAACAGCTCCTCGGGGTCGGTCGACGCGCCGTCGGGCAGGGCGACGCTGAGCTCGATGATCGGCCCGCTGCGCACCCGGACGCGCCGCTCGATGGTTTCGTGGCCCTCCAGGTGGAACACCAGCTGGTGAGAGCCCTCGCTCAGCCAGAGGTAGCCGGGGAAGCCGTCGAACTTGCCGGCGGTCCCGACGTACTGGCCGTCAACGTAGACCGAGGCCTTCTTCGGCTTGATGGCCAGATCGATCGCGCCGACGCGGGTATCCGAAGAGTAGGCCGGATACCAGACCATCCCAAAGGGGTAATAGGGCTGGTGGTAGCTGTAGTAGAACCGCGAGTAGGGCCAGTAGTGGCTGTAGCCGTAGGAGTAGCGGTGCCCATAGTGACCGTAGCCGTAGCCGTGGCCGTAACCGTAGCCGTAGCCGTGGCTGCGTCCATGACCGTAGCCACCGGAACGACCGCTGCTGCTACTCCCGGATCCGCTCGGGGAGGTGCTGGGCGGACGCGGCGATGATGGCGCCGACGGGCTCGCGGACGGAGGTGGGCTGGGCGCGCGCACGGCGGGAGGCCGGGGTCGCGCCGGAGGGTTCTCTCGGGTGTCGTCGGCAGCAACGGTGGGCGTGGACAGGAGCAGCAGCGCAAGCGCCGCCAGGAACGTCAGTCCCACACGGGCGAATCCAGAATCTCGATCTCTTCTCATGGCAACCTCCTCCCCTCCGTAGGCTCACAGTTGCAAAGCTCAGACCAGGCTGAAGAGCGAGCAACTACCGGCGCTCTCGGTCGTCCTACCGTCACCTTCAGAGGGCGCTCAGGCATCCAGGGAACGGACCTCGAGCGGCGTCGCGACCGGCCGGGTCGCCAACACCTGGGCACCCGCTCGCGACAGCGACTCGGTGACCGCCTGGCGCCGATCGGGCGCCGCCAGGATCGCCAGGCAGCCGCCGCCTCCGGCGCCACAGACCTTGGCCCCCCAGGAGCCCGCGCTCATGGCGGCATCGATCAGGGCGTCGACCCGCGGCGTGGAGACCTCCGGCGCGAGTCGGCGGCGATGCCCCCATTCTGAGCTCATCAGGCGTCCGACCTCGGGCAGATTGCCCGCCTCGAGCGCCGAACCGATCTCAGCCGCAGCCGCGGCGATGCCCTCGAAGGCCGCGACAACCTCGCTCTCACCGTCCAGGCGCCGTTTCACCACCTGCCAGTTGTTGCCGGCCGAGAAGTGGGTCTGCCCCGAGTAGGCCACGATCAGCGAATCTCCCAGCCGCTCGAGGTCCACCTCCAGCCTGCGCACCCGCACCCCGCCTGGAGCGTGGCGGATCTCGAGCGCACCTCCGAACAGCGCGGCCAGCTGGTCCTGCTTGCCGGTCGGCAGGCCCATCAGCCGGGCCTCGAGGTCCCGACCCAGAGCGCTCGCGGCCTGCCAGCCGCTCGCCGGCCTCCCGAGCCACATCTCGCCGGCCGCGATCGCGGCCATCGCCAGCGCCGAGCTCGCGCCCAGGCCCGCGCCGCGCGGCGAATCGCTTCGAATCCTGATGTCCACCGGCGGCAGATCGAGCTCGGCGACGATCACACCCAGCAGTGCGCCCTCGGGCCGCGCGGCGAGCTCTGCGGCGGTGCTCGCTTCGACGCTCTCCGTCCCCTGCTCGAGGCGATATCCGGCCGCTCGCGCCGACAGCTCGACCCGAGCGGCCAGGTCGATCGCCACGTTGACGGTGCGCGCTTCGGGGTGCAGCAGACCGATTGGCCAGATGTCGAGCGTCCCGCCGGCCAGGTCCACTCGGCAGCAAGCGCGAGCTACGACCGACCGCGTCAGCTCAGCTCCCCGATCTCGGCAGCGGCGGTTGCTGCTCGGCCGAGGCCAGCTCCATCGAGGCCGCGATGGCGGTCGCCTGCTCGGCTCGCAGGGCGATCAGCTCGGCGGTCGGGCTCCCGGTTTCCATGGACTCCCTGAAGGCGTCGCGCCAGCCCATGAACAGATCCAGACTTTCCACCGGAACCGGATCGGCCGGCACGCTCTTGAGCGACAGCGGGTCGATCCATTTGCCATGCTTCTGAACCCGATAGTCGAGATGGGGTCCGGTCGCCAGTCCGGTGGAGCCGACGTAGCCGATCGTGTCGCCCTGGGTGACCCGTCGCCCCGGCCCGACGCCGCTCGCAAACTTCGACAGGTGTAGGTAGGCGGTCAGGAAACCGTTGGGATGCCGCACCTTGACCGTGCGTCCGCCGCCACCGTCCCAACCCGCGAACGACACCACCCCGTTCGAAGTCACCCGTACCGGAGTACCGGTCGGCGCACCGTAGTCGACCCCGTAGTGGGGGCGGTAGCTCTTGAGCACCGGATGGAAGCGGCGGGTGGAGTAACGCGACGTGATGCGCGAGTAGCTCATCGGCGAGCGCAGGAACATCTTGCGCAACGGCCGGCCGTCGGGGGCGTAGTAGCCGGCCGGATCGCCGAACCGGTAGCCCTCGATCACCTTGCCGAGATTGGAGTAGCGCACGGCCTGGATCTCGCCCAGCGTCGAGTAGCTGCCGTCGATGAAGACCTGCTCGTAGAGCACTTCGAATCGGTCGCCGAGCCTTAGATCACGGTTGAAGTCGAGGTCCCATTGGAAGACCTGCGACATCAGGACCGCCACCCGTGGATCGCCGCCCGCGCGCTCGATCGACGTCTCCAGGGCGCCCTCGAGCTCGCCTCG
>JAJCXP010000296.1 GCA_029263375.1 Acidobacteriota bacterium | reverse complement strand
GCCGAATCCCTCCCTCGCCGCCATTGGCGAGCCAAGCGAGCAAATGGCGGAGAGGGAGGGATTCGAACCCTCGGACCAGGTTAACCCCGGTCGCCTGCTTAGCAAGCAGGTCCGTTCGACCACTCCGGCACCTCTCCGCGCGGCTTGGCCAGACGCGCATTGTACGGACGCGCCGCCCTACTGACAAGCGCCGAGCCGCGCTCGCGGAGCGCCCGTCGCGGGACTGGACGGCCCACTCGCTCGCGGCTATGCTCGCCCCATCCGGCGTGGCCCTCTTTTTTCCATTGAATCCCTTCTCGGGAGCCCTCCCCTCATGAGTCAGACCGCGGCAACTGACGTCCGCCAGCTCACCATCAACACGATCCGTTTTCTCGCCGTCGACATGGTCGAAGAGGCGCAGTCGGGGCACCCGGGCGCGCCGATGGGCCAGGCCGCGATGGCGTATCTGCTCTGGTCGAAACATCTGCGGCACAACCCGGCGAACCCCGGGTGGGCGAACCGGGATCGGTTCGTGCTCTCGTGCGGACACGCTTCGGCCTTGATCTATTCGCTGCTGCACCTGTCAGGGTACGATCTGTCGCTCGAGGAGCTGCGCGCCTTCCGGCAGTGGGGCTCGAAGACGCCTGGGCATCCCGAGTACCGGCACACGGCCGGCGTCGAGACGACCACCGGCCCGCTCGGTCAGGGGATCAGCAACGCGGTCGGCATGGCGATCGCCGAGCGACTGCTCGCCTCGACCTTCAATCGCGACGACTTCTCGGTGATCGACCACCGGGTGTGGGCGATCGCGAGCGACGGAGACTTGATGGAAGGGGTCGCGTCCGAGGCCTGCTCGATGGCCGGCCACCTCCGTCTCGGCACGCTCAACGTGCTGTACGACGATAACCGCATCTCGATCGACGGCCCGACCGACCTCTCCTTCAGCGAGAACGTCGGGCAGCGCTTCGAGGCCTACGGCTGGCACGTGCAGACGGTCGACGACGGCAACGATCTCGAGGCACTCGACGCCGCGATGGAGATCGCCAAGTCGGAGACCCGGCGGCCGTCGATGATCGTGGTGCGCACCCACATCGGCTACGGCAGCCCGAACAAGCAGGACTCCTCTGCCGCCCACGGTTCGCCGCTCGGCGCCGACGAGGTCACGGCAACCAAGCGCGCTCTCGACTGGCCGCTGGAGCCGCGCTTCCACGTGCCGGACGAGGCGCGGGAGGCGTTCGCCGATTGTCGCGAGAGCGGCGCCCGCGCCGAGGCCGCCTGGCTCGAGCAGATGACCGGATACGCCACGAGTCATCCCGAAGCCGCGGCCGAGTTCGAGCGCCGGTCGAAGGGCGAGTTGCGCGCCGGTTGGGAGCAGAGCTTGCCGGACTTCGCGCCCGACAGCGGACCGATGGCCACCCGCAGCGCGTCGGGCAAGGTGCTCAACGCGATCTGCGCCGCGGTCCCGGAGCTGGCCGGCGGCTCGGCCGATCTGACCGGCTCGACCAACACCTGGCTCGATGGCGAGGAGGTGTTCTCCGCCACCGGGGCGGGTCGCAACTTCTACTTCGGCGTCCGCGAGCACGCCATGGGCGCGGCGATGAACGGCATGGCGCTGTCGGGCATGTTGCGCCCGTACGGCGCTACGTTCCTGATCTTCTCGGACTACATGCGGCCGTCGATCCGGCTGGCGGCGCTGATGGGCCTGCCGGTGATCTACGTCTTCACCCACGACTCGATCTTCCTGGGCGAAGACGGGCCGACCCACCAGCCGATCAGCCAGCTGCTGTCGCTACGCTCGATTCCGGGTCTGACCGTGCTGCGGCCGGCCGACGCCAACGAGACCGCGCAGGCCTGGCGGGCCGCGCTCGAGAATCGCAAGGGCCCGACGGCGCTGTCACTCACCCGGCAGAAGCTGCCGGTACTGGCCGAGACCGCCGAGCATGGACCTGCCGGAGTCGGACGGGGCGCGTACGTCCTGTCAGAGCCGACCGGTGACCTCCAGATGATCTTGATCGCGACCGGCTCCGAAGTCGCTCTGGCCCTGGGTGCGCAGACCGAGCTGGCGGAGCGGGGCGTCGCCGCGCGCGTCGTCAGCATGCCCTCCTGGGAGCTCTTCGACGCCCAGGACGCGAGCTACCGCGAATCGGTCCTGCCGTCCGCCATCGACCGCCGGCTGGCGATCGAAGCCGCGACGCCGCTCGGATGGGAGCGCTACGTCGGCCCGCGCGGCGCGATCCACGGTATCGACGGCTTCGGCGCGTCGGCGCCATTGAAGGCGCTGGAAGAGAACTACGGCTACACGGTGCCTCGGGTCGTCGAGAAAGCGCTCGCGCTGCTCGGCTAACCGCCGGGCACGCTCCTCCTCATGATTCGCACTCGCTTCGCGCCCAGTCCGACCGGCTATCTGCACATCGGCGGCGTCCGTACCGCACTGTTCAACTGGCTCTACGCCCGCCGCCACGGTGGCCGCTTCGTTCTGCGTATCGACGACACCGACGCCAGCCGCAACGTCGACGAAGCGCTGGCGCCGATCCTCGCCGGCTTCCGCTGGCTGGGGATCGACTGGGACGAGGGCCCCGAGGTCGGTGGCGACTACGGTCCCTACTACCAGTCGCAGCGCGGCGCGACCTACTCGGCCGCGGTCGACGGCCTGCTCGAGCGCGGCTGCGCCTACCGCGACTACGCGACCCCCGAGGAACTCGGCGAGGAGCGCGCGGCGGCACAGGAGAAGAAGGAGCGCTTCCTCTACAGCCGTCGCTGGATGGCCGAGGACGACGACCAGGCCGCACGTTTCGAGACCGAGGGCCGGCAGGGCGTCGTGCGTCTCAAGATGCCGCGCGAAGGCTCATGCCAGTTCACCGATCTCATCCGCGGCGAGGTCGAGTTCGATTGGGCGCGCGAGCAGGACCACGTGGTCCAACGCGCCGACGGCAGCTGTCTCTACCACCTGGCGAGCGCGGTCGACGACCACGAGATGGCGATCAGCCATGTGATCCGTGCCGAGGAGCACCTCTCGAACACACCGAGGCACATCTTCATCGCGACATCACTCGGTTTCGAGCTGCCCGAGTACGCCCACCTGCCCTACGTCGCCGAGCCCGGCTCGAAGACCAAGCTGAGCAAACGCAAGCTCGACAAGTACCTGAAGAACGCGGAGTTCGCGCGCATTCACGAGCACGGCCGGCGGATCGCCGAGCGCACCGGCCACGAGATCGCGGCCGACACGTTCAATCCGGTGATCGTCGACTTCTACCGCGAGGTCGGCTACCTGCCGCACGCGTTGCTGAACTATCTGGTCCTGCTCGGCTGGTCGCTCGACGACAAGACCGAGCAGTTCACGATCGAAGAGATGATCGAGCACTTCTCGCTCGAGCGCATCAACAGTGCCCCGGCGAGCTTCGACCCGCAGAAGCTGATGGCGTTCCAGGACGATCATATGCAGCGACTGCCGCTCGAGACCCGCCGCGAGCTGGTCCTGCCCTATCTGCGCGCCGCCGGCCTGATCGGCGCGCAGCTACCGGTCCAGCTCGACCCGATCCTCGAGGCCGCCGGCGATCGGATCAAGGTAGCCGGCGACATCCTCGATTTCGACGACTTCTTCGTCGCCGACAAGGATCTGGCGTACGACGACGACGCGTTCGAGAAGCGGCTCGGCAAGCCGGACGACGCGGCCGGCATCCTGGCGGGATTCCGCGAGCGCCTGGCGACCCACGAAGACTTCCGTGCCGAGGCGCTCGAAGCGTTGATGCGGTCGTTCGTCGAAGAGCAGGGGATCAAGCTCGGTCAGATCATCCACGCCGTGCGCGTGGCCGCGACCGGCAAGGGCGTCGGCTTCGGGATGTTCGAGACGCTCGAGATCCTGGGCCGGGAGCGGGTGCTCGGTCGCATCGATCAGGCCCTGGCACGGCTCGGAGACACATAGAAGGATCGGGCGGCAGAATAGGCTCCAACGGGTAGGCGTTTCTTCCCTTGGAGGAGGTCGGCATGCGCACCGCTACACCCTGGGTTCTGTTGAGCACCGGCTTGTGGCTGACCGGGGGCGGTCTGACGCCCGCGATCTTGGCAGCGCAACGGATCGACTACCTGCTCCCCTCGAGCGATCACGCGGCAGCCCTGAGCGCGGCGGCAACGGCTTCAGACGCCCCGGTCTGTCTGGGCTGCGGCGTCGAGCAGGTCGACCATCAGGACTTCGACCGCAATGTGCACCGCCTCTGGCGGCACCCCGGCCGCCACGTCGCCGTTCTGCTTCCGGACGTGAGGCCGCGCGATGCTCTGAGCCCGGACGAGGTCGAGAAGCTGATCGACCTCCTGGACCTCGCCTACGACGCCTTCGCCGACCTGCTCCAGGGCGAGCCGGAGGGGGACGGCCTGCTGCCGATCGCCTTCATCCCCGGGCTCCAAACCAGCCGGGCCCTGCTGGCGACCAAGGGTGTCGAGATCCAGGGCTCTCTCGAGGGCGACATCCGCCGGCTGCTCGACGACGAGGCCCTGCACTGGGTGCTCCTGCACGAGATGGGGCACAACTTCGACTTCTACAGCGGCCGCACCGGCTACCTGTTCGACCACTTCCACGCCTGGACCTTCTTCACCGACCACTACCTGCCCTACTTCAACCGATCGGGCGAGACCGCCGCCGGCTTGGAGATCGACCGTGCCGGATTCGAGCGGCCGCCCCGCAGCCCGCGTGAGTTCCTGCGCTTCAGCCTCGCCGGCGCCTGGCGGCCATTCGCCGAAGATCCGAGCTCCGACTGGGACCTGTGCGTCAAGCGCGGTGAGTGCTTCTGGTGGGCCAACCAGAGCTGGGCCGGATTCCACCTGCACATGGCCTCTCTGTTTGGAGTCCAGGCTACGCGCGACGTCTTCGCCTATCTGGCGCGCACGGTCCGCGGCGCGGCCTTCATCCCGAGCGGCGCCGAGGCCCGTGAGGAGATCTGGCTCGAAGCCTGGGCGGAGGCGACGCAGTCGGACGTGAGCTGCTACGCAGAGGTGCTGCGCTGGCACACCTCGGAGACCCTCCGCGACCGGTTGCAGCAGCGCTTCGGCACGCACGCCCCGCTGTGCGAGGACCGGGATGGGGACGGGTATCGCGGCATCGAGGGTGACTGCGACGACCGGGATCCGGCCATTCATCCGGGGAGGGATGAGCTCGCAAACGGGGCCGACGACGACTGCGACGGTCATCTGGACGAGCAGTCGGTGCGCGAACGAAAGGGGCCGAGCCAGGAGGTTGCGCTCCCCGGGCAGGTGGCCGCGTTCGGCAAGCGACGGGGAAAGAAGAAGGAGTTCGTACTGCAACCCAGCTCGGCGGGCGTGGTCTGGGCGGAGACCTGCTATCACGGCACCGGTCGAGGCTGGTTCTTCTTTCTCGACGGCAAGGCCGAAGGTGGCGCCGATGGCGCCACTGGCGCCTGCGTCTACGGCAAAGTGGCCACCGACGGCGTCGAGCCGATCCGGCTGCGTCACGACGTCCACGCCCGTGGCGGCTACGACCTGATCGTTTCCGAGGGTGATCCCTGGCCGGTGCCATGGTCGAAGATCTCAGAACCCGCGCCTTCGGACTCCAGGGTCCGGCTCTCGGTCCAGACCGACCTCGACGAGATCGACGAGAAGCCGACCCATGTCCGATTCTGGGTCTCGGGCGCAGGTTGGGTGGCGACCAAGAAGTACAGGCGCCGGTCAAACGCGACCTGGAACGCTCCGTCGGACACACCGCCGGGGCGCTACGGCGTCCGGGCCCAGCTGCTACGGGACGGTGTGCCGGTCTCTCAGGTCTCGCCGATGAGAATCTTCCGAATCGAGTAGCTTTCCGGCACCGGCTCCCAGCGGGGTGCGACGGCCTGAGGCGGCGCGCCGGGGACGGCCGGCCGAAGGGTAGAATGCGCGCGGCCATGACCGACACCGCAGGCAGTTCTCCCTCCCACTTCATCCAGACGATCATCGAGAGCGATCTCGAGTCGGGCAAGCACGAGCGTATCCACACGCGATTTCCACCCGAGCCGAACGGCTACCTGCACATCGGCCACGCCAAGTCGATCTGCCTGAACTTCGGCATGGCGGCGAAGTACGGCGGTCTGTGCAACCTGCGCTTCGACGACACCAACCCCAGCAAGGAGGAGGTCGAGTACGTCGACTCGATCAAGGAGGACATCCGCTGGTTGGGGTTCGACTGGGAGGATCGCGAGTTCTACGCCTCGGACTACTTCGAGACGCTCTACGAGTACGCGCTGCGCCTGATCGAGAAGGGCAAGGCGTATGTCGAGGACCTCTCGGCGGACGAGATCCGTGCGCACCGCGGCACGCTCACCGAGCCCGGACGCGAGAGCCCCTACCGCGAGCGACCGATCGAAGAGAACCTCGACCTCTTCAAGCGCATGCGCGCCGGCGACTTCGATGACGGCGCCCGTGTCCTACGGGCCAAGATCGACATGGCGGCGGGCAATCTGAACATGCGCGACCCGGTGCTCTACCGGATCCTGCGCGCGCATCATCATCGAACCGGCGACGACTGGTGCATCTACCCGATGTACGACATGGCGCACGGCCAGTCGGACTCGATCGAGGGCATCACCCACTCCTTGTGCACGCTCGAGTTCGAGGATCATCGGCCGCTCTACAACTGGCTGGTCGAGCAGCTCGAGATCTACCCTCCCCGTCAGATCGAGTTCGCTCGACTGAACCTGAGCCACACGGTTCTGAGCAAGCGGAAGCTGCTGCAGCTGGTCAACGACGGCCTGGTCACGGGCTGGGACGATCCGCGCATGCCGACCCTTTCGGGCATGCGCCGGCGCGGCTTCACTGCGCGCGCCATCCGCCGCTTCTGCGAGGCGATCGGAGTCGCCAAGGCGAACAGCCTGGTCGACATCCAGAACCTCGAGCATCATGTGCGCGAGGACCTCAACAAGATCGCTCCACGGGTGATGGGAGTGCTCGATCCGTTGCGCGTGGTGATCGAGAACTACCCCGAGGATCGGACCGAAGAGCTCGACGCGACCAACAACCCCGAGGACCCCGAGGCCGGCAGCCGCAAGGTGCCGTTCTCACGGGAGATCTACATCGATCGCGCCGACTTCATGGACGACCCGCCGAAGAAATACGTCCGGCTGGCGCCAGGGCGTGAGGTCCGCCTGCGCTACGGCTACTTCATCACCTGCGCCGATTTCGTGAAGAACGACGCGGGCGAGGTGGTCGAAGTGCGCTGCACGTACGACCCCGAGACCCGTGGTGGCTCGGCGCCCGATGGCCGGCGGGTGAAGGGCACAATCCACTGGGTGTCGGCCGAGGCCGCCCTCCAGGCTGACGTGCGGCTCTACGAGCATCTGTTCTCGGTCACCGACCCCAGCGATATCGAGGACGGGGCAGACTGGAAGTCGAACCTGAACCCGGAATCGGTCGAGGTCCTGACCGGTTGCCGCGTTGAGCCGAGCCTCGCCGCCGCGCGCGCCGGCGTCACGGTCCAGTTCGAGCGCGTCGGATACTTCTGCGTCGACCCGAAGGATTCGAGTCCGGACCGGCTGGTCTTCAATCGCGTTGTCTCGCTGCGCGACTCCTGGGCCAAGATCCAGCAGAAGCAGGGGGGAGCCTAGCCCGGTCGCCCCTCGGTAGAGTTCGAGGCGACTCGCTCTCTACTGCAGCGAGAAGCGGATGGTGAGGTTCAGGAAGACGGCGACCGGTTGGCCCTGCAGGAGGGCCGGCCGGTAGCGCCACGAGCGCGCGGTCTCGACCGCCGACTCGCTCAGGCCGTTGGGCAGGCCCTTGATCACCTTGACGCTATCGACCTTGCCCTCGGTGTCGACGATCGCCTCGAGGATCACGACCCCCTGGGTCCGGCTCTGACGCCCCTCCTCGGTGTAGAGCGGCGTCGGGCCGAAGACCTTCTCCGGCGGCGTGACCTCGCCGGTCACCCGGATCGCGCCGGTCAATCGACCATCACCCGGGGGACCGTCGGGTATGCCGGAGATCACGTCGCGATCGCCGACCAGGTCGGCGTCCGGTGCTTCGATCTCGGCGACCCGGATCGGCTCGGGCTCCTCCGGCGTCGGATCGGGAATCGGAATGATCCGTTTCTTTTCCACTTTCTGCGGAATCTGCTGCTCGGCGCGCGGCGGTGGCGGCTGAAAGCGCACCTGTTTGATCGCGTAGACCGGTTTCGGCTCACCGGCGCGCAAAGGCGTCACGCGCCCCGCCGGCAGCTGCATCAGGAAGAACACGACGTGGAGCAGCACCGCCACGCCGACCGCGATCTTCAACGGCTTGCGATCGTCGGCGCTCTCGGGCTCCACGTAGGGGACGTGGCCGAGGTGAACTCCGATCACCTTACTGCTACGACCGCTGTACTTGCTGAGTGTGGGGCTGTTGTCGAACATGCTCGCCTCACCCTTAACTACGAGCAAGAACGCTGCCAGGTTCATGGATTGTCGACCGCTCGAGGGGCGCCCGAAGACCATCCGGTCGAGCAGAGAAGCCGGCAAAGTGGTGTCACAATCGACCACACCATGCCGGAGCCGAGCGCCTACGAAAGACAGCCGTATCTAGCCCGCCTCTCGACCGAAGTGGCCGTCGCAGGGGAGGTCGAAGGCAAGCCGTTCGCGATCCCGGCGGACACGGTGCTCTATCCCGAGGGCGGCGGGCAGCCGGCGGATCGAGGCAGCTTGAACGGCATCCGGGTCGTCGACGTGCAGCGCGCCGACGACGGCATCCGCCACTTCCTCGAAGCCCCGGTCGCGGTCGGACCCGCCGAGCTCGAGCTCGACTGGCGCCGGCGATTCGACCACATGCAGCAGCACACCGCGCAGCATCTGCTGAGCGCGCTCGCCGTCGAGCACTTCGGTTGGGCGACCACCTCGTTCCACCTCGGGGCGCGGACGTGTGACATCGAGCTCGACACACCCAAAGTCACCGCCGAGGCGCTGACCGATCTCGAAGAGTTGACGGCCCGGGCGATCCGTTCGGCGCTTCCGGTAGCTGCGCGGAGGGTGACGCCCGAACAGTACGCAGCGCTCCAGATCCGCACCCGCGGCCTGCCAGAGTCGCACCAAGGCGACGTACGGCTGGTAGAGATCGAGGGCATCGACATCACCACCTGTGGCGGTACGCATCTGGCGACGACGGCGGAGATCGAGTCGCTGGCGCTCGGCCGAACCGAACCGATGCGGGGCGGAACGCGCCTCTACTGGCTTGCCGGTGGCCGGGTGCGTGCGCGCCTCGCCGAGCTGGAAGCGCGCAACGCCGAGCTGAGGCAGTTGCTCGAAACGTCCGGGCCGGAGCTCGTGGCCACCACCGCCGCACGGCTCGAGGCGCTCCAGGCCTCCGAGCGCGCACTCCGGAGAGCCCGTGGAGAGTTTGCGGAAGCGCGCGCCGCCGTCCTGGCGGCGGGACCCGACGTTCTGGTGGACGCGCACTTCGCAGGCGTCGACGCCGGCTTTCTCCAATCAGTGGCCAGAGATCTCCTGGCGAACGCTCCCGCGAAAGCCGCCCTGCTGACGGCCGAGAGCGACAAGGGCGCGTTCTTCCTGGTCGCCGCCGGTCCGGATTCCGCGGTCGACCCCAGCGATGCCGGTCCCCGAGTCGCCCAGATTCTCGGTGGCCGAGGCGGCGGCTCGGGACCGATCTTCCAGGGGAAAGCGGCGTCGCTCGAGGCGCGAGCCAAGGCCCTCGCACTTCTCGAGAAGTAGGGACAAAAAAAACCGGGAGCCCGAAGGCCCCCGGTCTGAAACTACGTGCTGCTGAAAGTAGCGGACTACTTCCAGTTGATACGGGCGCTCAGGCGGAAGATCCGCGGGCTGAGGGTTTCCCGGAGGAAATCCGAAGAGCCACGGGACAGGCCGCGCTCGCGCTGCATCGTGTAGTTCTCGTTGAGCAGGTTGAAGACATCGGCACCCAGCGTGAAGCTGACGTTGCCGCTCGCCGCGAACTCTTTGTCGAGTCGCAGGTCGACGGTGAAGATGTCGTCGACACGGAACTGGTCGACCGAGCTCACCGCGAGAATGTCACGCGCCTGGCCATCGGACGTGGTGACGTCGATGAAGTACGGCAGCGGGTAGCCCTCGCGACCGAAGACGTTCGCGGCCACGTTGAAGCCCCACGGACGATCGGGAGCGACCTGGTACATACCGTTGATGTTGTACTGCCAACCGCTCTGGATCCAAACGTCGGCCTTGGCGCCGGAACCGGCCGCCTGGACGGCGTAGATACCGCCATCGATCTGGCCGCCGTCAGCACCCTGGCAACCGAAGGTCAGATCATCCTCACAGATGTTCGGGCTCTGGGTCGCCTTGAAGCTGGCAGGGACATCCCACTCGGCTTCGCCGAATTGGAAGTAGCCACGCATCATCCACTGGTTGGAGAGGCGCTTGGTGAAGTTGAGGTTGGCGCCCTGGTACTCGCGCTCACGATCACCGTTGCGGAGGAAATCACCGCCGGTGAAGCTGAGAGACGGATCCAGCGAATAGACCGGAACCGTGTACGCCTGCCCGTTGGGCAGGGTGCCGGTGGCAACCGAGTCGACCACGTAGTCGGTGGCCGCCTGCAGGCGCACGTTGCCGGCGCCGTCGCGCACGAACGCGATCTCGTCCTGGATGTCGGTGACCCGACGCCAGGTGAGCTGCGCTCCGACGACGAACTCGGGCAGGAGTGCGTGCTCGACGCCCAGCAGGAGCTCGTCAGTCATCTCAGGATCGAGGTTGGGGTCGATCGAGTTGGGGCTGATGAGAGCCGTCGGGTTCGTCGGATCGAAACCGCTGGTGCCGATGATCTGGATGTTGTCCGGACCGTTGCCGGCCTGAACCGAACCGTTGAAATCACCGGAAAGGTCGGTGTCGTACCACAGCGCCGTCAGGTAGGACTTGCCAGCCGGGTTCACCCGATCGATGTCGTCCGTTTCGATCTGCTCGGGGAAGCGCGAGAAGCTCGCACGAAGCAGCGTCTTGCGCTCTGCGCCGAGGGCGTAGGTCACACCGATACGCGGCGAGATGGTCGTCCAATCGAACGGCGCGTCAGCGCCACCGAAGTTCAGATCCGGCTGCACGGTCGGGAACCAGGGGTTGGCGCTTGCGCTCACGGACTCGTTGATGCCTTCCTGGAGATCGTAGCGGAGACCCGCGTTGATCGTCAGGTTGCCAGTCGAGATCGTGTCCTGAACCCAGGCCGAGGTGTAGCTCTGGTTCACCGGCGGGTCGAAACCACGCTGGGTGAAGAGCAGGGACGGCTGGAAGCCGGAGCCGACGTTGATCGCCCAGGCGTTGTTGTTCGGCCAGGTGAACTTACTGTTGCGGTCGAACTCACGCAGACGGGCACCGAACTTGAGCTCGTGGCTCACATCGCCGGTGTTGAAGAAGTACGAACCGTCAGCCTTGAACTCCTCGGACGGACGGGACGAGCCGCCACTCCAGAACGAGCCCTGCCAGACGCCATTGTCGTCACGGAAGGACATCGGAGCATTGTCGCCAAGCGCCGCGGTGGACTTTCCGGTAAGCGAGAAGCCGCCATCGACCTTGGAGTAGCCGCCGGTGATGAAGAAGTTGGAGTTCACGACGTGCGTGTCCTCGAACTTGATGATCGCCGAGGGACCACGCTGATCCCAGGTGGTCGGCTGCGGGCGGGTCGGCCCGGCGTTACGTCCGAACTTCTCCTTGTCACCGTTGTTCCAGGAACCGGTGGCTGAGTTCGAACCGCTGAGCTGGGCGTTCACCTTGAACGCGGTGTTGGTGAGGATGGTGTCGTCGGCCTGGACGTCGGCCGGGCTGGCGCCACCGGTCAGATTCTTGATGTTGTTCTGACCGTGCGAGCCCCAGAACCAGAGCTTGTCCTTGATGACCGGGCCGCCGGCCTCGAAACCCCACTCTTCGATCTTGTTGATGCCGTTGCCGATGAAGCCGGTCTGGTTGGCCGCGAGCTCGCTCGGGCTGATGTCAGCGCTGGACTGCTTGGCGAAGATCAGGCCGTTCGAATCGGTAACCAGGAACCTGGCCGAGCCGCGGAACTCGTTGGTGCCGCGCTTGGTCACCAGGTTGACCGACACACCACCGACCGACTTGGTCACGTCGGAGCCGCCGGTCGAGAACTGCATCTCGGTGAACTGGTCGAAGTCGTAGTAGGTCGACGAGGCGCCGATGGCGGCCATGTCGGTAATCTCGACACCGTCCACGAGAAACGAGTTCTCGTCGTCGGACTGGCCGGGACCCGTGAAGGTCGACTGCTGACCGGACTCGTTGCCGCCGACGTTGATGCGGTCAACTGCCACACCAGGAGTCTGCGAGAGCACCGACCAGGGGTCGCGTGCGGTCGGGATCTTCTCGAGCTCGATCTGACTGATCGTGGCGCCCGTCGAGGAGCGCTTCTGATCGAGCAGCGGGCTCTCGGAGGTGACCGTGATGACCTCCTCGACGGCCGAGCTCATCTCGACCTCGATGGAGGTGCTGCGGGCGATACGCACGTTGACTGCCGGATACTCGACCGTCGAGAAGCCGTCCAGACTGGCCTTCATCTGCCAGTTACCCGGGTCGAGCTTCAGGAACCGTGCGTCGCCGCTGCTACCGGTTACTTGAGTCTGGGTCGCTCCGAAGCCGGAGATCTCGATTGTGACTCCCGGAAGCGAGGCGCCCTCGGTGTCCGTCACCTTGACGTACACGTTGCCGGTGTTCTCCTGCGCGAGCGCAAAACCCGCTCCGAGCAAGAGAATGGCGGCGAAAGCAACGAAACTGCGCAAGTGGCTCTTACTCATGCTCAGCTTGTCCTTCCTTTCC
>JAJCXP010000295.1 GCA_029263375.1 Acidobacteriota bacterium | reverse complement strand
TCGCGAAGATCAGCGAATCGGTCGCGACGTTCAGCCTCAGGTCCCGTGACACGGACTGGCCCGCCTGCAGCGTGATGTCCTTGGGGCCGAGTACGGGGCCGACGGTCCGCTTCCCCTCGAACGTGATCTCGGCCCAGAGCTGGAGCGACTGCGTCACCGGCGTCTCGTTCGTCACCGTGAGCCGCCAATCGAAAGGTCCTCCCGCCGCCGGGAGCATCGGCACGCCGCCACGAGCCTCGGCGGTGACCGAGACGTCGAGCCCCTCACCGGCGAGCCGCTGGCCAAAGACCTCGAACTCGAAGGCGGTCAGGGGAGCCGTACTGTCCGCCCCCCCACTAGACGGCGAAGAACTCGCCGGGAGTCGACGCGAACGCCACGGCCGGATACCAGCCCCGGAACTCGTTGAAGCCGTCGGGACCCATGTCGCTCAGGCGGAAGTCGTCTAGCCCCATCTCGGCCGCGTCGGAGCCGCGGAGGTACTGACCGAAGACCTCGAACTCGAGATCGAACGGCTCGCCGATCAGCCGCGCACGCTCTGTCCAGAGCTCCGCGCCCCAGGCAACCAGGTAGACGTCGTCGACGGGGTGGTACGCCACCCCGGGTGCGACGACCTCGTGCTCGTCGTCGCCGTCATCTCCCATCCGGCTGATCTGGAAGTCGTTCTCGCCCACCTCGGCGCGGGTGGCGCCGTCGATACGCTGCCCGAAGATCTCGCGTTCGTAGGGGGTGGCGTCCGCGCTCACCCACACGACGAGATACTCCCCCGCCGCTGAGTTGTACACCACTTTCGCGCTGTCTGGGGTGTACCAATCCTCCTGGAGGTCGGGGCCCATGTCGCTGATCCGAAAGTCGTCCGCACCGGTGCGAAGCGGAGTACCCGACACCGTTGCAATGCATCGCGCCAATTGCGATTGAACTCTCGAGCGACGAGTCGCCGATCCGCGGCGGCGCCGAGGTCGTGCGGCACACCGATCCCGCGCGGGAGAACGTCACCGGCATGGGCATGAGATTCATCGACTTCCTGGATGAGGACAGACGACGCCTGTCCAACTTCGTCGCGGACGGGCTCAGGATCCAACGCAGCACTGAGTCCTGTTGACCTCCCGGCGGGACCTGTGCACCGCGAAGCAGACTCGACGCCAGTCGGGTCTGCGCTCTCCGAGTCCTGCACGGGCCAACGCGGAGCGGAAGCGACGAGTGGTGGGCCTTCGAACCTGCGACCTTCTGGTCGGCCTCTACGGTCGGAGCAGGTCGAGCCGGCCCGAGGGCGGCGCGTCGCCCTGTCGAATCGCCACCCCCTCGAGGGCTACCGCTGGGGCGATTCCGATCCCGGCCGCGACGCCTCGAGGCGTCCCACACGCTCCAGGACGTCACCGGTCCAGGCCTCGAGAGCGCGAAACCGGTCTTGAAGCTCCTCGAACTCCCGGTTTCGGCTCTCCATCGCGACCACCTGGCGCCGAAGCCTCTGCAACTCGTTGAGCAGCATCGGTGTGAGTACGTGATAGCGCACCGAGTAGGGCTCGCCGTGGTCGTCATAGACCACCAGATCGGGATAGATCTCGGCCACCTCCTCGGCGATCAGCCCGAACTCTACCGGCCGAGGGCCGCTGCCGGCCGCCTCCGCGGTATAGCGGAAGGTCACGGGGCGCAGCTCGCCGAGGGAGGCCGAGCGGTCACCCATGTCCTCGACCTCTTCTTTGAAGCGGCGCGAAGACATCGACGTGCCGAGCTGGTTGAGATCGTTGATGAACACCTGAGTGCCACCCGAGGACGTGGCGCCGAAGATGCCGTCGATGAAGGTCGAGGTCTGATCCGTGTCGCCAATCTTGATCACATTGGCATCGCCAGCGGAGCCCTGGTTACCGATGAGGATGTTGTCGTCACCGGAGCCTACAAACGCGCCGGCACCTGCACCCAAGGCAATGTTGTCGGAGCCCGTGTTGAATTGCAGCGCAGAGCTCCCGATGGCGGTGTTGTTGTCTCCCTCGGTAACCTCATAGAGCGCGAGGCTTCCAACGGCGGTGTTGCCGTCGCCTTCCTCATTGTCGAAAAGCGCCAAGCCCCCGACGGCGGTGTTGCCGCCGCCCGTCGTGTTGTTGAAGAGCGTAAGGGATCCAACGCCCGTGTTGAATGTGCCCGTTGTTTTCCAGAGAGCAGCACCCCCAACGGCAGTGTTGTCGCTGCCCAACGTGTTGTATTGAAGCGCCCAAGCTCCCACGGCGGTGTTGAGGAAACCCTCGGTGTTGGACATCAGCGCCCGGGCACCGGTGGCGGTGTTGTGCCTCCCGGAGGAACCCCCAGGAATCCCAGGCGTCGAGCTGACGAGAGCGTCGAGACCGAGAGCAGTGTTGTACGCGGTGGGACCGCCGTCGTTGTGGAGAAACGGATAGCCGTCCTTGAACATGTAGCCGCCGAACTTGAAGTCACCAGCGAGCGAAAGATCGTACGCCCCTGGCGGCGTCACCGTTCGCGGCGAAGTCGAGACGGTCCCGGAGCTCAGAGGCGCCCCGCCGAGAACTTCCAGCCGCTCCAGGCTCCTCTGCGGACGCCCCTGGCGAACGTCCTGCGGGTCACGGTCTCCTCCCCAGGTTGGCAGGGCGACCGCCCCGAGAACCACGAACAGCCGCCCTCTGATAGCAAAGGTGGGCTTAGCATTCCGCATAAGGCACTCCTCTCAGGCAAGGCGCTGGAATCAAAGAGACTATCTTGTGGAATTCGGTGACAGTCTACTCATTTCTGCCTCCGACTCGCGGCAGCAAACAAATGAGTGAACTGTCACCGAGTTTTGGAAGCGGTTCGTTGATCTCGTGGAATCTTCGAGAACCCGTCCGTCCAAAGTAGCGGGGTATCACGATGGATGGAATCTTGACCTGGGAACAGCCGTCATCACTTTGGCGTCGGCCGGCAGCAGCACTAACTTGGCAACTTCTACTGTGGACGTGCCTCCCGCAGCTGGGCTTGGCGGAAGATGTCACGGTCCAAGTATTCGACATCGGTGGGGGACTCTGCACGCTCACGAAGATGCCCGGCGACAGCTACCTGGTGTACGACGTGGGGGTCGGCCTCGACGTGGAAGAACCTGAACTCTGCGCCGAGCGCATTGATCAGGCGATGCCGCCAGGCGAGGCGATTGATGTTCTAGTTCTCTCGCACTCAGACTCGGATCACATCAGTAGCGTCGCACGGCTGCTTGCCCTGCGACGTGTGGACCGCGTCGTCAGGACCGGACATGAGAGAGCTACCAAGTCGTGGTGCCACGCCGACTACTGGATCAAGGTGCAGGTCGATGATGGCGAAGCCTTGAGCTGGTGGAAACGCTGGCGCCAGCTCAAGCGTTGCACCAAGAGCGCAGAGCCGGCTTTCGTCCCGCTGTCGCCCTATCCTCCGCCGAAGAGTGTGGATTTCAACCTGGCCCACTACGAGCTAGATCCGGGCGAGGACGAGTTTGAGCTCGGGGTAGGTACCTCGGATCAAGCGATACTGACGCTGCTGCACGGCCGTCATGACATGCCGACTTCCTGGAACGGCCACTTCGCGAGTAACAAGCTGACCTCCCGCAGCCGCAACGCCATCAGCATCGTTGCGAGACTGGAGTTCATGGGCAGGAGTGTTTTGTTTACGGGCGACTCAGTGGGGTTGGATAGGGATGGTGAATCCCTGATCGAGGCGCCCTGCGTCGCTACCGAAGGTGACCTCGTGCGCGGGCACAAGAACAACGACTTCGATCTGAATTCCGACGTCCTGATTGCGCCCCATCACGGATCCAGCAACGGCAACTGCCTGGAGTTCATCCAGCTCGTGTCCCCTGGCTGGGCAATCTTCACCGCAGGCCACGATCACAGCCATCCGTCTAGGACTGCAGCGGAGCGCTACATCGAGGCGGGGGTGCCAGAGGCACGACTCCTAAGAACCGATCGAGGAGACAACGAGGGGCAGAACAGCTACGAATGGGTGGATAGCTACACTCCATCGAGCTACTGCCACGACCGAAAGGGCGACGATGACATCGTCATCACTCTGAACGACGATGGCTCGAACCCAACGGTCAGGTACCGGCAGAGTCACACGACACCTTGCTCTTGAGCCAGCTAGCCGTCTGACGACTGCGCGACGAGAGCTGCCCCTCTTACGCTGGGCCGGAAGTTCCTGGTGGGCCGTGTAGGCGAACCTACGACCTTCGGATTAAAAGTCCGCGGCTCTACCAACTGAGCTAACGGCCCGTGCTCGAACTCGGGAGGATTCTCCCCTTTAAGCGTTGGGCCTGCAAGCACAGCAGCCAGAGAGTCCGCTTTCAGTACAGCCGCGCCGGGCGGTAGGGGGCCGCAACGCAATATAGTCGGGAAAACTCACCCTGTCTCTCAGTAGAGACGAGTCCCTGAAAAGGAGTTTCGCCATGAGGAAGAACCTGCGTTCGCTGGCTGGCCTGGCGATGTTCATCCTGTCCGCGCCTGTTGCGCATGGCTTGATCGTGATCGACCAGCTGCAGCCGGTGATCGATTTCGACTCTGGCGCCTCGACTGCGATCGGGGGTTCCAGCGAGCAGAAGCTCGCGCAGACGATAGTGGTGGGCCATTCGGGGCGTCTTGCCGGGGTCTTCTTGCCCCTTGGCTGTGCGGACGGCGTGCTGGAGATCGAGATCCAGGAGCTCGACGGCGATGGCAAACCGAACGGGGTCGTTCTCGTGCACCAGGAGATCGAGGCTGATGCGCTTCCGTCTCTTCTCGTCTTCAACTTCCTTCGGTTGGGCAGCTCTGTTTCCGTTCACCCTGGCGACCGTTTGGCGATCGTGCTGCAGAATCGCAGCGGCTCCTGTGGGATGGCCCAAAGCCCGATCGGGGACACCTATCTCGCAGGCGAAGGCTTCTTCGATGCGGCGCCCCTGGGTTCGTGGAGTCCGCTGACGGATCGGTTGGATCTGCCTTTTCAAGTAGTTGTGCGGGCTCCGTAGCTTTGCGGGGAGTCAGTCTAGCCCCCGCTGGTACCCTCCTCAGGCTTCTGAACAGCGCCAACTCTCGACCACGGCACAAGGACCAGCTATGCGTGAATGGTTAGTAGTCCTCTTGATCTCTCTCGTCTGCGTCACCCCAGTGGTGCCTGCCGTGATCGTGGTCGAGGGCGGGTGCACGCTGCCCGACGCCATCACCGCCGCCAATACCGACGCGCCCGTCGGCTCATGCGTCGCGGGCAGCGGCGACGATGACGTCGTCCTGACCGACGACGTCGTGCTGACCACGGTCGACAACGGCTCCAGTGGCCTACCGAAGATCGTCAGCGACATTCGGGTCGAGGGCAACGGATTCCGGATCTCGCGGAGCGACACGGCACCGGCCTTTCGTATCTTCGAGGTGAGCTTTACCGGCGAGCTCCGGCTGGAGAACACGACGATTGGCAACGGCTCCTGCCAGGGGTGCTCTGGCGGCGGGATCTTCGCCCTGGGAGGCAGCGTCGAGATCGTCGACTCGCGAATCTCGCGGAACTTCGCCGGCCTCGGGGGTGGCGGGCTGGCCTCGATCGGGACGGTCGTGGTCCTCGTCAACAGCACGGTCACGGGCAATGCGGCGCCTTTCGGCGGTGGCGGCATCAACCAGAGTTACGGCACGGTGAGCATCACCGGCAGCACCATCGCCCGCAACAGCCCGACCGGCGTGGAGGTAGCCTCCTTCACCTTCCAGGGGACGACGATCTCCAACAGTACGATCTCCGGCAACAGCGGCGCCGGCATCGAGATGGGCGTCTACTCCTCGGGTGGGCTCCTGGAGCACAGCACAGCGCGTGTTCCACACAGCGCGGTCAACCACTCGGCCCACAGCTCCCAGTCAGAGCCCCTCCTCCGCTTGTAGACTCCGACGTGATGGGCGGTCACACCCAGACGCAGAGCCGCATCCTCGGGCGGCTGCTCACCATCAGCGGCACGCTTTTCCTTGTCGGATCCGTCGTGCCGGCCTGGGTCGCCAACGCGATGCCGACCGGAGGCGGCGGGCTGTTCCTCCTGGCGATCGCGCTCTTCGGCGGCGGCGGTGCGATGATCATTCGGGGCAAACAGCACCTCACGCCCGTGCGGGACTGGATCTGGGTGGTCGAGCAGCCGTCCCCGATCATCTATCTACGCTCCTTCGACGCAGAGCGGCACGACTACTCGCTGAGGCGGTACTTCGCCGGCGCCTTCGGAATGCTCACCGGCAGAGCGACCGCCTACGGGGCCAGCCCCTGGGGACCCACGTTTCAAGCCCAGCTCTCCTTCCTGATGAACCGCGTCGGCTGTTACGTCGCGGTCGGACGTCCCGATTCGCCGCTGCCCGGCCTGGGCGCAGTGCGCTGCTATCTCGACGAGAAATGGGAGGATCGCGTTCGCGAACTGCTCGATGCGAGTGCTCTCACGGTGCTCCGCGCAGGCACGACGCGCGGCCTGGGCCTGGAGATCGCGCTCTGCAAGAGTGTGCTCCGACCGCAGCAACTCCTGATGATCCTCCCGGCCGCAAGGAGGGACTATGCTGCGGTGCGAAAGCAGCTATCCGAACACCACGACATCGTGCTCCCTGAGAAAGGCCGCGCCCTGATCTTCCGGTTCGAAAGTGGCTGGGAGCCCGTGCCTCTGACGCCGAAGTTGGGCTTGGCGAGGACCCTCGGGCCCTTCTTTCGAGCCAATGGCATTGAGCCGCCTCGGTCGAGCTGGCTGGATAGTACTAGGCTGCTGTTGAGGTAGGGGGCGGGCGAAGTTCGGCCTCGATCGGGGGGGTGAAGTTTGAGGGGTACGTCAGGAGGCGAGAGCCTCAAGCAACCTGGTGGGCGCCAGGTCGCGAAGGCCAGTGCTCGGCCGGACCGCTCCACTGACGAGATGCCGAAGCCGAAAGAGTCTCAGATTGAAGCGTGGACGTCGTGAGACAATCTGCCATCACCGATTTCGAGGTTCGCGGGCCGCGTAGGGAGGGAAACCCGAGCAAGATAGGAGTCCCCAGATGAACCCATGTGTTTCAGTGACGGTTACGAGCAGTGTCCTAGCTCTGTGCCTGGCTGGGTGTCAGCCAGGAAACGAAGGGCCCGCCGAGGCCCCCGCCGAGTCCGCAGAAACCACCGCCCCAGCCGGCGTGGTCGAAGTCACCACGGCCGAGAATGCACCCGACGACTTCGCCTTTGTCGCCCCAGCCCAGCTGGCCTCGGGCTGGACGACCTTCCGCATGACCAATACCGGCGACCAACCGCACTTCATGATCCTGTGGAAGCTCCCGGAGGGTGTCGAGTTTGCCGACTATGCGGAGTTCGGACGCATGTTCCAAGAAGAGTACGACCACTACTTCGGAGGTCAGGTCACGCAGGACCAGATGATCGGTAGCATCGTCGCGGGTCTTCCCGAATGGTTCGGCGAGCTCCGCGGGATGGGCGGCGTCGCTCTGACCTCTCCGGGCCTCACCGCCGAGACGACCGTGCTGCTCGAGCCCGGCGACTACGTGATGGAGTGCTACGTGGTCACGCCGGAGGGCGAGTTCCACGGCTCGCTGGGCATGCTTCGACCGCTGATCGTCACCGAGGAGAGCACCGGACTCGAGCCGCCGGAAGCAGACGTCCACGTCACGCTGTCGAACTACACAATGGAAACCGAGGGCGAGCTGAGCGCGGGCGAGCACGTGATCGCCGTCCACGCCACCGAAGACGCCGAAGGGATCATCCTCCACGATGTCAACCTGGCGCGCCTGAGCGCCGATGCCTCTCTCGATGAGGTTGGCAGCTGGATGAGCTGGATCGACGCGCTCCGTGCGCCCGCGCCGGCAGAGTTCCTCGGCGGCGCCGACCACCTCGCGGGCGGCAGCACCAGTTACTTCCGCGTCAGCCTTGAGCCCGGGCGCTACGCCTTCGTCTCCGAGGGTTTCGCGACCCAGGGCATGGTCCACGAGTTCACTGTGCAATGAAGGCGCGCCCTTCGCGACGATCACGTGCCCCCACGTGCTCCGCGGACAGAAGGAGCGGTAGTGCGGAGGCCATCGCCGACGAAGATGAGACTTCTGCCAGGAGTGTTCAAGCCATGGGGAGCAGCGACTCGGCCGTGCCGCGCACGAGCACCACGCAAGCGAGACTGAGGACGTCGATCCTGGGAGGAAGCCAGAACGCGGAGGTCTTGCCGAGTTGGATCGGGTCGGCGGCGCGTCAGCCCTTGATCACGCCCAGCGGTCGCAGCCGCGCGACCTTGCGGCTGATCCCCGCAGCCTCGACCACGTCGACGACCTCGGCGACATCCTTGTAGGCCTCGGGCATCTCCTCGGCGATCGTCGACATGCCGGCGGCCATCACAATGACGCCTCGCTTCTCCATCTCGTCGAGGAGCCGGCGCCCGCGCGCCTCGCGCTTCGCCTGCTTACGGCTCAGACGGCGGCCGGCGCCGTGGCAGGTCGAGCCGAACGTTTGCCGGTACGCCTTCTCGGTGCCGACCAGGACGTACGAGTAGCGCCCCATGTCGCCCGGAATGAGGACCGGCTGACCGCAGGCGCGGTACGGCTCCGGAGTCTTCGGGTGCCCCGGCGGATACGCGCGCGTCGCGCCCTTCCGGTGCACGCACGCCCGCCTCGGCCGGCCGTCCTCGCCTTCGAACTCCTCGAACTTGGCGATGTTGTGGCAGACGTCGTACACCACCTCGATGGCGAGCTCCTTGGGTCCGGCGGCCATGACCTCGCAGAAGGTCTCCCGTACGAGGTCCGTGATCACCTGCCGGTTCGCGAACGCGAAGTTCGCGGCGGCGGCCATCGCCGCCAGATACTGACGCCCCTCGGGTGACCGGAGTGGCGCGCAGCAGAGCTGCCGGTCGGGCAGGTCGATCCCGTAGCGGCCGGCGGCGCGGACCATCGTCTTCAGAAAGTCCGTGCAGACCTGGTGGCCGAGCCCGCGCGAGCCGCAGTGGATGGTGAACGTGACACCGTTCTCGAACAGTCCGAGGGCGCGCGCCGCCACCGGGTCGTAGATCTCGTCGACGTACTGCAGCTCGCCGAAGTGATTGCCCGAGCCGAGCGTTCCGAGCTGGTGCCGGCCGCGCTCGTAGGCCCGGTCCGAGACCAGGTCGGGATCGGCGCCGTCGATGACACCCCGTTCCTCGAGGAAGTCGAGGTCCCGCGCCGTGCCCATCCCCTCCGCGACCGCCCAGGCGGCGCCATCCCGAAGAACCCTTCGCAGCTCGGTCTGGCCCAGTCGCAGATTCTTCTGGCCGCGGCCGACGCCGGTCGGGATGCGTTGATAGAGCCTCGTCACAAGGTCGCGTAGGACCGGCGTCACCTCGGCGCGGTCGAGGTCCGTGCGCAGCAGCCGCACGCCGCAGTTGATGTCGTACCCGACGCCGCCCGGCGAGATCACGCCGTCGTCCGGGTCCATCGCCGCCACCCCGCCGATCGGGAAGCCGTAGCCCCAGTGGATGTCCGGCATCGCCAGCGACGCGTCGAGGATCCCCGGCAGGTGCGCCACATTAGCGACCTGCTGGAGGCTCGGATCGGAGCGCAGGCCCGCCATCATCACCTCGCTGGCGTAGACCACCCCGTCGACGCGCATCCGCCCCTCGCGCGGAATGCGCCAGCGCGTCTCGTCGATCTTCTGGATCTTCATCCGGCTCGCCGTCGCTAGATGTCGAAGATGATCCGCGCCCGCCACCCCTCCGCATCACGTTCGACGCAGAGCTGATGGTACGTCACCGCCTTGATCATGACCTTGGGAGGGTGGCGCCGCGGGTCGAACCGCTCGCCGAGGCCTACCCCGCTCAGGGTCCAGCCGCGCTCACCCTCCGAGATCTCGAGCTCGGCCCCGACGAACAGCTCCTGATCGAGCTCGAAGTGGACGAGGGCGTCGGACAGAAAATCGAGCAGCAGGAGGTCGGGGGCGTCGGCGGCAAGCTCGAACCTTCGCTCGAGGCGTCCCTGCGCGCGGTTCAGCTCGGCGATCACGTCGGACATCCCGCGGAGCGCCTCGGAGAAGAGGCCCGGCAGGGTCTTCGCCCGGACCTCGATCCCGGCATCGGCGGTGTGCTCGAGGAAGTGGTAGGTCATCCCTCGAGCTCGGGCAGGTCGCGCACGAGGGAAGGTTACCGGGAAAACGGGGCGTCGCCCGGAGCGGAGGAGCGGCAGCGACGAGTGGTGGGTCGTGCAGGGATCGAACCTGCGACCTTCGGATCAAAAGGAGCGGGTCCGTTGAACTAGCCGGAGCAGCCCAGAATCCGCAAGCATGAGAGAACCAGAGACTTACGCGGGATCGGTCGATGCCCGGTTGTTCCTGGGATGCCCGTTCTTTCCTCCGTACCGTGACACCTGTGTGACGCGGGAGGCCCCACGTCGAGTGAGCCGAAGCGCACGTTCGGGGCGTGCTCATGGCTAAGGCGGCTAGGCGTGCTAAGCGCAGCCGGTCAGATCGGGTAGCATGCTGCGCAGCAATCTCGGTTTGAAGAAGCTGCCCGGCAGGAGACTGGCCGGACTAGGCCCCGTCACAGGATTTCGACAGGTGTGGTGGATACTGCTTTGACCTTCGCAGACGACAACCCGATTCTCTTCGCAAGTCGCATGAAGAGTGGCCACGACTTGGGCGACGCCCTGAGGCAGCAGAAGAAGCACGTCAAACAGTATGTTGACTCGGTCGGGCGCGACCTACTGTCCGAGTCGAACGAAGAAGCCCTGATAGACGAAGTGGTCGAGAAGTTCATCGTCCATCCCCTCGCGGTAGACCGAGAGTCGATGACCAGGGACGAGACCGAGATTGAGTTCGACATCACTACTCGCCCCGATGCGTACTTTCCTGACAGTCATCGAGCGGGTCCGATCTTCGTTCCCGGACTTCGTCTGGTGATTCACCTACCGTTCTCAGGAGACGCTGATCTTTGGGACCTGACCCCCAACGCGTCATCATCGACCTACCCTCACGGCAACGTACGAGCCAGCACTAGCAAGAGCGGTGGTCGCATCGAGTTCATCATCGAGGGACGGAGTGATGATCCGCCAGAGCGCTTCAAAGGGCTTCTCGACCCGCAGCTGGACGACATCGACCGCTACATCGGCTGGCAGCGCAAAGACGCGGATGAGTTCAACGCTTCACTTTCCAGTTTCGTGAGCCAAGTGATTCAGCAACGGCGCGAGAGGACCGCCAAGCAGGACGGAATCGGCGCGAGCCTTGGGATTCCGCGCGCATCTCGAAAGGCTCCCGAGCCGCCTAGCAGAGAACCGCGCACAAAACGAACGCGGGCAGCGGCTCGGCGCGAGCCAGCGCCCTCAGAGCCCAAGCAGTGGGACGTCTTCGTCTGCCACGCATCGGAGGACAAGGCGGAGATCGCGCGTCCGCTAGCTGAGGCCCTTCAAGCGGAGGGACTCAACGTCTGGTACGACGAGTTCTCGATGACGGTGGGCGACAGCCTGCGAAGAAAGATCAACGAGGGGATTGCTCGCTCCCGCTTCGGCGTCGTCGTTCTCAGTCCGACTTTCTTTTCGAAGGAGTGGCCTCAGAACGAACTCGATGGGCTGACGGCTCTCGAAGTCGAGGGCCGAAAAGTGATCCTCCCCGTGTGGCACGAGATCGAGCGTGTCGGAGTCGCAGAGTTCTCGCCGATCCTAGCCGACCGCTTGGCAGCGTCCACCGATGAGGGGCTAGACGTCTTGGTCGCCAAGCTCCTAAGGGCGATAGAGGGGTAAGGAAGCAGTAGGCAGGAGGACCGCGATGACGGAGCAAGATAAGAAGAGAGCTTGCGTTCGCTCTGGAGCTAGTCGGCGAGGACAGGGCCCGAGATCTGTTCGAAGCTGGAAGGAGCTAGTGTGGCTGAGAATCTAGCGGGTAGGTACTTCTCTGACTGGCCGGCACCGTTGACTGTCAGGGAGGGAACAGTCCTCGGCGGACGGAGTCGAGAGGGGCTAGTGGCGGCCCTTGCCCGTCAACAACTCCAGGCGCAGAAAGCCTTGGCTTCTGAAGTGATGCGTAGCAGCTTGGCCGCAGCCGAGGTCGTCGGGAACGAGCTACAGCAGCAGAGCGCCGAACTTGCCACAGCCATGCAGGAGCTCGGTGAAGATCTGTTGGCGGGGCTCTCTGAGGCAACGACCGCCGTTACCGATCGAATCGACCGGCTTGAGGACTCGATATGCGGCTCGCTCGACGAGATCCGGTGGCTTGCAGCACAGCAGGCTCAGACGCTCGAAGGGGTACTTGAGACGCTTCACAACAGCCGATCGGTTGAAGCGCAGCAGCTAATCCGTCAGGGTTTCAGGCACCTTTTGTTCGAAGAACTCGATGAGGCTGAAGAAAGACTGAAGCTGGCCCTGAGTTACGACACCACAGATCACCAGGTGCTCATCAATCTCGCGTTCATAGAGATCCACAAGGGAAATGGCGACGCCGCCAAGACCTACTTTCGAAGAGCACTAACTCTGCCAGAGAATCTCGACGTCCCTTCGAAGAAGCGCGCTCTCTGGGCACTCGCCAGGTTGGAGTACGCCCGGGAGGAGTATGCCAGCGCATTGACTACAGCTTCGTCTGCGCTCCACCTAGAGTCAAAACCCAGCGGCTCGGCACTCCTCGCCGCCGGCGCCTACGCTGCGCTGTCTGGCGATTCGGAACAGAGCCTCATGAGAGTCCGGTCAGCCATCGAGGTCGAGCCCCTCCTTTTCGCGAGAGTAGCCGTCGACCCACGCCTCGAATCAGTGCGAGTTCGGGTGTTCTCCCTGCTCAGTGAGCTCGCCTCTTCAACCCGACAGAAGGCCAAGGACGCAACGAGCTCAACGGCAGAACACCTCTCTCGGCTCAGACGGTCTTCCGAAGAACTGGGTAGCTATCGGGAGCTGACACAGGCGATCGAGGAGAAGACCGAGGCGGCCAAGGCTCGGCTTGCAACCGCATCGTACTCTGATTGCATCGAGCTCACAGACTCGATGTCGACGCTTGGCGCGGTGTTGGAAGAAATCCCCCTCCTACTGGAACTTCACGCCAACTGCCACCGTCTGCGACATGCCGCGGACGAGGCGGGCACGAGCTACAGGCGAGCTGGCGGTGCGGACGATCCTTCTGGCGGGTTGGTTCGATTCGCTGAGCACTCCATGCGGGTCCTATCCGTAGCCACCTACTTCATCCCCGGTCTTTTCGCCACGATGAGGAGCGCATCAGAAGGCAGCGGCTCGCCAGGCACGGGGGAGGAGGTCAATGGCGGCGTCGGATGCGCGATGGTGTTGGCCTGGCCTTTGATGTACCTCCTCGCGCTAATCGAGTCCTGCGCTGGCGCTACCTATGAGCAAGCACAAGGTATCCCTTATCGAGATGGTGTCCATGCAGGCGTGCTCCTAGTCGTGGCATTCTGGGTCGTGCTTGGGATACTGAAAGCTGTCGGCCACGCGAAAGGGCGGCTCGTCTCGCAACGGAAGATCGACCTCGACCAAGCCCGGGGCTTGGAGGACGAAGAGGAAGGGCGCCTTCAAGACCTGCTTCAGAGGTTGCAGGAACAGGTTCACGGCGCGGGGCTCGGTCACGCGAATGAGTCAGACTCGGGATAGTCTCGCCCCTTCAGAAGAAACCAGGTGCGAGCACCCGTCGTACGCTTCGACGGCGCCGATCCGGACGGCGCTCGCGACTCCGGTCCGGACGAGAAGACCTTGCGGTCGAGGGTCTGAAAGTGGGCCGTGCAGGGATCGAACCTGCGACCTTCGGATTAAAAGTCCGCGGCTCTACCAACTGAGCTAACGGCCCAACGCGCGGAAGTATAGCGGGCGCCAACACCTCGAACACAACTCCGAACGTAACCAATCACTCGCCCGCGTTCGCGCCCCGGAGGGCTCGGGGCCCTCTCATGCGAAGGTCGCATTTCGCACTCCCCACCCATGACCGTTGGACGCCCAAAAGATCCATTCACCCTCCTGCATAAGGTTCAGCCGTCTCGCCGCCGCTGCTACACTCCCCGGCTTCCAACTAGCGTCAACTCTCGACCGCGGCACAAGGAGTGGCCATGCGTGAAGGGCTTGTAGTTTTTTTGATCTCCATAGTTTGCGTCGCGCCGGTCACGCCCGCTGTGATCGTCGTCGAGGGCGGCTGCACGCTTCCGGACGCGATCACGGCCGCCAACACCGACGCGGCGGTCGGCTCGTGCGTCGCCGGCAGCGGCGAGGACGACGTCGTCCTCACCGACAATGTCGTGCTGACCTCGGTCGACAACGGCTCCAACGGCCTGCCGAAGATCGTCAGCAACATCCGGGTCGACGGCAACGGATTCCGGATCTCGCGCGACGACGCGGCGCCTTCGTTTCGCATCTTCGAGGTTAGCTCGGCTGGCGAGCTGCGGCTGGAGGGCGTGACGGTGAGCAACGGTTCTTGCGCCGGGTGCTCGGGCGGAGGGATCTTCGTCGTTGGTGGCACTGTTCAGGTGGTCGACTCGCGCATCTCGCGGAACTTCGGCGGCAGCTCGGGCGGCGGACTGGCCTCGATCGGGGCGGTGGTGGTGCTCGAGAACAGCACGGTCGCGGGCAATTCTTCGACGTTCGGCGGCGGTGGCATCAACCAGTCGTACGGCACGGTGAACATCACCGGCAGCACGATCGCTCGCAATAGCCCGAACGGCGTGGAGGTGGCCTTCTACTCGTTCCAGGGGACGACGATCGTCAACAGCACGATCTCCGGCAACACCGGCGGCGCTATCGAGATGGGCGTCTACTCCTCGGGCGGCCTTCTGGCCCAGAGCACGGTGTCCGGAAACGGCGGCTTCAGCCAGATCTACGTCTATCCGGGGGCGATGACGGTGGTCGACTCGGTCTTCGCCCATGGCAGCGGAAGCCTCGACTGCGAGGGCACGCTCAACGGCGGCGGCAACTTCGACGAAGACGGCAGCTGTGGCGGCCAGCCGATCACCGGTCTCGACCCGGTGCTGCGCAAGAGCGGCGGACCAACCCTCACCCACGCGCTCCTCCCCGGCAGCTCGGCGATCGACGCCCTCGCCGCCTGCCCGCGCGAGGCCGATCAGCGCGGATTCGGTCGCAGCGCTTCGTGTGACGCCGGCGCCTTCGAGCTCGGAGCGTTCCAGTTCGACATGCGCAGCAGCGCCTGCCCGGGGCCGGCGCGCGTGCGGGTCGCCTCGGTCGAGCCTGGCGCCGCGGTCGAAGTCTTCCTGGGACCGACCGAGGGCGTCTCCCAGGTTCCGGGCGGAGTGTGCGATGGCACCGAGCTGGCGATCATCGATCCGGTCCTGCTGGGCGAGGTCGTCGCCAACGCCAACGGCCGCGGCACCGGCACCTTCGAGCTGACCGGGGGCGACTGCGGCCAGCTCTTCCAGGGCGTCGAGCCGACCACCTGTAGCCGCAGCGTCGTTCGACAGACCGGCTGCCCCGGGGGCAAGGCCCGCTGCTGCGCCGCGGGCGACCGCTACGAGGACATGCTGGACGGCACGGTCCTCGACTGCAACACCGACCTGCTCTGGCTGCGAGACGCGAGCTGCGACGAGCTGCCGCTGACCGATGCGCAAGGACAGGCGTCCTGGCAGGATGCCGGCGCTGGCGCGGCGGCCCTGGCGCAGGGCATCTGCGGATTGACGGACGGCTCGACCGAGGGGGACTGGCGGCTGGCGACCGCCGCGGAGCTGTGCAGCTCGTTCACCGGCCAGGCACTCTCGCCCTGCCCGTCGTTCAATGGCCCCACCAGCCTGATCGATTCCTCGGTCGGTCCCCCGACCGTGGTGAACCGCGCCGGAGACGGTGTGTGGACGGAGGGCGACGTGTTTTCAGGGGTGCTGTCGAGGCCCTACTGGTCCTCCACGGACTTCGGCGCCCAGGCCACCTTCGGTGACCTCAGCGACGGCGACGTCGACTTCCAACAGAAGGTATCGCTGTTCGGCGTCTGGCCGGTTCGCGCTCGTCCCTGATCGGTTCGGTCCAGCGTTGCACGCGGGCTATACTCACGCGTCTCTCGCCGGGCTCCGCTTGCGGATGACTTCACTGCCCTGTGAGCGCGACTCCCGGAACATAGGTAGCCCCTTGAACGAGATGCCCCGACCGACTCGATCACGCACCCTGGCGATCCTCCTCGCTCTCGTTATCGCCTCGCTGCCGGCCCTGGCCGAGGAGCCCGAGGCTGGGCCGACAACCGGCACCTACGACTGGTACGAAGGCGCGGACGCGTTTGCCGAAGCGCTCGAGGAGGCCAAGGACGAGGGCCGGGCGATCGCGGTCTACTTCTACACCGACTGGTGCGGGTACTGCCGGCAGCTGGAGCGCGAGCTGCTCGAGCGGGCGACGGTCGAGGGGTACCTGAAGTCTCTGACCAAGGTCCGGATCAACCCGGAGGACAGCAAGAACGATCAGTACATCGCCCAGCGCTACGGGGTGAACGGCTTTCCCGCGTTCTTCATCCACGCCGACGCCGAGAGCGGGCCGACGAAGATCGCGCGGATGAAGCGCGAGGGCGGTAGCTACCGGCTGAAGACGCCGGATGAGTTCGTCGAGTCGATCCGGCGAGTGGTCGGGTCCGACTAGGGCGATCCGCCGAACAATCCGCTGGTCAGACGCCCCGGTTCGCGGCGACGCTCTCCAGCCGGCCGCCGGTGAGATCGCTCAGACGACCGCCGGACCTGAGAATCGTCTCTTCGCGCCGTGGCCCGGTGGACACCAGGCCGACCTCCGCGCCGACCTCGTCCTCGATCCTCGTGACGTAGTCGCGGGCGGCTTGGGGTAGATCCTCGTA
>JAJCXP010000294.1 GCA_029263375.1 Acidobacteriota bacterium | reverse complement strand
GCGGCTCCTCAACGAGAGCGATCGCACGGTCGGAGAGATCGTCGGCAACTTCCATCTCTCCCAACCGACCATCTCCCGCCACCTGTCGGTACTCAAAGAGGCCAACCTGGTCGTCGATCAGCGGCAGGGACAGCACGTGATCTACCGCCTGAGCCCCGCTGCCCTGGCCCGCTCCGCCGAGGACTTCTTCGGCGCCTTCAGGCCCAGCCAGCAAAAGCCCACCGATACGGTCCCGAACCACGTCGCCAGGAGCTAGAGCGGACGAGCACCCTGAAAGCCCGAAGGCCCGGGAAAAACACCGCCGCGGATCTCCCCAGCTGTCGTGAGCGACCCAACAGCTGCGGTATACTCACCCCGATCCGTTTCCCGGGCCTTCGGGCCGCTCTTCTCGGGTTGTCTTTCATTCGCTTTTCCTCAAGAATTGACCTCAGGCGGTGTAGCTCAGTGGTTAGAGCGAGCGGCTCATAACCGCTAGGTCGGGGGTTCAAATCCCTTCACCGCCACCAACTCGAACCCGCCGAATGGCCGTGGGCGACTCACGCGGGAAACTCCTGTCCGCGCTCGACCTCTTCTTCGGCGAAACCGTGCCGATGAGGCCCGGGCACGTCCGGCCCGAGTACAACTTGATGGTCGCGTTCTCGGGCGGCCCCGACTCCACGGCTCTCCTCTGGGGGCTGGATAAGATCTCCGCGGAGCGCGGATTCCGCCTCGAGGCGGCCCATGTGGATCATCGGCTCGACGACGCCTCACCGCGACGGGCCGAGGCCGCCGCGCGCATCTGCGAACAGCTCGGGCTCCCCCTGACTCTGCTCGTGCGCCCGGTCCCCGAGAGGTTGACCCGCGAGCGCGGGCGCGAAGCCGCGGCGCGCGAAATCCGCTATCGCGCCCTCGAGGAGGTTCGCTCGGCGCGCGGCGCGACCCACGTCGTCACCGCCCACCATCTAGACGATCAGATCGAGACGGTGTGCATGCGCCTCCTGCAGGGCAGCGGCTGGGAGGGGCTGGCGGGGATTCCCGAGCGCAACGGGCATCTGCTGCGCCCGCTGCTCGAACTCCGACGCGCGGACCTGCTGGAAGCGGTGGCGCCGACGGGCCTCGAGGCCGTGGACGACCCGAGCAACTCCGACCTCACACTGCTGCGCAACCGGGTGCGCCACGAGCTGTGGCCCTTTCTCGACGGCCTCCACCCCGAGCTGCGTCGCTCCTGCTCGAGGGTCGCGCGGGCAGCGCGCGGCGCGCGGCTGACAGTCGAGCGCCGGTTGAGCGCCACTCTCGACCCGGCCCCCGTTGGCGCCGGCGCCGGAGCCAGCCTGGACGCGAGCGCCCTGGCCAAGCTGCCTCCGGCCCTGCTGCCGGCTGCGGCGGCGCTCCTCCACCGGACGGCGGGCGCGCCCTACCCGCCGTCGCTGGCAGCCGTGTCCGAACTGGCGCGCCAGATGGCGCGCGGCAACCGCATCGGCGGTGATGCGGGCGACGGCTGGCGTTGGCAGGCAAGCCGGGGTCGCCTGCACCTGGTCCGCCAGTCGGATGCGGCGGCCGACTTCACCTATACTCTAGAGGTGCCCGGTGCGGTCGAGGTGGCGGAGGTATCCCTGCGAATGAAGGTGGGCCGCGGTCCGGTCGAGCCCTGGATGTTTCGGGGCGCTGCCACACGCGCCGGCCTGGGCGCCGCGGTCGACGCCGGGCATCCCGTGGTGGTCCGCAACCGCAGGCCCGGCGATCGCCTGCAGCCGCTCGGCTGCAGCTACTCCCGCCGCCTCAAGGAGATCCTGATCGATCGGCGGATCCCGCGCGCTGAACGGGATCGCATCCCGCTGTTGTGTGTCGGGGATCGCATCGCCTGGGTGCCCGGGGTCACTGTCGACGAAGCGTTCCGCCTGCGCGAAGGCGAGGACGCCTGGGTAGCGGAGCTGCAACCGGCATGAGCGAACCTGAGATCCATCTGCTTTACGACGGCCAGACCATTCAGAACAAGGTCAACGCGACCGGACGCCAACTCGAGGCGGAGCTCGGCGACGAAGATCCCCTGCTGATCTCGGTGGTCGGCGGCTCCGTAGTCTTTCTGGCGGACCTGGTGCGGGCGATACAGAAACCGATCCGCTACGAGTTCATCCAGGTGCAGTACTCCTTCGCCGGCGGCGAGGGGCAGGTGATGGAGATCCACTACCCGATTTCGATGGATGTCACCGGCCAGACCCTGATTCTGGTCAAGGACGTCGTGACCACCGGCGTGATCGAGACCTACCTGCGCAATCAGTTCCTTCAGCGCAAGGCCAAACGGGTCGCGGTCGCGGCTCTGCTGGACCTGCCGGAAGAGCGGAGAACGGACCTGAGAGTGGACTACAGGCTGTTCACACCCAAAAAAGCAGGTTTGTTCGTCGGATATGGCCTCAAAACGGGCGGCCGATACGGTAACCTTCCGTACGTGGGCCGGCTCGCCGAGCAGCGCTCGGGAATCGGTGGAGGTGCGCATACGTTGGAGTAACCGGCGGCTGCGACACTCGGCAATACAGACCAAGGAAGTCACTTGAATCCAACAGTTCGAACACTCATTCTCTGGATCGCCATCTTCGTGGTGGTGATCGTTCTCTGGAACACGTTCCAGTCCGGCCGCAGCAACGACACCCAGCTCAGCTTCACGGAGTTCATCGAAGAGGTGAACGACGGTCGCATCGCCGAGATCACGATTCGCGGCCAGGAGGTCACCGGCACCTTCAAGGAGGGCGGTCAGTACACGAAGGACCAGCAGTTCGAGACCTTCGTGCCGGACTACCCGGATCTGGTGACCGAGCTGCGCTCCAACGGAGTCCGGATCAACGTTGAGGAGCCCAAGGAGAACCCGCTACTCCAGTTCCTGTTCGGCTGGGCGCCGCTGCTCCTGATCGTCGGCCTCTGGATCTTCTTCATGCGCCAGATGCAGACCGGTGGCAACAAGGCGCTGTCGTTCGGCAAGAGCCGGGCGAAGCTGCTGTCGACCTCCGGCAAGAAGGTCACCTTCGCCGACGTCGCGGGCATCGAGGAGGCGAAAGAGGAGCTGTGCGAGATCGTCGACTTCCTGAGGGAGCCCGCGAAGTTCCAGAAGCTCGGCGGCAAGATCCCCAAGGGCGTCCTGCTGATGGGCCCGCCGGGAACCGGCAAGACGCTGCTGGCGCGAGCGATCGCCGGTGAAGCCAACGTCCCGTTCTTTTCGATCTCCGGCTCGGATTTCGTCGAGATGTTCGTCGGCGTCGGTGCCAGCCGGGTGCGCGACCTGTTCGACCAGGGCAAAAAGAACGCGCCCTGCCTGATCTTCATCGACGAGATCGACGCTGTCGGACGTCACCGCGGCGCCGGCCTCGGCGGCGGCCACGACGAGCGCGAGCAGACCCTGAACCAGCTCCTGGTCGAGATGGACGGCTTCGAATCGAACGAGGGCGTCATCTTGATCGCCGCAACCAACCGGCCGGACGTGCTCGACCCCGCGCTACTGCGGCCGGGCCGCTTCGATCGCCGGGTGGTGGTCGATCGGCCGGACATCAATGGCCGCTACGGCATCCTCAAGGTCCACACCCGCGAGATCCCGCTCCACAGCGATGTCGAGCTCGAAGTGATCGCCCGCGGCACGCCCGGCTTCGCCGGCGCCGACCTGGCGAACCTGGTCAACGAAGCGGCACTCGTGGCCGCACGGCGGAACAAGAAGAAGGTCGCAATGGACGACTTCGAGTACGCCAAGGACAAGGTGCTGATGGGCGTCGAGCGCAAGACGCTCATGCTCACCGACGACGAGAAACGGGTGACCGCTTTCCACGAGGCGGGGCACGCCCTGGTCGCCATCTTTTCCGAGCATTCCGATCCGCTGCACAAAGTGACGATAATCCCGCGCGGCCGCGCTCTGGGCGTCACCATGCAGCTACCGACCGAAGACAAGCACAGCTACCGCAAGGCGTTTGTCGAGAGTCAGATCAGCGTCCTCATGGGTGGCCGGGTCGCCGAAGAGCTGACCCAGGACGACATCACGACCGGCGCCGGCAACGACATCGAGCGGGCGACCGAGATGGCTCGGCGGATGATCTGCGAGTGGGGCATGTCGGAGCTCGGTCCGCTGTCGTTCGGCAGCAAGGACGAACCGGTGTTCCTCGGGCGTGATTTCGCGCAGCAGGCCGGCTACAGCGAGGACACGGCGATCCGGATCGACCGGCAGGTCGAGAAGATCGTCAGCGAGGGGTACGAGAAGGCGCGCACGATTCTGACCGAGCACCGAGCGATTCTCGACCGCCTGGCCGAGGAGCTGCTCGAGATCGAATCGCTGGACGGCCGCGAGGTCTACGCGCTGATCAAGGAGATGACGGGTCAGGACCTGGCGCCGGCGGAACGCAAGCGGCGCGAGCCCGATCCCGAGCCCGACAACGAGCCGCCGGCGGCCGCCGAGCCGCTCAGCGACGCCACGCCGCCGGGTCTGCCGATCAATCCGGATCCCCTGCCCTCCACGGAGTAGGTCGGTCCCCGAAACGCAGATGCCCGCCGGTTCTACAGTCGCAAAGACTCGCCACTGGGCTCTGCGTCTGCCGCGGGATCGCGAGCTGACCCTCACCGCGCGACCCCGGGTGATGGGCGTCCTGAACGTCACCCCCGACTCGTTCAGCGACGGCGGGCGGTGGCTCGAGCGGGATCGCGCGCTAGCGCGGGCGCTCGAGATGGCTGAGCAGGGCGCCGAGCTGCTGGATCTGGGTGCGGAGTCGACCCGCCCCGGCGGCGGCGTCTACGGCGAAGGCGCCGAGACCCTGTCCGACGCGCAGGAGCTCGACCGACTGCTGCCGGTGATCGAGGCGCTGCGCCCATTGACCGATCTGCCGATCTCTGTCGATACCCGCAAGGGAGTGGTAGCCGCAGCGGCGATCGCCGCGGGCGCCGACCTGATCAACGACGTCAGCGCGCTCGGGGACCCGGAGCTCGGTCGGGCGGTGGCGGCGGCAGGATGTCCCCTGATCCTGATGCACAGTCGGGGTGACCTGCGGACCATGCAGCGGCGGATCACCTACGCGGACGTTCTCGGTGAGGTCACCGAGGAGCTGACGGCGGCCGTCGGGCGCGCCACCGCCACCGGGGTCGCGCGCGAGCAGATCATCCTCGATCCCGGCATCGGTTTCGGCAAGAAGGTCGCGCACAACGTCGAGCTGATCGGTCGGCTCGATCGGTTGGGCGAGCTCGGCCGGCCGCTGCTGCTCGGCGCCAGCCGCAAGAGCTTCATCGGCGACCTGACCGGCGCATCGGTGGCCGACCGGCTGCCCGGTAGCCTCGCGGCGGTCGCCAGCGCCCGGTCGAACGGGGTCTCGATCGTGCGCGTCCACGACGTCGCCGAAACGGTGCAGTTCCTCCGCGTCCTGGACGCGTTCGACACCGTGGTGGACCGGCGATGACTCTCGCCGAGCTCACCTGGCGCGACGCCGCCGACATCGCGCTGGTCGCGATCGTGATCTACAACCTGCTGCTGCTCATCCGCGGGACGCGCGGCGTCCAGATCCTGCTCGGGATCCTCTTCCTGGGCGGCATCTACTGGGCCGCCGGCTACATCGGCCTGCCGACGCTCAAGGCGCTGCTCGGCAACTTCATTCTGATCCTGCCGATCGTGGTCATCATCCTGTTTCAGACCGAGATCCGGCGAGCGTTGGCCAACTTCTGGCGCAGTCCGCTGTTGAGCTTCAATGAACCGCACGAAATCGATCACACGATCAGCGAGGTCGTGGTCGCGGCCACCACACTGGCGTCGAGGCGCGTCGGCGCGCTGATCGTGATCCAGCGGCTCGAGGGACTGCGCAACTACGTCGAGAACGGCATCGCCCTCGACGCCCGCGTCTCGTACGACCTGTTGATGAACATCTTCTCGCCCGACACACCGCTCCACGACGGCGCGGCGATCGTCCATGGCGAGAGGATCGCCGCTGCGGCCTGCTTTCTACCCTTGACGCTGCGGCACGAGGTATCGAAGGAGTTCGGTACCCGGCACCGCGCGGCGATCGGCATCAGCGAGGAGACCGACGCTCTGGCGGTGGTCGCTTCCGAGGAGACCGGCATGGTCTCGATCGCTCTCAACGGCGAGCTGCTGGTCGATCTCGACGCCAAGACGCTGCGCAACATGCTCTACCAGCACCTGGTGACCGATCAGACGGCGGCGCTGGAGGGCGCGGAGTGAGCCGCTTATGGTCCGCCTGGGGCCTGCGCCTGCTGGCCCTGGCGCTGGCGGTGCTGGCGTGGTTCATCCTGAGCCTCGGTCAGCGCGAGCAGAGCGGCGAGACCACCGTCGAGGTGTTCGTCACCTACCGCCCGCCAGAGGACTTCATGATCCTCGAGCCACCGGACCGGGTGCGCGTTCGTCTGCACGGGCCCGAAAGCCAGATCGCGGCGCTCAACCCGTTCCAGGTGACGGTGGTCGTCGAGCTCCGCGGAGCGGAGCTCGGGCGGCAGGACATCGCCCTCTCCGGCGACAACGTGGTCGTGCCCGGCGGGCTCCAGGTGGTGTCGATCGATCCCAATGTGCTCAGTCTCCAGCTCGACCGGGTGGTGAGCGAGCTCAAACCGATCGACGTTCAGCTGGTCGGCGAGCCGGCAGCCGGAGCGGTCGCTCAGGCACCGACCGTGTTTCCGCTCCAGGCCCTGGTCACCGGGCCCGAGTCCAAGGTCAGCCTGTTGCGCGGACTGACGACGACTCCGATCAGCCTCGACGGCCACGCCCTCGACTTTCAGGCCCAGGCGGCGGTAGTCTCACCCGACCCGCTGGTAAGAGTAGTCGAGCCCTCGGTCGTGCGAGTGGACGTCCGGCTCGACATTCCCGGCCAGACGATCGAGCCCGGTAGCGCCCCCCCATCCCGATGACGACATCTCTATTCGGCACCGACGGGATCCGCGGTCCCTTCGGCGCCTATCCGCTCGACCGTCCGACGGTGGTCGCTCTCGGTGCCGCCCTCGGCGCCGCCCTGCGGGAAGCCGCGTCCGAGCCCGTTGTGGTGATGGGCGGCGACACCCGCGAGAGCACGGTCGAGCTTTGCCGTTGGCTCGCGGCCGGGCTCGTGCCGGCGGGCTGCCGGATCCGTTACGCCGGCACCGTGCCGACGCCGGCGGTGGCCTTCCTGACGCGAGAGCTCCGGGCCACGGCCGGCATCGCCGTATCCGCCAGCCACAACCCGATGCCTGACAACGGCATCAAGCTGATCGACGGCGACGGCTTCAAGTGGACCCACGAGGCGGAGGCCGCGCTCGAGGAGCGACTCGCGGGCAACGCTAGCCCCGAGGGTCTGCCCGATCCCGAGCTCGAGCCGGACGGCGCGCTGGTCGAAAGCTATGTCGATCATCTGATCACCACTCTGCCCGGCAGCCGGCCGCTCGCCGGCCTCGAGGTCGCTCTCGACTGCGCCAACGGCGCCGCCTCGGCGTTCGCGCCGGCACTCTTCGCCCGGCTCGGCGCCGAGGTCAGCGTGCGCTGCGATCAGCCCGACGGCCGCAATATCAACGACGGCTGCGGCTCGACCCATCCGGAGGCGCTGTCCCAGATGGTCGCGAGCAGCTCGGCCGCGCTGGGCGTGGCGTTCGACGGCGACGCCGACCGCGCGCAGTTCGCCGACGAGTCGGGCGCCATCCGCGACGGCGACGCGACGCTCTACCTCTGGGGCCGGGCGCTGGCCGAGCGGGGCGAGCTCGAGCCGCGCGCGATCGTCGCCACCTCGATGAGCAATCTCGGTCTCGAGGTCGCACTGCGCGGCGAGGGCATCGAGGTCGTGCGTTGCGACGTCGGCGACCGCGTGGTGGTCGAGACCATGAAGAGCCGCGGCCTGACCCTCGGCGGCGAGCAGTCCGGTCACATTGTCCACCTCGGCCTCTCGACCACCGGCGACGGTATGCTGACCGCGATCCAGATCGCCTTTCTGGTCAAGGAGAGCGGCAGGCCGCTCTCGGAGCTCCTGGCCGGGCTCCCCCGCTTCCCACAGACGCTCAAGAACGTCCGCGTCCGGCGCAAGCCGGATCTGATGTCGCTCCCCGGGGTCGCCGAGGTGGCCCACTCGATCGAACGCCGGCTCGGCGACACCGGCCGACTGGTCCTGCGCTACAGTGGCACCGAGCCGCTCGCCCGGGTGATGATCGAAGGGCCCGAGCAGGAGACGATCGAGCGGCTGGCCGGTGAGCTCTTGACCGCCATCGACGGCGAGATCGGACTCTGATGACCCAGCTCTCTGTCAATGTCGACCATGTCGCCACCCTGCGGCAGGCGCGCGGTGTCAGCTACCCCAGCCCGCTCGAGGCGGCGCGCATCGCCGAGCGCGCCGGCGCTTCGGGAATCACCGTTCATCTGCGGCGCGACCGGCGCCATATCCAGGATCGCGACGTCGAGGAGCTGACCACCGTCGTCCAGGGCAAGCTCAACCTGGAAATGGCGGCCGACGACGACATGGTCGCCTTCGCGTGCACTCTCGGCCCCGACCAGGTCACCCTGGTGCCGGAGCGCCCCGACGAGGTGACCACCGAGGGCGGCCTCGACCTGGTCAACGCGGGATCCAAGGTGCTGTCGGCGACCAGGAAGCTCGCCGACGCGGGCATCCTGGTGTCGCTATTCGTCGACCCCGACCCCGCGCAGATCCGCCGGCTGACCGACTTCTCGAACCAGCAGGCGAGCGGCTTCGAAATCAACACCGACCACTACACCCGCCCCGGCGCCGACAGGAGCGCCGAGCTCGAGCGCATCGTCGACGCCGCCGCGATGGGCGCCGAGTGCGGCCTGCAGGTCTACGCTGGCCACGGCTTGACGGTAGAGAACGTGAGGCGCATCGCCGAGATCCCGGTGATCCGGGAGCTCAACATCGGCCACGCGATCGTCTCGCGAGCGGTGATCGTGGGGATGGAAGCCGCGGTGAAAGAGATGCTCGCAGCGATGGCCGGGTAGCTACCGCTACCGTTCGACCTCGACCGTCTCTGTTCCCCGATCCTCCGGGGCCTTGACGATCAGCACCGAGCCCGCGACCGGCAGCAGGGCTCGATGGTTGTTCTCGCCCAGCGCGATGATCACCTCGTAGTAGCCCTCGGGACAGATCCTCAGCAACCGGCCGTGGCCGCCCTTCATCCCCAGCTGCGTGTTGTGAATGACGACTTCGACGGGTAGCTCCATCGACTACTCCTCCACGATGCCCTGCTCGCGATATTCCTTCAGCTTGCGCTGCAGGGTGCGCAGACCGATGCCCAACGTCTTGGCGGCATCGGCGCGCCTGCCCTTGGTCAGCTCGAGCGTCTCGAGGATAGCCCGGCGCTCGATCTCCGCCATGGTGCGGGGTGCGCCGGAGAGGTTTTGGACCGGTCCGCCCGAAACCGGGCCGGGAGCGCCGTCGCGCAGCTCGCGCGGCAGATCCGACGGCTCGATCAGGTCGCTGCGGTGAAAGACCACTACCGACTCGAGCACGTTCTTCAGCTCGCGCACGTTGCCCGGCCAGGGGTGACGCGCCAGGAGCTCCATCGCCTCGGGTGAGACCTGCTTCGGGTTGGCTCCGTGCTCCTGGCAGAGGACTTCCAGAAAATGCTCGATGAGGATCGCCAGATCGCCGACCCGCTCGCGCAGCGGCGGCACCTCGAGGCTGACGACCTTGAGCCGGTAGTAGAGATCCTCGCGGAAACGCCCCTCGGCGACCGCCTTCGCCATGTCGCGGTTGGTGGCCGCCAGCAGCCGGAAGTCGACGTCGATCAGCTCACTGCCGCCCACGCGCATCACCTGGCGCTCCTCGAGCACGCGCAGCAGCTTGACCTGGAGCTCTGGATAGAGCTCGCTGATCTCATCGAGAAAGAGCGTGCCACCGTGGGCGAGCTGGAACTTGCCGATCTTGCGATTGACGGCGCCGGTGAACGACCCTCGCTCGTGGCCGAAGAGCTCGCTCTCGAGGATGTCGGCCGGGATCGCACCGCAGTTGAGCGCCAGAAAGCGCTCGTCCCTGCGCGGGCTGGCGTGATGAAGCGCGTGGGCGACCAGCTCCTTGCCGGTGCCGCTCTCGCCGACGACCAGGACGCTCGAACGGGTGGGCGCGACCAGACGCATCTGGTCGAACAACTTCTCCATCACCGGCGACGAACCGATGATGCTCTCGAAGCCCCACTTCTTGTCGAGCATCTGACGCAGGGTGGTGACCTCTTCGCGCAGCTGCTTGTTCTCGAGCAGATTCGCTACCCGCTGACGCAGCTCGTAGAGGTCGACCGGCTTGGTCAGATAATCGTCGGCGCCGACGCGCATCGCTTCGACGGCGGATTCGATCGAGCCGTAGCCGGTGACCAGGATCACCGCCAGGTCGAGGTTCTGCTCGCGGACGGCGGCCAGGAACTCCAGACCGTCGGTGCCCGGCATCTTGAGATCGCAGATCGCCAGCCGCGTCTCGTCGTGATCACGCAGAAAGCGCAACGCCTTGTCGGCGTCGTCAAAGGTCTGCACCCGCAGCCCTGACTTGTCGAGAGCCATGGCCATCGACTCTCTCGAGCCCGCTTCGTCGTCGATGACGAGAATGCGGGGTCGAATCGGCTCGTTCATGATCCGGCCATTCTGGCACAGAATGGGGCCGCGCGATGAGCCGACCAGGAGCCGAATCTACCGACCAGGGCGAGCCTCTGGAGTCGCTCGACGCCGCCGTCGAGCGGGTCGTCTTCCAGTCCGAGGAGAGCGGCTGGGCGGTGCTCCGCGTCAGCCGCGAGGACGCTCCGGTGTCGACCGCGGTCGGGCGGCTACACGGTTTGCAGCCGGGCGAGCGCGTTCGGCTAACGGGCTCCTGGCAGGAGGACCGCAAGTACGGCAAGCAGTTCCGGGTGGTCTCCTATTTGAGCCTGCTGCCGGAGACGCTCACCGGCATCCGCCGTTACCTCGGCTCCGGACTGGTGCCGGGCATCGGCCCGGTGATGGCCGAGCGGCTGGTCGAGAAGTTCGGCCTCGAGACCCTGGAGGTGATCGAGAATCAGCCCGAGAAGCTCGGCCGCGTCCGGGGTATCGGCCCCAAGCGCAGCCGCCAGATCCAGCAGTCGTGGCGCGAGCAGCGCGCCGTGCGCGACGCGATGGTCTTCCTCCAGAGCCACGGCCTGCCGGCGTCGCAGGCACTGCGCATCTGCCGCACCTACGGCGAGTCGGCGGTCCAGCTGGTCAAGCAGAATCCGTTTCGATTGGCCGAGGACGTCTTCGGCATCGGCTTCAGCACCGCCGATCGGATCGCCGACAGCCTCGGTATCCCACACGACGCCCCGCAGCGCGCCGAGGCCGGTCTGCTGTTCGCTCTCACCCAGGCCGCCGACCAGGGCAACGTCTTTCTCCCCCGAGACCGGCTGATCGAGAGCGCCGGCGAACTCCTGTCGGTCGATACGACGACTCTCGCACAGGTGGTCGAAGCGCTGATCGAGCGCCACGCGCTGGTCGCGGCGGCAGCGACCCCCGATGCGGCGATCTACCTGCCCGCCCTCCATGCCGCCGAGGTCGGTATCGCCGAGCGTCTCTGCCGGCTGCTCGCGGCCGAGCCGGCCGGCCCGGCGATCGACGTAGAGCGGGCGCTCGCCTGGGTCGAGGGCCGGCAGCAGCTGCGGCTGGCCGACTTCCAGCGCCAGGCCGTACGCAGCGCGCTGACCCACAAGGTGCTGGTGATCACCGGCGGACCGGGGACCGGCAAGACCACCCTGGTGCGCTCGTTGGTCCGGATCTTCGAGGCCAAGCGCCTGCGGTTGAGCCTCTGCGCGCCGACCGGCCGGGCGGCGAAACGACTGGGCGAGACCACCGGCGAGCCGGCCAAGACGATTCACCGCCTGCTCGAGTTCGACCCGCGCCGCGGTGGATTCCAGCGCGGCGCCGACGCGCCGCTCGAGACCGACGTCGTGATCGTCGACGAAAGCTCGATGGTCGACACCCTGCTCGCGCATCAGCTGCTGCTGGCGATTCCGGACGGCGCCCGGCTGATCCTGGTCGGCGATGTCGACCAGCTGGCATCGGTCGGCCCGGGCAAGGTGCTCGAGCAGCTCATCCGCTCCGAGCGCCTGCCGGTCACGCGCCTGACCGAGATCTTCCGGCAGGCCGAGGAGAGCCGCATCGTCATGAACGCGCACCGGATCCATCGGGGGGAGATGCCCGAGCTGTCCGGGCAGAAGGGCTCCGACTTCTTCTTCTTCCATCGCGAAGATCCCGAGGAGGTCGTCCAGACCCTGCTCCACCTGGTCACCGAGCGCATCCCGCGCGGCTTCGGGATCGACCCGTTCGACGACCTGCAGGTCCTGACGCCGATGCGCCGCGGACAGCTCGGCGCCGAGAACCTGAACCTCGAGCTCCAGCGACTGCTCAACCCGGCCGGACGGAGCGTCGACGGCGTGCGCCGTATCCGGAGCGGCGATCGGGTGATGCAGATCCGCAACAACTACGACCTCGAGGTGTTCAACGGCGACGTCGGCCGGGTGGCGCGCATCGTCGAAAAGGACAAGGAGATCGAGGTCACCTTCGACGGCCGCGCGGTGCGCTACGCGTTCGCCGACCAGGACGAGCTGGCGCTCGCCTACGCCTGTTCGGTGCACAAGTCTCAGGGCTCGGAGTATCCCTGTGTGGTGATGCCGGTCCACACGCAGCACTACGTCATGCTGCAACGCAATCTGCTCTACACCGCGGTCACCCGCGCGGCGAAGCTGCTGATCCTGGTCGGCGACCGGCGCGCGCTCGGGCTGGCGGTTCGGAACGACCGGCAGCAGGACCGGCACACCCGGCTTGCGGAGCTGTTGAGAGCCTGGCCGTAGCGGGCCGCTGGTTAGCCTGCCTTCAGGTCAGGCTCGTCGGGCTTGTCGCCCTCGACGTCCGGCTCCCACGGCTGCTCGCCCGTGTCCGTGCCGTCGGTCGCACCGTCCCACCGCAGATCCGGCAGCTCCTCGGACTCGGCGGGCTGGTCCCAGCTCTCGCTCGGAGCGTCGGTGCTCGGTAGCGGCGGCAGCGCCGCCTGAGCCGACCCGCTCGGGTCCTCGAGGGTCCCGAAACGGGTCAACAGCGCCGCGCCCAGCCCAACCGTCCAGGCCAGGTACTTGATGACCGCGCCAAAGACGATGAACATGAGCGCGAACAGCCAGAGCGGCCCGGGCAACAGCTCGAGCAGATCGCCCGTGAACGAGATCACCTGGATCAAACCGACCCCGACGACGATCGCGACGTACGGGTTGACCATGGCCCAGCCGAAGCGCCGCTCGGTCCAACCGCCGAGACTCAGCGCCACCGCCGTGTAGCCGAGGAACGACGCCAGGATCAACGCCAGCACCGCGAACGGCACCAGCGCCAGCAGCGGGATACCGATGATCGAGATCAGCAGGATCAGGCAGACCAGAGCCAGCAGCGGCACGAAGAGCAGCTGCGCAACGAATCCCACCAGTCCCGCCTTCCACGGCTCGGCGCGGACCTTGCCGGCCATGCGTTCGATCGGGCCGCGCGCGAGCAGGTAGGCCAGACAGGCGAGTAGGGCCAGAAACAGCAGGCCGAAGAAGTTCCAGAAGACGTTGAATACCCGGCCGAACCCCCACATTCCGCGATGGCCGGAGTCCCACCAGTCGTCGTCCCAGTCGAAATCCCAATCGCCCGAGTCGGGCCAGCCGAAGGAGATCTGGGGGCCGAACGGCACCTCCACGACCTTGCCACCCACCGTAGCGCTGTCGTCGATCCGCACCTCGTTGCCGACGCTGATCACGTCCCCCTGGACTTCGGTGTCCGCTTCGAGCGTGGCCGGGCCGCCGATCGCCGCGAGATCGCCGGTGACCCGGCCGCCGCGCTCGAGCACCACCGAGCCACCGATGGCGACCGCGTCGCCGATCACCACGCCGCGCACGGTCAGGCGACCGCCGAACACGACCACATCGCGCGACTCCTCATCGGCCTCGATCACCACCGAGCTGCCCACCACGACCTGCGAGTCGTTGCGCATGCGCGAGCCGTGGCGGCGCGGCGGAGGGGGCGCCCGCGGGGCGTCCGGCGCCGGCGACGGGGCACTGCGAGCGCCCCGAGAGTCATCGCCGCCGAAGGTGTCGGGCCGACTGCGGGCCTCGAGCTGGCGCAGGCTGCGGACGACGTCGGCCACCGAGCCGAGCCGGGCATCGAGCTCGCTCGACGAGACCGGGTTGCCGTCGATCACGAACGCGCCACCCGCGATCTCGATCGCCGCGATGCCGTCCATGTCAGAGCGCGGCTCGAGCAGCACGCCGTCGCGCAGTCGCAGCACCCGGAACAGGCGATCGACTTCGGCGCGAATCGCTTCCTCGGACGAGACCGCGGCGGGCGCCTCCGCCTCGACCTGGGCAAGCGCCACCGGAACGACTCCGGCGATGGCGATCGAGAGCAACAGGAGCCAGCCCGTTCGGCCGATCCACTGACGAGTCTTAACTGGGCTGGGCATAGGAGGTGTTCCTCTCGGGAATCAACAAACCGTGGAGCCATCTCAGGGCGACGGCGCAGAGCAGAGCCGCGGCGGCGACGGCGACCATCATGGAGGGGGAAGCGAGGCTCGCCGAGACGGTACGGGCGACGCCCGCCAGAGCGTCCCAGACGGTGATTCCGACCGCCACTCGGCTGCTCAGACCGATCAGCAGGCTCGCGGCAAGCTCGATTACCTTACCCGGGCCGAGACCGGCCCACAGCTCGACCAGGAGTCTCGGCAGCGTCCCGCCCGCGAGCGCAACCAGCGCGAAACAGGAGGCCAAGACGACCTTCCAGCGCAGGGTCAGCCGGAGCGGGGCGGACAGCGCCCACGCCGAGCCGGCGAAGGGCGCCAGCACGCGGCGAGCGAACTCCGGCGGCGGCGCGTAGAGCGGCAACCGGGCGAAGACCTGGCGCAGCGCCAGCTCGGCCCGTCTAGCATCACTGCCGCGCTCGGCGTTCAGCCAACTGGCGATTGCTTTTTCGAGTCTCCGCGTCACTTCAAACCTCTCTAGCAGCCCTACGAGGCCGATTCTTGCAAAGTTTCGTCTCGCGAGCACGATTCACCGCGACTCCCGCGGCCGTCC
>JAJCXP010000293.1 GCA_029263375.1 Acidobacteriota bacterium | reverse complement strand
TCGACCGGGTTGCTCTTGTGCAGCAACAGATACGGGCTGGTTTCGCCCGCCAGGCGGTTCTCGGGAAAGTCGCTTTCGCTCATTCTGCTCGGTTGGGGACAGGTAGGACGGCCAACGCGGCGCGCGAGGCTCTCTACCGGCCGCCGAGCGGCGAGCGTACCCCAACGGCAACCGCTCGGCTCGCGTGCCTGTGCAGGGACCTCCGGACTTCCGGGGCGGGCCGCCCTAGGTCGATTCCGACAGCTCCATTCGCCGATCTTCGCGATGCGCGACGATCAGCACGAGCACGTTCCAGACGTTCCAGAAGATCACCGTGTACCAGTTCGGCCAGACCAGCACGGCCGCGTAGCTCAGCAGGCCGACCCACATCATCCGGGTGACGATGCTCTTGCCGTGGAGCTCGGGAAGCTGGATCCGAGAGACCATCAGCATGCCCATCACGAGAACCAGGGCGGCACCGGCTGGAACCGGCACGTGGTCCCGCATCAGCACCAGCACCATGATGTAGCCCGCCGCGATCGGCGTCGGCGTACCCAGGGTCTTGCGCGCCTTGGTGTGCTCGTCGCTGGTCAGGTTGAAGCGCGCCAGGCGGTAGACGCCGGCGAGGATGTAGAGCATCGCAACCGCCACCCCCACTCCCTCGAGCGGCGCCAGAACCGCGCGCTGCACCAGAAACGCGGGCGCGACGCAGAAGCTCACCGTGTCGCTGAGACTGTCCATCTCCTGACCGAACTTGCTCGTCACCTTGAGCGCGCGCGCCAGCCGGCCGTCCGCCATGTCCAGGAAGATGCAGACGAACAGCAGATACACGGCGAGCTCGAATCGCCCGTCGGCAGCCGCCAGCATGGCCAGGAACCCGACCGCAATGTTCGCAGCGGTGACGGCGTTCGGGATGAAGACGAGTCTGCGTGGAGGTCCGTGCATTCCTACTGCCGGACATGATACCGCATGCGCCGCAGCACACCTGTTGAATCCGCCTCCCCGGGGTCGCTCAGCCAGGCGATCGCCTGGGCCTCGACCCCTACCGGTGCGTCCAGACCGAGAGTCGTTTGCGCCGGAAACCCCACGTGGCCACCGCGGCCCAGCAAAGCGACAGAGAGCATCTCGGGCGTGGTCTGGAGGAAGGGCATCAAGGTCGCGAACGGTACCAGCGGGTCCGAAGCTCCGACCACGAGAAGCGACCGCACCCTCAGTCGATCCAGGACCGGACCGACGCTCATGCTGCGATAGTAGTCCTCGGCGTCGCGAAAGCCGAAACGCGGCACCACTGTCAAACCATCGAACTCCCGCAGCGAGCGGGCACGACGTACCCTCCGGAGCGGAGTGAGCCCGATGTCGGGCGCCCCCACCGCCAGTCGGCGATCGAGGACCAACTCGTAGGTCCGCCCGAGCTCGGCCAGAATCCGGCGTCGGTACCCCCAACTCGCCGGACGATCGAACGCCGAAGCGCACCCGGAGAGGTCGAGCGGCGAGCAGATCGCGGCGACCGATTCGAGCCGCGGCTCGGTCGACTGCGTCGCCGCCCGCAGCGCCACGTGGCCTCCCAACGAGTAACCCAGGACGTGGATCGACCGATACCTCGCGAGCGTCGGGCTCGCCAGGACGGCGTGCAGATCGTCGGTCAGACCGGCGTGGAAGAAATCCTCTCCCGAACGGTCGGCGCCGCGCAGATTGAGGCGCAGGCTCGACAGGCCCGCCCGCTCCGCGGCCATCGCGGCGCGCACGACATAGCCGCTCTCGCAGCTGCCGGCGATGCCGTGCAGGACGACCAGCAGACGCTCGCCTCCAGCCGCGCTGAGACGGCCGGTGAGGCGCAGCTCCCCGACCCTCGGATCGTGCACGCACTCCTCGAACGGCGTCGAGGCCGGCGGTCGCGGCGCCCGAACCCGATCCCTCAGGTAGCCCGCGAGGGTCCAGAAGTGTCCGGCGAGCGGCTGAGGCTGGACGACATCGAGCGATTCCATAGCGAGCCGGCGGCGGTTCGGATACCTTAGCAGCGGTCGGCGCCGGCACACGCCTTGCTTCGAACATGAACCCGATGAATCCCCTCAGACTGCTCGGCGCCGTTGCCGCGCTCTGCTGGCTCCTGCCGGTCGCGGCCCTCGGCGACTACCGGCCGGAGCGAATTCGCTGGTCGGAGCTGCACTACCACGCACGCAAACTCGGCTTCTCGATCGATGCGCAGCTGAGCATGCGGCAGCTCGACGCGGCCGAACTACGCCTCGCCCTGGTGGATCCCGCACCCGGACAGTGGCTCCAGGTGCCGGTCGGCGGCGGCTGGCAGCTGAGCCTCGCCACCGCCGGTCTCGGCAAGCGCTCGCAGCTATCGCTGCTGATCGATCGCGAGGGACGGTCGCTGCAACGCAGTCAGCTCGAGACCGGCCGCCGGCTCAAGGACCATCACTATCGAACCCATCGCTTCGGTGACGGCGCGGTGCACATCCGCACGCTCAAGCCGTCGGCCGGCGAGGAGAGTAAGCCGTCGACCGAATGGAGCGAGCTCGACGACTGGGTCCCGGAACTGACCCCGGGAATCCACCCCGGCCAGTCGACCGGGCTGTTCTACGCCTTGGCGGCGGGCAACCTGGACCGGCCGGGTGATCGGCTCACCACCTGGGTGTTCGCCAAGAACACCATCTCGGAGGTCGACCTGGAGGTCGAGGCACGCGAGCTCATCGAGGTCGACTTCATCGAGGCCTCCGGCGCCGAAGAACGCCTGCGCAAGGAATCGATTCCGGCGCTGCGCATCCGGGTGAGTGGCGATCGCCTCGATGACGACAGCGCCGACTCCGATTTCCGCTTCCTGGGCCTGCGTGGCACGGTCCACGTGTTCCTCGACGAAGTGACTCGAGCGCCGCTCCTGATCACCGGCCGGGTCGGTTGGCTCGGGCGCGCCCAGGTGAAGCTCGAACGGCTCGTCCTCGGCACGCCCTGATCGGCGAAACCTATGCTAGCTTGGCGCCTCGGCGATGGAGCTTTACGAAGACATCCTCGAGACGCTCGGCAACACGCCGTTGGTCAAGCTGGCACGCTTCTCACCGGTGGGAGCGACGCTCGCCGCTAAGGTCGAGTCGTTCAATCCCGGGGCCAGCGTCAAGGACCGCATCGGCATCGCCATGATCGAGGCGGCCGAGCGTGAAGGCCTGCTCGAGCCCGGCGCGACGATCGTCGAGCCGACCTCCGGCAACACGGGTGTCGGCCTGGCGCTCGCGGCGACCCTGAAGGGCTACAAGCTGATCTGCACGGCGGCCGACAAGATCCCACCCGAGAAGGTGAGCTTGCTCGAAGCGTACGGTGCCGAGGTCATCGTCTGCCCGACGAACGTCGCCGCGGACGACCCGCGCTCCTACTACAAGGTCGCGGAGAAGATCCGCGACGAGCGGGGCGCGTTCCTGCCCTACCAGTACTACAACCAGGCCAATCCCCAGGCTCACTATCGGTCCACCGGCCCGGAGATCTGGCGCCAGACCGACGGTCGGGTTACCCACTGGATCGCCGGCATGGGCACCGGTGGCACGATCAGCGGCGTCGGGCGCTACCTCAAGGAGCAGAACCCGGAGATCCGGGTGATCGGCATCGATCCCATCGGCTCGGTCTACAAGCATCTCAAGGAGACCGGCGAGATGCCGCCGCCGGACAAGATCCACCAGTACCTGATCGATGGCATCGGCGAGGATCTGCTACCCGAGAGCATCTGGCTGGACGTGGTCGACGAGGTGATCTCGATCGACGACAAGACCGCCTATCGGGCCGTGTTCGAGCTCGCCAGCACTGAAGCGATCTTCGTCGGATCTTCGGCCGCCGCGGCCGCGGTCGGCGCGCGTCAGGTGGCACGCGAGCTTCCCGAGGAGGCGCTCGCCGTCACCCTCTTCCCGGACTCCGGCGAGCGCTATCTCTCCAAGCTCAACAAAGAGTGGTTGAAAAAGCACGACCTGCTCTAGCTTGGATCTCTCAGAAGGTTGTTCGCCAGGTCCACAGGGAGCACACCTAGCATTGGAACTACCGGTAGGTCTCGCCGCGATGGCGAATCCAGCCGCCGGGGCGGCGACCCCGCGGGTCGTGGTGGGTCCAGTGCAGGAGCCCGCCGCGCTCGGTCCACTCGTACTCGCCACGGATCTCCACCCGGTCGCCGACGGCCAGCGGCACCCGCCGCGCGAGATCGATGTTGTGCGCGATCAACAGCGTTTGCCCCGACTCCAGGCGGACGATGAAGCGTTGATGCCGGCTGCCCTCGCGATCGTCCGCCAGCTCGCGGTCGACGACACCGGCGACCTCGTACACCCGGCCCGATTGCTTCGAGTCGAACGCCTGCTCGACCGCGGCGTCGCCATCGCCGCCGCCCGCGACCGGGCGATCGCGGCCCAGAAGCTCGGGACCGAACTCGATCACCGCGTAGACCGCGAGCCCCAGCAGCATCAGGGTGAGTCGGCGACGATGCTTCACGAGGGCACCTCCTGCGCCGTCACGACGGCATCCGGGGCAATCGAGTTGGCGTAATACCGGAGCAGCGGCAGCTCCTCCGGCACGGTGTGAAACAGGCCCTCGAGCTCGCGGACGGCGCGGCGCAGCGTCAGCATCCGCAACCCGACCCGAATTGCGTAGTCACGGTCCGCCCGCGGCACGTAGACCGACACTCCGCTCTCCTCGAGCTCTTCGATCAACGCCTGCGCGCCGGCCTTCAACTCGAGCTCGCTGCGCGCGCGATCCGGGTCGCGCAGGAGAACCGCGGACACCAGTGAGGTCGGCAGAGCCGGGATGACTTCGCGCACCCGCGCCATCAGTTCGGCCGCGAGCGCCGCGACCCGTTCGAAGCGCGCCGCTCGCTCCAGGCCGACCAGATCGATCTCACGCTCGGCGAGGTACCGGCGCATCGACAGCGGACGCCCGAACTTCACGCATGCGTATCCGAATCGATACCAGCGACCGACCGAGGCTAGACCGACGTTCTTGAGCGAGAACCGGAGGAAGGTCCAGGTCGCCCGCAGCGGCCCGACGCGACCGGCCGCGGGGTCGAGATCGCGCATCAGGGTCCGGTCCTCGAGCACCCGATCGTAGTTGATCCCAACCGGCACGAACACCAGGTCGCGGGGGCCGGCCGGATCGTACGCCCGCAACATGTAGTCGAACAGCCCGAGCTTCGGGGACCCCAGACGACCATCCCGGCTGAGCCCGCCTTCGGGATAGATCGCCTGGGTCACCCCCTCGACGGTCGCCATCGCCACGTAGCGGGCCAGGACGCACCGGTAGAGGTCGTTGCGCGACCGCCGGCGCACGAAGTACGCCCCCATCGACCGCACCAGCGACTCGATCGGCCACACCCGCGCCCACTCACCCACCGCATAGCTGAGCGCCGTCTGCTCAGCCACCAGGTACGAGACCAGCAGGTAGTCGAAGTTGCTGCGGTGGTTCATCACGAAGACCACCGTCGCGTTGGACGGCACCTCGCTCAGCGCCCGTTCATCGAGGGCTGCCAGGCGCACCCGGTAGAGCGTCCGGGCCAGCAGCCGGGAGAGCCAGAAGCCGACCCGGAAGTAGACGTAGGCGTTGAATGCCGGAACGATCTCGTGCGCGTAGCGCTTGACGGTCTCCAACGCAACCTCCCGGGGCATGCCGTTGGTGCGCGCGTGCCGCTCGGCCGCCTCGATCACCTCGGGGTCGAAGATCAGCCGGTCGATCAGAACGCTTCGTTTGGTCAGCTTGAACGGCTGCAGGCGGATCCGCAGCTTGCGGTTCGCCTCGTCGAGCGCGCGGTTCACGCGCTGGCGCAACAACCAGCGGACGCTCGGCTTGAGCAGGCGGTCGAGCACCGCCAGCGCGGCCAGCAGCAGGAGCGGAATCGCGACCCAGAGCGGCAAGTACACCGCTCGGCAGTCTATCCGCCGAGAGCCGGGTACAATCCGCCCGCATGTTCGACACCCATCTGGTGAAGCCAGGGACCGCGGTGCGCCTGGCGGAGATGCCGACCGAGGCCAGCGGGTTCCACGACGACCGTGACACGGCCAGGGACGAGTTCCGTGAGCTGCGAGCTGAGCTCGCCGACCTTCAGTACAACCTCTACGCCGAAGGCCGGCGAAAGCTCCTGGTGGTCCTGCAGGCGATGGACGCCGGCGGCAAGGATGGGACGATCCGCAAGGTGTTCGAGCGCGTCAACCCCCAGGGAGTCCGAGTGACCTCGTTCAAGGTTCCGAGCGCCGAGGAGCTGGCGCACGACTTCCTCTGGCGCATCCACAAGGCGACGCCGGCCAACGGCATGATCGGCGTCTTCAACCGCTCGCACTACGAAGACGTGCTGGTCGTGCGCGTCGACCGAATCGTGCCCGAAGAGATCTGGCGACCGCGCTACGCGATGATCAACGAGTTCGAACGCCTGCTGACCGCATCGGGCACGACGGTGCTCAAGTTCTTCCTGCACATCTCGCTCGACGAGCAGAAGCAACGGTTCCAGGATCGGTTGGATGAGCCCTCGAAGCGCTGGAAGTTCTCGCGCGGCGATCTCGACAAGCGACGCCAGTGGCCCGATTACATGGCCGTCTACGAGGACGCCCTTTCGCACTGCAGCACCGAGCAGGCGCCCTGGTGGGTGATCCCCGCCGACCAGAAGTGGTACCGCAACCTGGCGATCGCGCGCATCCTGGTCGGCACACTCAGGCGCATGGAGCTCGACTTCCCGGACCCCGAAGAGGGGCTCGACGAGATTCGCATCGAGTGATGTAGAGCCGCTGGCATCCGGCTTGCTACATCCAAGAGCGGAGGAGAAAGACCTATGACAACTCATCGCAATAGAGCCCGCAACCTTTCCTGGCTGCTGGTCCTGGCCCTGTTCCTCGGCGCCGCCGGGGACATCTTTGCCCACGAAGAGAACGACGACGGCAAGAAGAAAAAGAAGAAGAAGAACAAGCAGGAGAGCTCCGAGGTCGAAGAGACTCCGGCGCCGAAGGCCCCCACCGAGTCGAAGAGCCCCGCCAAGGAGATGCCGCGCGTCGCCAAGGACGTCGAGACGCGCCTGCTGGCGTACGACACCACGGCCGCCCGGACGCTCCTCGCCGGCCAGTCGATCGACTCCGACGCCTACCTCCAGGCCGCCGACGGTCGGGTGGCAACGCAGGAGAACAACTACTCGAAGGCGGTCACCCAGCTTTCGGCCGCCGCCGACGCCATGAGCGCGGACCCGTCACCGCTGATCTACCTCGGCGAGGCTCATCTGAGGTCGGGCAACACCGGCTCCGCCAACGACGCGTTCGCGCGTGCCGAACAGCGCGCCCGCACGGTCCTCGCCGGCTCGCCTTCCGACCCGCAGGGGCTATACAGCCTCGGCGTGGCGCAGCAGCGTCAGAAACGGTTCGGCGAAGCGACCGCTACCCTCGAGAAGGCGCGCAGCGTCAGCCCGCGAGACGCCCTCGTCCTCTTCCAGCTGGGCGCGACTCACGCCTTCCAACGCCAATGGCCGCAGGCGATCGACGCCCTCAACCAGGCGATCGAGCTCAATCCGGGCATCGCCTACGCCTATTACTACCGTGGCCTCTCAGCCGGCGAGGTCGGTCGCAAGGACCTCCTGGTCAACGACCTCGACCGCTTCCTGGCGATGGCGCCGAACGCTCCCGAAGCCGAGCAGGCGCGGCGGCTTCTGGGCGGGCTCTAGCCTGCCGACTTCAAGGCAGCGCGCCTCTCAACCATGAGGCTGGCCCGGCGCTCTCCCCCATCTCGACCGGGAGAGAGCGCCGGTGGGACTCGAGAAACGTCTTGAGAATCGACAGCTAGAACGTGCTGCCGAAACCGAAGTAGAGCTTGTAGCCGGGATCGAAGTCGCGCCGGTCGAGGGGCCGCGCCAGGTCCAGTCGCAGCAGGCCCACCGGCGTCAAGGCGCGGAAGCCGAGGCCGACCGAGGTTGCCAAGTCGGAGCCGAAGTCGGAGAGCTTGACCCAGACGTTGCCGGCGTCCACGAAGCCGACGACACTGTAGCGATCGGCGAAGCGCCAGCGTAGCTCCTCGTTGATCACCAGCAGGGCGTCGCCACCACGTGCGCGCACGGTGGAGATCAAGTTCTCCTGCGGGCCGAGCGACTCCGTGAGGTAGCCGCGCACCGAGAACTCGCCACCGGCGAAGAAGCGATCGAGTCGCACCACTTCCTGCTCGAACGCTTCCGCCAGGCCGATCCGAAGCGACTGTGCCCAGATCCAGTTTCTCGACGCGCCCGGCAGCCGCCGCTGGTAGTTGATCTGACCGAAGAAGCGAGCGTAGTCGAAGTCGCTGCCGAAGGCCTGGTGGCTGACCGAGAGGTCGCCGGTCACCAGCAGACCGAGACGTGAGAGCGCCTCTCCGTAGCGGGTGTCGTAGAGCACCTGGCTGCCGATCACCGGCCGGGTCAACCGAACCTCGAAGGGGAAGAACGGATCCGGGATCACCTCGCTCACCAGACTCTCGGTGAGCTGTCCGTAGAGGCGCGTGGTCAGTTTCTCGGCGAGCTGCAGCGACAGCTGGAGGGTGCCCTCGATCGTCTCGGTGATCAGACCGCCTTCGGTCCGCTCGCGGATCGACGTGAACAGACCCACGGAGGTGCGTGCCCCGAGCGCCCTGGGTAAACCCGCGAACGCGCGCAGACTCTGATCGTCGGACGCCCACTGCGCCCGCAGGCCGGCCGTCCAGCCCCTGCCGAGCACGTTGCGATCGATCGCCTCGACCAGAGTGGACAGTTCGTCGTCGCTGTCCCAGCGCAGTCCGTACGCGACCTCGAAACGCTGACGCTCCTGCACTTCGAAGTCGACCCGCACAACACCGCCGGGAGCGCGCACGATCTCCGGGGTCACGCTGTGGAACAGATCGGTTCGCCAGAGTTGCCGTCGCGCCTCGAACACGTCGTCCTCGGAAAAGTCCTGCTCGAGATCGAGGTCGGCGACCTTGGCGGCGAACTTGGGACGAGTCGAGCGCAGACCGGTAAAGCCGACCTGGCCGATGAAGTAGGCGGTACCGGGATCGATGTCGAAGCGCACGTCCGCTTCGGGACCGGCGGCGCCTTCGACCGGCTCGATCCTCGGCTCGACGCGTGCGTCCGCGTAGCCGCGCGAGCGCAGCTCGTCACGCACGCGGGCCGCGGCGCTGGCCACCCGATCCGGCCGGACCTGGTCGCCCGGCGAGAGCGCGATCAACGGCCGGAGTTCTTCGGCCTCGACCGACTCGCCGCTGAAGATCTCGACCCTCCGGAGGGTGGAACGCTCGCCGGTCTCCACCACGACCTCGAGCTCCTTGCCATTCGGCGAGATCCGGCGCTCGACCACTCGCGGGCTCGAGTAGCCGATGTAGCGCAGCGTCTGTTCGACTCGGCGATCGGCCTCGGCGACCCCGGCGGCGAGCTCGACCCGGCGCACCGGGCTCGAGAAACGCGCCGCGAGCAGCACGCTTTCGTCCTCCGGCAACGGCACGAAGCTCACCTGATCGAGCTCGATCCGCTCGCCGCCGATCGACACGATGGTCACCCGCCGATCGCGGCTCCCGGGAGTGTCCTCTTCAATCGCTGCCGTGACCTCGACCTGTGGCTCGAGGTAGCCCAGGCTGCGCAGCGCACGTCGGCCCTCGGCGGCCATCTCGACCAGCGCCTGCTCCTCCCAGTAGTCCGCTCGGTAGAGGTCGACCACTCTCCTCTTGAGCGCCTTCGGCAGTCGCGTGCCTTCGAACTCGAAGAGCGCGCGCGGGCCCGGGCGCACGCTCACCGAGAGCTCCACGCCGTCGGTCACCGGGCGCGTTACCACCGTCGCACGGGCGTCCGGGTAACCACGGGCACGAAGGACTTCTGTCACCTCGACCTCGGCCGCGAAGCGCGCGCCGTCGCCGAGCCGATCCCCCTTCTTCACGCCCAGGGCGCGCTTGACTCGCCGCTTCGAGATGCCGTCGGGCAGCTGATAGTCGATCGCCCGGACGCGCGGTCCGGTCTCGGTCTGCGCCCGTCCGGGACCGAGTCGCCGCCGTTGTCTCAGAGCCACGCCCTGGCTCTCGGTATCGGTCGTGAAGAGCTGCACGTTCAACCCGGGCACTGCATCGAGCGCGTGCACATCCAGCAGGTAGGTTCGGTCTTCGGCGCTGCGTAGATCGGCCGACGCCGCCACCGTCACATGCGGCGAGAAGTCCTGGCTGACGGTCAGGCGGGTCCCCGGATCCGCCTCGCCGAAGATCAGCAGCGGCTGCAGGGAGACCCGCGCCCCGGCAGCGCCGGAGGTGAGCCGTGAGGCCAGCTGTTCGCCGTAGAAGCTGCCCAGGCCGGAGGCGACCGCCTGCACCTTGTCGACCTCGTCGTCGGGCCGGTCGCGGTCACTCGCAAACGGGTCGTCGGCCGCCAGGCCGGCGATGGTCGGATCCTCGATCGAGCTGGTGATCTTCATGTCGAGCGTCGCCGGCATGTCGGCCACCCCGGGATAGTCGAGGGACGCGCTGTCGACCCGCACGGTCTGGCCGAACGCGTAGACGCGTCCGCCCGGCTCGACGTCGAAACGCCCGTCGAGCACCGGTGCGGCGAGCGTGCCGCCGATTCTCACCGGGTCCCAGCGCAGCCAGAGATCGGCGACGTTGTTCTTGATCCGCACGCCCTCGACCGTGCGTAGCTCGAGATCGAGCGCGAACGCCTCGAGCTGGCTCTCTTCGGTCGAGGTCAGGTCGACCGGCGCGAGCAGACCCAGCAGGAAGTCCAGATCGAGGTCGACGGCGCGAGTCAGCACTCCGTTCTCGACCTCGACCACGCCGGTGATCTTCCAGGTGCCTTCCGCTTCGCTGACCAGCGCCAGCTCGCCGTCGAGCAGCGCCAACATCCCGTAATCCAATCGGTATCGAACACCGTCCAGCTCAGCGGCAAAACGCATCCGCCCGGCGTCCGTGGTACCGGTCGAGAGCTCTACACTGCCCTCGTTCAGCTGCAGGTTGCCGCTCAGTTGGAGCGCTTCGCCCGGCTCGAAGAGCAGCTCGAGATCGGGCTCGGAGAACCGCGTCAGGTAGGGCCGTGCATAGATGAAAGCCGCGTCCGGACCAACGATGCCGAGGCGGCCGCGCAGGGCATCCGGCGGACCGCTGAGAGCGAGATCGAGTTGTAGCTCACCCTCACCGATGCCACCACCCAGGAACGGATTCAGCAGCGAAGCGAGCAGCACGCCGTCGCCCCGGACCTCGAGCTCTCGAATCAACTTGGACAGCCCGAGGTCGGAGCTCCAGCCCGGCGCCAGCTCGGCGTGTCCCTGAATCTCGAAGAGCTGTTCACTGGAGACGATCCGCGTCGGCAGGAGCGTCGCCCTGCCATCGCCGACAACCGCGCGAATCGGGCCGTCACTCGTCGCCTGCCGGCCGGCCGACCCCCAGGTAAAACCGACGATCTCGACCTCGCCCTCGCTCAGCCACGGCGTCGCGAGCGGAATTCGCAAGCTGCCGTTCGAGCCGGCACGTAGGGTGTCTTTGGATTCGAGCGCTCCGAGCAGCGTCATCACCGGGATCAGATCCGCCTCCGCGAGGCTCCAGTGAATCGCCAGCTCGTCCAGCCCCTCGGGCCAGTCGTCGCCGGTCTTGATCGGCACGGTGGCGCGCCATCGCGATTCGATGCCGGCGAAAGAGATATCGAGGCGATCGATCTCCAGCTGCCCGGAGCCCCCGTCCGTCACGATCTGAGCACTGCCGCTACCGAGCAGAGGTTCACCGTTGACGAGGGCGCCCACGTCGCGCAGCACGAACTGCCCGTCACTCAGCTCGAGGTCGAGGCGCGGCCCGCCGAGCGCCAACTCGCCCAGCGACAGGGTGGAGTCCGTGCCGTCCAGCTCGGCGCGACCGGACAGCTCTCCGGACTGCCGATCGAGGGCCAGGTCCAGGCGCCAGCGGCCGGTGGCGGATTCCTCGAGGCCGGCCATGGCCGCGACCCACGCCGCGCTCAGGTCACCCTCGATCGTTACGTCGAACGGCGCGTTCGCTTCCGGTCCACGATCCGCCCAGCCGCGAGCCGTGAGCCGCGAATCCGCGCCGTCGACGCTCAGCGTTCCGACCAGCCGCTCGCGATCCAGGGTCAGCTCGGTCTCGAAGTTGACCGGCTCACCTAGCGAGCCGAGTAGTTCGCCGAGCCAGTCGTCGCCGACCCGCCCGGTCGCGACGACTTCAGCTGTCGACACGAGCGTCTGCGGCCCCTCGTCGAGCTGCCACCCGCTGGTGAGCTCGAGTGTGACGTCGGCGTCCAGCCGCGAGTCGTCGGTCACGAATCGAGCCGCGGTCGCGGTAAGCCGCCCGTCCGCCAGTGTAAGACCGAGCGGCTCACTCAGCTCGAAGCTACCGCGCGGATCGACCCACACCAGCGTCGAGATCGACATCTCGGCCTCGCTCGCGGTGAGCCGATCCAGGTCCACCAGGGTCTCACCAGAGCTCGCCACTTCCAGCCGGTTGCCCTCCAGGCCGACGAGGCCGGCCAGGTCGGCCGCGGGCAGGTTCCATCCGACCCGAACTCGACGACCGCGAGCGAACGCGCTCGTCCAGGCGCGGGCGCCGACGATCGGCAGGTTCGCGAGCAGCGAACCCGGCACGTCAGCCGTCACGGCAAGCGTCACGCCGTCGACGGTCATCGGCTCGGCGACGACTCGCAGGCCGTCGGTGGTCAGAGCGAGATCGGCGACGGTCTCCAGTCGGTGTCCCATGCCCTCGGCTTCGAGCGTCGACAGCGTGAGCGTCTCGCCGTTCCAACCGCCGCGAGCCAGGATGTCGAGCGGCTCGAGGTCGGCGCCGGACAGCTGTCCGACGGAGAGGTCGAAGGTCGCCGACTGACGATCCGCTCGAGCGGTCAGATCGAGCTCGCCATCCAGCTGGCCGCTCCAGCCGAGCCCGAGCTCGGCGATCCCGAAGCGTTCGGCGAGAATCGAGACGGTACCGGTCCGATCGAGCGGCGTCCCGGCGCCCGAGACCCGCAGCGAACCGCCCGCCCGCAGTTTCCAGTCGCCTTCGAGATCGACCCGGGGGCGCGAGAACGGACCGGCGAACGACGCGTCCACGTTCACCGCGCCGGCCAGATCGCCCGGCACGGCTCGCGCCGCGATCGGCCAGAGCTCTCGAATCGACTCCCTGGCGGCTGTCAGATCCGGCAACACCAGAGCGAGTCGGCCGTCACGGATCTCGCCCATCGTCGCTTCGTTCCAGTCGGCGATCGACGCGATGCCCGACACCTGACGCCGCCCCGCCATCCCGGGCGCCAACCGTACGTCGAACGGAAGCTCGAGGCTCCGGGAGTCAGTGACGACCTCGGGCGTCGTCGAAAAGGCGATCAGCTCGGCCTCGCCCCGGCGCCAGGCACCGGTCATGGTGCCGCTGATCCGTCCCAGCTCTCCCGGACCGAAGCGCAGATCGCTCTGGACAGCGACCGTCGTCCCGGCGGCCTCCAGACGTCCGAACGTCTCGTCGCCGAGCCATGGGCGCAAGAGCTCGGCCGGGATCGTGGGTGCCGACACTGTCAGCCGGCCATCTTGCGCGCGCAGGTCGACCGCGCCATCCAGGGTGACCGGGCCGGACTCCGACGCATCGAGCAGGGGGCCGGCATCGACACTCCCGGCGATCGTGAACTGAAGCGGCTGCGACTCGTCGAGGCCCAGGGCTCCGGCCAGCTCGAGGTCGAGGCCGGCCCCCACGAGGCGCACCCCCGACAGATCGAACGGCCCCGCCATCGGGCCTGTGAGCCTGCCCTCGAGCCGAGCACTCAGCGGGCTCGCGCCGGTGCGCTCGAGGAGCACCTGACCGCGGTCGAGCTCGACCGTCAGCTCACCGGCGATCAGCGACGCTTCGATTTCCAGCTCCGAGAGCCGGACCTCCGACCGGCCCGTGTCCTCATCACCGAACGCCAGCCCAGCGATCGAGCCCTCGACCACACGGAGTGACTCGATCTCGATCGAGGGAGCGGCAGATTTCTCCGCGGTCGGTTCGTCCTTATCCGTCTCAGGCAGCCGCGAGAGGTCGAGGCGAGGTGAATCGAGGATCAGCGACGAGACTTCGACGCGACCGCGCAGCAGCGGCCAGAGCCGTATCGACGTGCGCATGCGATCGGCGCTTGCGAGCTCCTCACCCGAGAGCGTCCGGACCTGGACGTCCTCCAGCTCGACGCTGCCGGCACCGAGCCGCACCTTCACCGTGCTCGCTTCGACCGTCAGGCCGGCGGCGCTCTCGAGCGCCGCACTCAACCGATTCAGGAGGCTGCGCTGAACCGTCTCCGAGCGTAGCGCCAGCCAGCCCGCGGCGAGTGCGAGCAGCACGAGCGCGACCAGCCCCAGAGCGAGACGCTTCAGCCAAACCTTCACGAGCGCGATGCTACAGCCTGTCGGGGTGCACCACCCCGCGAAGTGGTGACTCGCCGGAACCCCGCTGCTATGGTGCCCCGGATGAAGAAGTGGCTCTTGCGCGTGGCGATTCTGATCGGGATCGTCGCCGTCATCTGGCTGCTGAAGGTGACCGTGCTGGCGCCCGAGCCGGTTCCGGTCCGACTGGCAGCGGTCGAGCGCGGCACCGTCGAGGAAACGGTGACCAACTCGAGAGCGGGAACGGTCACCGCTCGCAAGCGAGCCAAGCTGTCGCCCGAGATCGGCGGCCAGGTGGCCGAGATCCCCCACCGCGAAGGTGAGACCGTCGAGGCCGGCGCCGTCGTCCTGCGGCTCGACGACCGCGCCCAGCGCGCGCAGCTCGATCTGGCCGGCAGCGAGCTCCAGGCCGCGCGCGCGGAGCAGGAGCGGGCCTGCCTCACCGCCGAGCGCACCGACCGGGAGCTGCAACGGGTGCAGCGTCTGGCCGACGAGCGGATCGTGTCGACCGACCTGCTCGACTCGGTCGAGAGCGCGCGCATGACCGCCGCGGCCGCCTGCCGTACCGCTCAGGCGAACTCGGCCCGCGCTCAGGCGGCGGTCGGCGTCGCTCGCACCGCGCTCTCGAAGACGGTTCTTCGGACGCCGTTCGCGGGCATCGTCGCGGAGGTGTCGATCGAGGTCGGAGAGTGGACCACGCCGTCGCCGCCGGCACTGCCGGTGCCGCCGGTCGTCGACGTGCTCGACCCGGAGTCGATCTACGTGTCGGCGCCGATGGACGAGGTCGACTCCGGCAGGATCCGCGCCGGCAACACCGCCCGGGTGACCATCGACTCGCACCCCGACACGACGTTTGCTGGCCAGGTCGCGCGCGTTGCGCCCTACGTGCTCGACATCGAGGAACAGAACCGGACGGTCGAGATCGAGGTCCAGATCGAGCGCGCCGGCGCCCAGATCCTGCCCGGGACTTCGGCCGACGTCGAGGTGATCCTGTCGGTCCGCGAGGATGTGCTGCGCGTCCCCACCTCGGCGCTGATCGAGGGCAGTAGCGTGATGATCCTCGACGGCGAGCACCTCGCCGAGCGCCCGGTCGAGACCGGTCTGCGCAACTGGGACTTCACCGAGATCACGAGCGGTCTCGACGAGGGAGAGCGGATCGTGGTTTCGCTCGACCGCGAGGACGTCGCGGCCGGCGCCCTGGCAGTCGACGAGGACGCAGCGGGCGAGGGATGATTCGGCTCGCGGGGATCGCGCGCACCTACGAGGTCGGCGACCAGCCGGTACGTGCGCTGGTCGACATCGACGAAGAGATCTCAGCCGGCGAGCACGTCGCGATCATGGGTCCGTCGGGCTCCGGCAAGTCGACGCTGCTCAACATCATCGGCTGTCTCGACCGCCCGACCGCCGGCGGCTACTTCCTCGACGGCAAGGAGGTCGGCGCCCTCGATGACGAGGAGCTCACGCGCATCCGTCGCCACGAGATCGGGTTCGTCTTTCAGTTCTTCCATCTGGTCTCGCGACTGTCGGCGCTCGAGAACGTCGAGCTGCCGATGGTGTTCGCCGAAGTGCCGCGCGCCGAGCGGCGCGAGCGCGCCCGCCAGGCGCTCGACTCGGTCGGCGTCGGGGCACGCGCCGAACATCTCCCCGAGCAGCTCTCCGGCGGTGAGCGCCAGCGCGTGGCGCTCGCGCGCGCGACGATCCTGCGGCCGAAGATCCTGCTCGCGGACGAGCCGACCGGTAACCTCGACAGCCAGTCGGGTCGGGTGGTGCTGGATCTGCTCGATCGACTCAACGACGACGGCCTGACCCTGCTAGTGGTCACTCACGACGCCCGAGTCGCACACCGCGCGGACCGGGTGATCGTGCTGGTCGACGGCCGCGTCGCCAAGCGCGTCCGCGGTGATCAGATCGGCGAGGTCCTGTCGCTGTTGGCCGAAGAGGACGGCGAATGAGGCCGGTCGAAGTGCTGCGCTTCTCGATGCGCGCCCTGACCGGCCACGGCTTGCGCACGGCGCTGAGCCTGCTCGGCGTGATGATCGGTGTCGCCGCGGTGGTCGTTCTGACCGCCCTCGGCGAGGGCGCGCGGCTCTACGTCGTCGACCAGTTCGCCAGCCTTGGCACCAATCTTCTGATCGTCCTGCCGGGCAAGACCGAGACCAGCGGCACCATGGGGATCGGCGGCGTGCCCAACGACCTGACCCTCGACGACGCGCAGGCGATCGCACGCCAGGTAGCGCAGGCGCGCCGAGTGGCGCCGATCTCGATGGGCACCGAGGAGATCGCCTACCGCGAGCGCAGTCGCCAGGTTCTGGTACTCGGCACGACGTCCGAGTATCGCGAGGCGCGGCGGCTCGAGATCGAGCGCGGCGACTTTCTGCCCGACGAGGAGATGTACCGAGGCGCCAGCGTGACGGTGCTCGGACACAAGGCCGCGCGCGAGCTGTTCGGCGGCGAGGACCCGCTCGGCAAGGTGATCCGCGTCGGCGGCTGGCGCATGCGGGTGATCGGCGTGCTGGCCAAGCAGGGCACTAAGATGGGGATCAACTTCGACGACCTCGCCGTCGTGCCGGTACGCACCGGCATGAAGATGCTCAATCGCCGCTCGCTCTTCCGCATCCTGATCCAGGTGCACGCGCACACCGACCTCGATCTCGCGCGCGACCGTGTGCTGGCCCTGATCACCGAGCGCCATGAAGAGGAGGACGTGACCGTCATCACCCAGGACGCCGTGGTCAGCACCTTCTCGGCGATCCTCAACACGCTCACCCTGGCGGTCGGCGCGATCGCCGCGATCTCGCTCTCGGTCGCCGGTATCGGCATCATGAACGTCATGTTGGTCTCGGTGTCGGAGCGCACCCGAGAGATCGGCCTGCTCAAGGCGGTCGGCGTCGCCCGCCGTCAGATCCTCGCAGTCTTTCTCGCCGAGGCGGCGCTGATCTCTCTCGCCGGCAGCCTGATCGGGCTCGCCGCCGGCTGGGCCGTGGTTCAGGCCGTCGTACGACTGTGGCCGGCCTTCCCGGCGACCACCCCGGCCTGGGCGGTGGCCGCGGCACTCGGAGTCTCGGTCGTGGTCGGCATCGTCTTCGGAATGCTGCCGGCGAGGCGCGCCACCGCCCTCGACCCGGTGGCGGCGCTCGGCAAGCGGTAGCGGTAGAAGATGCCCGAGCTCATCAAGTTGGCCCTGAAAGCGATCGCCAGGCAGCGTCTGCGCTCCTTCCTGTCGATGGTCGGCATCGCCATCGGCATCGCCTCGGTGATCCTCCTGACTTCGATCGGCGAGGGCACCCGCCTCTACATCGTCAACCAGTTCTCGCAGT
>JAJCXP010000292.1 GCA_029263375.1 Acidobacteriota bacterium | reverse complement strand
GAGGACGTGACCGTCATCACCCAGGACGCCGTGGTCAGCACCTTCTCGGCGATCCTCAACACGCTCACCCTGGCGGTCGGCGCGATCGCCGCGATCTCGCTCTCGGTCGCCGGCATCGGCATCATGAACGTGATGCTGGTCTCGGTGTCGGAGCGCACCCGGGAGATCGGACTGCTCAAGGCGGTCGGCGTGGCGCGCGGTCAGATCCTGGCGGTGTTCCTCGCCGAGGCGGCGCTGATCTCGGTCGCCGGCGGCCTGATCGGGCTCGCCGCCGGCTGGGCCGTGGTCCAGGCCACCGTTCGGCTTTGGCCGGCGTTTCCGGCGACCACCCCGGCCTGGGCGGTGGTCGCGGCGCTCGGGGTCTCGGTCGTGGTCGGCATCGTCTTCGGAATGCTGCCCGCGCGGCGCGCCACCAGGCTCGACCCGGTGGCGGCGCTCGGCAAAAGGTAGGCCCCTACGATCACTCCTTGCGGTCGAGCTTGAACTTGAGACCGGCGCGGGCGCTCAGCTCCTTGTTGACCTCACCTCTGAACTCCGGATCGCTCGCGTAGACGATACCGATGGTCGCGGAGGCGGAGTCGGACACTCTCTGGGAGTAGGTCAGCGAAGCCAGGTAGCGCTTGTTGCGAACCTCCTGGTCGTCGACGTACTCGTACTTGCCCTCGAGGTCCCAGCGCGAAAGCTGGTTGCCCTGCTCATCGCGGCGGAGGTAGCTGCCGTAGCTCAACGAGGCCACCGCTTTGCTCGAGCCGGCGAGCGTCAGCGTCAGCGGATCGGCAAGAGCCTTGGTGGGCTCTTCGGTCGGCTCGGAGGCCACCGGCGGCGTGAACGACGAATCCAGATCGTCGAGGGACTCCCAGTTGAGTGCGAACTTGAAGCGCGGCAGGTTCTCGACCTTGGTGCCCTTCTTCGTCCAGTACGCGGAGAGGCAGTCGAGGTCGACGGCGCGCTTCTCGTCTGCACACCACTTCTCGAACCGATTGACGTTGACTCGCCCCCACTCGTAACTGACATCGAGGGTGAAGGAGTCCTGACCCACCAGCTCGTCCCGGCGCCGTCCCTTCGCGGTGATCGTGATCTGCGGTTGGTTGTCGACCAGGGTGGCGTACTTGAAGTAGCTGCTTCCCTCGAGTCGCTTGACGAGGGCGGCGCGAGAGGCTTCGAGCTCGGCGCTCGCGCCGGCAATGGCCGCGTCGATCTGGTCAGCAACTTGGCTGCCGGCTTCGGTCTCGCGCATCTGGCCAAAGGTTTGAGTCTGGGCCTCCAGCCCGAGCTTCCCGAGCAGGTCTGCCAGCGCCTGGAGCGCCGGCATCGGATCGGCGAATGCCTGGTCCAGGTAGGTCGCCGCGGTCTCCGAGTGGAAGGTGAAATCTCGACCCCACCGATCACTCCTGTGCGTGAACGTGGCCGTGACCTCGACGTCGTCGAAGTCCTCCAGCCCGTCCTCGATCGAACCCTTGATGCCCGACCGATCGGCCTCAGCGGCCTGCATGACCAGCTTCTCGAGTGGCTTCGGGTCGTGGATGCGGGCTTCCAGGGACCACTGCGCATGCTCGCGCTTGAGCCAGTCCGGATTGAACGTCAGCGTCAGGGCTCCATCCGACTCCGTGACGGTACCGAGGCCCAGCGAGGTGAAGAAGGTCGGTAGGAAGTCGCGGACGCTCGAGGCACTTCCGGGCGACTGGTCCGCGGTCGGCGACTTCTGGATCTTCTCGGTCGCCGCCCTCGCGAGAGAGAGAGCCGACTGCGTACCGAACTCCGCCCGCGCGCACTCGATCGCGGATTGCGCGAGCTCGCAGGCGCCTTTCTCATCCTGTTGGCCGTAGGCGGGAGCGATCAGGCCGGCGATTCCCACTACCGAGATCAACCAGACTCCGGGGCAGCGCATGGCTAGTTCCCCTCCGCTGTGGTCACGACAAAGTGCGCGAACTTCGTCTCGCCCGCCTTGCCAGTGATCGCCTGGCTCATCGACGCGTGCACGGAGCCGTCTGGGCGGCGCGCGCGTGTCCATACCTTGACGGTCGCCGCGCCCAGGAAGGTCACCGTCCACTCGACAAAGGCGACCTTGGGCGACGCCAGACCGAAGCTCTTCGGTCCCTTGCTGGTCGCCGAGAAGGCGAACTTCCTGGGGCTCTCGCCGCTCACGATCACCCGGGCAACCGCCGCCCAGGCACTGTCATCGCTCTCTACCCAGAGCTCGACGGTCGAGTCGCCGGGCACCTGATTGAAGGTCCTCAACGCTGTCATCACATCGTCCTTTCCGGCCTGTAGGCCTCTAGCAAGGTAGACGGCCGCGGAGCCGACAATTCCCGGAAATCGTCCTGACCCGAGGAGGCCTTGACAGCCGCGGGCGGCGGCGAGACAGTGGTCGGTGCGATGCCTGAGCTCATCAAGCTGGCCCTGAAAGCGATCGCCAGGCAGCGTCTGCGCTCCTTCCTGTCGATGGTCGGCATCGCCATCGGCATCGCCTCGGTGATCCTCCTGACTTCGATCGGCGAGGGCACCCGCCTCTACATCGTCAACCAGTTCTCGCAGT
>JAJCXP010000291.1 GCA_029263375.1 Acidobacteriota bacterium | reverse complement strand
ACGTCCGCGGTCGCCACAGCTCGGAGGGAGTCTTCACGCCCTATCGCAACGAGGGGCGCGACGGCTACGACACCATCGAGTGGGCGGCCACCCAGCGGTGGTCGAACGGCGCCGTCGGCACTTTCGGCCTCTCCTATCCCGGCGCCGTGCAGTGGCTTGCCGCCCTCGAGCGCCCGCCTCACCTCGCCGCCATGGTGCCGGCCATGACCTTCTCGACGCCGCGCGACTTCTTCTATTTCGACGGCGTCTTCGACCTCTCGTGGCTGGGGTGGATATTCAACAGCATCGCTCCCGATCTGCGCCGGCGTGGCGTTCTCTCCGGACCCCAGGATGGCGCCGCGGCCGAGGCACACTGGGCGGAGCATGGCGCCGAGCTCCAGCAGCGCCTGCCGCTCGCCGACCTACCCGAGCTGCGCGAGATCGCCCCCTTCTACTTCGAGTGGCTCGCCCACCCACCGACCGATCCCTGGTGGGACTGGGCGGAGATCCGCGGCCGCTACAGTGAGGTCGACGCCGCGGTGCTCAACCTCTCCGGTTGGTACGACGAGGCCTACGGCCCCGAGGGCGCCGCGACCAACTTCAACGGCCTGGTGGCGGCCCGGCGCGGCGCGGCGGACCCGCGCACGCGGCTCGTGCTCGGTCCCTGGGTGCACGGCGTGGGCTCGTTGGGCAGGACCGTCACCGGCGACGTCGACTTCGGCTCCGAGGCCGCGATCGACTACGACGACCTGATTCTCGACTGGATGGATCGCTATCTCCAGAGCGTCGACGAACGCGAAGCTCAAGAGCGCCCGGTCCGGTTCTTCGTCATGGGCGAGAACCGCTGGCGGGACGCGGACTCCTGGCCGCCGGCGGGCAGCGTGAGAAGGAGCCTCTACCTGCGCGAGGGCCGACTCACGGAGACGCCCGCCGAGTCGGGCGCGCCCTCCACTCAGCTCGCGTCCGACCCGGCCGCCCCGCTCCGCGATCCCTACGCGACCTTCGGCCCGCACGACTACGGTGGTTTCAGCGACAGCGAATCGGTGCGCCTCTTCGACTCCGGGCGTCTCGACCGCGACCTCGAAGTGACCGGCGACATCGAGGCCGAGATCTATCTCTCCTGCGACTGTCCGGACACCGACCTTTGGGTCCGGCTGCTGGACGTCGCGCCGGACGGCTCGGCCACCAATCTGATGAGCCCCGGCCTCGAGGTGCTCCGGGCGAGCTACCGCGAGCCGGCGCTGGGCCGCCAGCTACTCACGCCCGGAGAAATCTACCGACTCACCCTCGACCGACCGATGACGAGCTACCTCTTCCGCCGCGGCCACCGCATTCGCGCCCAGATCTCGACCGCCTTCTTTCCCCACTTCTCGCGCAACCTCCACACCGGCGCCCTCGAGACCGAGTCGAGCGACTCCCGCACCGCCCTTCTCACGATCCACCACGATGCCGAGCGGCCGTCACGTCTGGTGCTGCCGGTGGTCGAGCGGTGAGAGCGACAGGGCGACGAGCGAGCCCGGAAAAACTCATCTTGCATCGCCGCAAGAAGAGGCATAGCGTCTCGCGCGTCGTCGGGATCATCCGAGAAAAAGGAAGGTAGGCAGGTGACAGTCTTACAAGTATCCAAAGAGAAACCTCAGTCCGTAGCGCTCGACAGCTCCGAGCCCGGCGAGGAGGGCGAGGAACCTCCAAGTCAGCGGCCCGACCTGGCCCCCGTCGCGACCTTTCCAACCGTCGCACCGGCCGTTCTCGCCGCGCTCCATAAGCGCCCGGGCCGCCCGCCGAACTCGCGGCGGGCTACCAAGAACGCTCTCTGGAAGGCCCTCTTCCCAGCAGCGTCGCATCGCGAGTGGAACGACTGGCACTGGCAGTCGCGCAACCGCTTCACCTCGCTGGAGGGGCTCGAGCGCTGGCTGGTCCTGTCCGCCGAGGAGCGCGATGCGCTCGTCCGCGGCGGTTCTCTGCTGCCGATCGGCGTGACGCCGTACTACCTGAGTCTCGTCTCGCGCGAGGACCCGGGGGATCCGTTGCGTCGCACCATCGTCCCGGTCTCGGCCGAGCTCGAGCGGCACCCTGGCGAAGCGGACGACCCGCTGGGCGAGGAAACTCACATGGCCACGCCGGGAGTCGTGCATCGCTATCCGGATCGGGTGCTCTTCCTGGTGCTCGATTTTTGCTCGACCTACTGCCGCTACTGCACGCGATCGCGAGTGGTCGGCCACGGCGAGATCACGCCTTCGATGTCGCGGCTCGAGGCCGGCCTGGACTACATCCGACGCAACCCTCAGATACGCGACGTGCTCCTGTCCGGCGGTGACCCGCTGGCCCTGAGCGATGACCGGCTCGACTGGATCCTGACGCGCCTGCGCGAGATACCGCACGTCGAGTTCGTACGCATCGGCACCAAGATGCCGGCCGTCCTTCCGCAGCGGATCACTCCGCAGCTCGTCCGCATGCTGAAGCGCCATCACCCGCTCTGGATGAGCGTTCACTTCATGCACCCTAACGAGTGCACCACCGAGAGCTACCGTGCCTGCGCCCGGTTGGCCAACGCCGGGATTCCGTTGGGCGCGCAGATCGTCCTCACCCGCAACGTCAACGACGACCTCGAGGTGATGAAGCGCCTGATGCATCACCTGCTGATGATGCGAGTCCGGCCGTACTACCTCTACCAGTGCGATCCGATCTCCGGCTCGGCCCACTTCCGGACCTCGGTGCGCAAGGGGCTCGAGATCATCGCCGGCCTGCGCGGCTTCACCACCGGCTACGCCGTACCCACTTTCGTGGTCGATGCCCCGGGCGGCGGCGGCAAGATCCCCTTGCAGCCGGACTACGTGGTGGGCCGGGAGAACGGCGAGCTCATCCTGCGCAACTTCGAGGGCAAGGTCTTTCGCTATCCGGATCCCGATCAGGAGTGGCTGGAAGGGGACGGCTCACCGCCCATCGACCGGTTCCCGATACCTCAGCTGTCTGGCGGGGAGGCGCTATGAAGCCGCGCGCTGTAGACGGTACGGAGTCGATCGCCAAGCTCGGCGCGGGCCTCGAGATCGGCCTCACCTACGACCTGCGGATCGAGTACCTCGCTCGAGGCATGAGTGAGGAGGAGACCGCCGAGTTCGATCAGCCGGGCACCATCGATGCCCTGGAGGCAAGCCTGCGCCGGCTCGGCTTCAGCACGGATCGGATCGGCCATGTCGACGCGCTCATCGCCCGGTTGGCTCGCGGCGATCGCTGGGATCTGGTGTTCAATATCGCCGAAGGGATTCACGGCATGGGCCGCGAGTCGCTGGTGCCGGCGGTCCTCGATCACCACCAGATTCCCTACACCTTCTCGGACCCGCTGACGATGGCCGTCACCCTGCACAAGGCAATGGCCAAGCGCGTGGTGCGCTCGGCCGGGGTGCCGACGGCCGATTTCGCCGTGGTGGAGTCGCGGGACGACCTCGCTGGCGTCTCGCTGCCGTTCCCGCTCTTTGCCAAACCGGTCGCCGAAGGTACCGGCAAGGGCGTGACGACCGCCTCGATCGTTCACGACGCGGCCGCGCTCGAGCGGCAGTGCGAGGCGTTGCTCGCCGGGTATCGCCAACCGGTTCTGGTCGAGACGCTCCTACCGGGTCGCGAGCTCACCGTGGGCATCGTGGGTACCGGGGCGCAGGCCCGGGCCATAGGCACCCTGGAGATCTTTCTGCGCGCGGCCGCTGAGCAGGGCGTCTACTCCTACGTCAACAAGGAGTTCTGCGAGGAGCTGGTCGACTACGTGGTCGTGTCGCGGGCCACGGATCCTGTGGTGGCCGAGGCGGAAGAGATCGCGCTGGCCGCCTGGCGAGTCCTCGGCTGCCGCGACGGCGGTCGGGTCGACCTGCGCTGCGACGCTCACGGCGGCCCGTCTTTTCTGGAGGTCAATCCACTCGCCGGAATGCACCCCGAGCACTCGGACCTGCCGATCCTGGCCACCGCCCGCGGGATTGGCTACGACGAGCTGATGAGCTCGATCATGAGGTCGGCGCTCAGCCGTGTCGAGGGAGCGACCGCCAGGTCTTCCGCGCGCGAAGTCGCGCGGGCCGGGAAGTAGGTCATGAAGGTCGCGATTCTGTTCAATTCGGTCGATGTCGACGAGCCGGATCAGGCGGATGTCCTGGTCCAGGTGAGCACCGTGCGGTCGGCCCTGGAGAGCCGCCGAAACAAGGTCGTCGAGATCGCCTGCGATCTCGACCTCGGCCGCCTCTGGCGCCGCCTGGAAGCCGACCCTCCCGACGTCGCCTTCAACCTGATCGAGAGCCTGGCCGGACGCGACCGGTTTCTGCCCTTCGCGCCCGCGCTGCTCGAGGAGCGTGGGCTGGCGTTCACCGGATCGGGCTCCGAGGCGGCAGCCGCTAGCGGCAGCAAGCTGACCAGCAAGCGCCTGCTCGCCGCGGCCGGACTGCCGGTACCACCGTGCGCCGCGGTCTGGCCTCAGACGCTCGCCAATCAGATCCAGATCGACACCGGGTGCCGGCCCCCGTTCATGGTCAAGTCGGTGTGGAACCACGGCTCACCCGGCCTCGACGACGATGTGGTGATCAGGAGCCGGGAGGACCTCCACTGGCGTCTGCCGGAGTTGGCTCAGCGACTCGGAGGCGCCGCGGTGGTCGAGCCGTACCTCCCGGGCCGGGAGTTCAACCTCAGCCTGCTCGCCACCGCCGCGGGCGTGGAGGTGCTGCCGGCCGCCGAGATCGTCTTCGAGGGCTATCCCTCCGGCAAGCCGCACATCGTCGGCTACCGGGCCAAGTGGCTGCCGGATTCTTTCGAGTACCAGCACACCGTTCGCCGCTTCGAGTTCCCGGCTGCCGACAACGCCCTGCTGGAGCGTCTCCGCGAGCTCTCCGTGGCCGCCTGGGACGTACTCGGAATGTCGGGCTACGCGCGAGTCGACTTCCGCGTCGACGCCAAGGGTCGGCCGTGGATCCTCGAGGTCAACGCCAACCCTTGCCTGTCACCCGATGCCGGGTTCGCGAGCGCCGTCGAGCGCTCCGGCCGGAAGCTCGACGACGCCATCTTCGAGATCGTCGCCGACGCCACACGCCGGACGCCGCGGTTCGTGCCCGACCTCGTTCTGGTCTCCTGAGCCAGGTCTGGCGATGGTTCGGATCCGCCGCATCTACGACGCCGTGCTGCCGGTCAACCTGGCGGCGCTGGAGCAGGTGCGGGAGATCCTCGGCGCGCAGTTCAGCGATCTCTCCCGGGTCGAGATCCAGGAGGTGGCCGGCCAGCTGCGCGATCCCTTCGACCTCGGCCTGCGCCCGATCCTCTTCGTCGCCGAGGACAGGCGGCGCAAGGTTCTCGGGTTCGCGATCATCCTGCACGAGCCCAAGCAGCAGTTCGCGTTCCTCAACTACATTGCGGCCGGTCCTCGGCTCACCGGACGGGGCGTGGGTGGCGCGCTCTACGAGCGCGTGCGCGACGAGTGCCACGATCTCGGCTGCAAGGCCCTCTTCTTCGAGTGCGCTCCGGACGATCTGCCGCCGGGCACGTCGCCGGAGCTCGTGCGGAGCAACGCGGCTCGCCTGAGGTTCTACGAGCGCTACGGCGCGCGCCCGGTCATCAACACCGAGTACCAGAAGCCGCTCAAGGTCGGCGACACCGATCCGCTGCCCTTCCTGGTCGCCGACCTGCTGGGAGGCGTCGAGCCGATCCCACGCTCCTGGGCGCGCAAGGCGGTGCGCACCATTCTCGAGCGCCTCTACGCCCACCTCTGTCCGCCCGAGTACGTCGAGGCGGTTGTGAAGTCCGTGAGCGATCCCCACCTCCAGCTGCGCGACTTTCGCTACGCCGAGCCCGAGCTTGCGACGGTTCTGGAGGCCGCTTCCGAGCCCATCGCCCTGGTGGTCAACGACCGGCACCAGATCCACCACGTGCGAGATCACGGCTATGTCGAGTCCCCGGTTCGCATCCCACGGATCCTGAAAGTTCTCGAGCCCACGGGCCTTTTCGAGTCGCTGCCGGTGCGACGCTTTTCCACCTCGCATCTCGAGGCGGTGCACGACCGGTCGCTGGTGCGCTACATCCGCCGCGCCTGTCGCGAGGTCAGCGAGGGTGCCTCGCTCTATCCCTATGTCTTCCCCCTGCGCAACAAGGCCCGCAAGCCGCGGGAACGCTCGGTGCTAGCAGGGTATTTTTGCATCGACACGTTCACTCCCATCCACCGCAACGCCTACCTGGCGGCCAAGCGAGCCGTCGACTGCACGCTGACGTGTGCCGAAGAGATCCTCGGCGGTCGCCGGCTCGCCTACAGCCTCGTGCGGCCGCCCGGTCACCACGCGGAGAGAACCACCTTCGGCGGCTTCTGCTACTTCAACAACGCCGCGGTGGCAGCGAACCTCCTGAGCCACCACGGTCGCGTGGCCATGCTCGATATCGACTACCACCACGGCAACGGTCAGCAGGACATCTTCTTCGACCGCGCGGATGTCTTGACCGTGTCGATCCACGCGCATCCGAGCTTCGCCTATCCCTACTTCAGCGGCTTCGCGGACGAGATCGGCACCGACGCAGGCGAGGGTGCGAACCTCAACCTGCCGTTGCCCGAGAAGCTCGACGGCTCCGGCTACCGCAAGGCCCTGCGCAAGGCTCTTGCGGCGGTGGAGGCCTTCGCCCCCACCTTCCTCGTGGTCTCTCTCGGTTTCGACACGGCCAAGGGCGACCCGACGGGCACCTGGAGCCTGACCGCCGAGGATATGCGCCGCAACGGCGAGCTCATCGGCAGCCTCGATCTGGCCACCCTCGTGGTGCAGGAGGGCGGCTATCGAACCCGTACGCTGGGGACCAACGCCCGCGCCTTCTTCCTCGGCCTGCAGGCGACCCATGACCGGTAGCGACCCCTCCTCCTGGACTCTGCGCCGCGAAGCGCGGGATTCCGACGCCGACGCGGTGCGGCGTCTGGTGACCGTCACCGGCTTCTTCAGTGCGGCCGAGATCGAGATCGCCGGCGAGCTGGTGCTCGAGACGCTTGCCGATCCGCTGCGCAGCGACTATCACTTCCTCTTCGCCGACGATGCTCGGGGCGAGGTCGTGGGCTATTCCTGCAGCGGGCCGATTCCCATGACCCAAGGAAGCTGGGATCTCTACTGGATCGCCGTAGACCCGGCGTGCCAGGGAGCCGGCATGGGGCGCCAGCTCTTGGCCGAGTGCGAGCAGCACGCCAGGTCCGCCGGAGCGCGAAAGCTCTTCGTCGACACCTCCGGTCAGCCCCGGTACGCGCCAACGCGAGCCTTCTACGAAAGTTGTGGCTACACCGTTGCGGCAGTTCTCGAAGATTTCTATGCTCCCGGCGATTCCAAGGTGATCTTCCACCGACACCTCGGGCAGGGCCCGCCGACCGCGTGCGGCAAATAGACCCGACCAGGTCGTCTTACGCACCCACATCGCCAAACGCCCGGACGCGGATCGCCACGCCATCGCGCCGGCCCCTCCTTCTCACGCCGTCGCGCCGCGAGAGGAAGGACGGGGCTAGGAGCCGGCGCGGGTCTTTTCGAGCAGGCAGCGGACCCGGCCGTCCTCCTGGTCGATCTCGAGCAGCCGGTGCCCGGTCTCGGCGCACCAGCGCGGCAGATCGACCATCATCTCGGGATCGGTGCCCACCACCCAGAGCCGGGCGCCGGGCTCCAGATCGGCGACGCAGCGCGCCGTCATCAGCAGCGGCACCGGGCAGAGGGTGCCTGAAACGTCGAGGTGGTGATCGGGGCTCAATCGCCGCTCCCAGCGACTACAATACGGGCGCCATGGACCGGCGCACCCATCCAGCTTATACCTCGATCCGGATCATCGCCGGAGCGATCGTGGCGCTCGCCTCGCTGCCGCCGGCGGCCGCCGAGGCGTGGACGGCCAAGACCCAAGCGCTGATCGCCGAGCAGGCGCTCGAGATCGCTCCGCCCGACCTCAAACGCCAGATCGACAGGAACCTCGCTCGCTACCGGCAAGGCAACGCGGCGCCGTTCGAGAACACCGACCGGGCTTCGCACGAGAAGAATCGCGACGGCGCCGGCACCCTCGACCAGCGGATCCTGATCGAGACCCGGCGCGCGATCGACGCCATCCGCGGCCACCGACCGTTCGCCGACATCGTCTTCAATCTGGGCGTGCTCGCGCACTACGTCGCGGACGCCAACAACCCGCTCGGTACCGCCGACAGCGATCCGCGCGAGCGCGAGTACTTCAACGACTACCTGCGCTACATCGAGAGCGCGCAGGAGCGCTACGCTCTGGTCTTCTACGGCGACGGCCGCGACCTGGCCGGCGCCGATGCCATTGGCCCGTTCCTCGATCGCACTCTCGCCCGCGGCCGGCAGCTCTATCCGTCGGTCGGCCGCGAGTACCGTCGCGTCGGTGGGCCGCCCGGGACTCGCAAATTCGACGACCGCTCGGTGGCGTTCGGGGTCGGAGCGTTGGCGCTCAGCCACGCCGTGAGCGACGTTGCCGCGGTCCTGCGCTACGTCTGGCTCGAGGCCGGCGGCGGCGACACGCGCGAGCTGCCGGTAACCGACGCCGAGACCGGACACTAGACACAGATGCTCAAGGCACAAAGAGCTCTCCTCTCCGTCTACGACAAGCGCGGCCTGGTCGATTTCGCTCGCGGGCTGGCGGACCTCGGCATCGAGCTGCTGTCGACCGGGGGCACCGCCCAGGTGTTGTCGGACGCGGGCCTCAAGGTCGTACGCGTCTCGGAGGTCACCGGCCACCCGGAGATTCTCGGCGGTCGGGTGAAGACCCTCCACCCGCGCATTCACGGCGGGCTGCTGGCCGACCGCGGCCAGGCCTCGCACCTGGCCGAGCTGCGCGAGCACGGCATCAAGCCGATCGACCTGGTGGCGGTCAACCTCTACCCCTTCCGCGAGACCGCGCGCCGTCCCGGAGTCAGCTTCGAAGAGGTGGTCGAGTCGATCGACATCGGCGGTCCGACCATGCTGCGGGCGGCGGCCAAGAACCACCGCGGGGTCGCCGTGGTGGTCGATCCGGAGGACTACACCCAGCTGCTGGCAGCGCTCGAGGGCAGCGACGGCGTGGTCCCGGAGGCGCTCTGCAAACGGTTGGCGATCAAGGCGTTCCGCCACACCGAGGCGTACGACGCGGCGATCTCCGAGTGGCTCGAGCAGGAGAGCGGCGCCGGCCGCGACGAGTTCCCGCCGCACCTGCTGATGGACCTGAAGCGTCAGATGCAGCCGCGCTACGGCGAGAATCCGCACCAGAGCGCGGCGCTCTACCGGACCCTGGGCGGACCCGGCGTGCTCGGCGACTTCGAGCAGCTCCACGGCAAGGAGCTCTCGTTCAACAATCTGCTCGACGCCGACGCTGCCCGCCGACTTGTGGCCGCTTTCCGGCAGCCGGCGGTGACCATCGTCAAGCACGGCAATCCGTGCGGCGTCGGCGTCGGCGAGACCGCGGCCGAGGCCTACGAGCGCGCACTGGCGTGTGACCCGACCTCGGCGTTCGGTTCGATCGTGGCGCTCAACCGGCCCGCCAGCGTCGAGCTCGCCGAGGCGATGTCGAAGCTCTTTGTCGAGGTGATCGTCGGACCGGCCTTCTCCGAGGGGGCGATCGGGCAGTTCGCCAAGAAGAAGAACCTGCGCCTGCTCAAGTGCCCGCCCTTCGACGGCGCCGATACGCCGCTCGAGATCCGTCCGATCGACGGCGGCTTCCTGGTGCAGACCCAGGACACCGAGGTCGACGATCCCGCGACCTGGAGCTGCCCGACCCGGCGCGAGCCTAGCGACGAGGAGCGCCGGGCGCTGTCGCTCGCCTGGCGGGTGTGCCGCCACGTGCGCTCGAACGCGATCGTGATCGCCAACTCGAACCAGACCGTCGGCATCGGCGCCGGCCAGATGAGCCGGGTCGACGCCTGCCGGATCGCGGTCACCAAAGCAGAGCTCGCGGTGGCGGGATGCGGCGCGGCTTCGGACGCCTTCTTCCCGTTCCGCGACGGCCTCGACACACTGGCCGAAGCGGGAGTCACCGCGATCGTCCAGCCGGGCGGCAGCAAGCGCGACGACGAGGTGATCGCCGCCGCCGACGAGCGCGGCATGGCTCTGCTGATGACCGGCCGGCGGCACTTCAAGCACTAGCCCCGACCATCGGTCGAATATCCGAGTGCTTCGCTGCGTTGTAGCCACCGTGACCCTTTCCGGCCCGAGATGGATCCGAACCGCCGCTCTGATCGCCGCTCTGATCGCTGCGCCACTCGCCGCGACCGACGAGCCCGACGCCTGGTCCCACGTGGTGGCGGTGCGCGAGGGACTGACAGCGGCTTCCCCGCTGGCCGCCGACTTCGTCCAGAGCTTCACCCCGAGCGGCTTCTCGGTCGCTGACGAGGAGAGCGGTGTCTTGGCGATGCGCCTGGTGGGCGCCGGCGCCGATGGGACCGAGTGCGTGCGCTGGGACTACCAGGAACCGTTCGCGAAGGGCTTTCTGCTCTGCGATCGGGTGGCCTGGGCGTGGAACCCCGGCGAGCAGACCGGCCGCCGCCAGGTGATCGCCCGCGCCGACGAGTTCGGCCTGGATCTGTTGCGATTGAGCGTCGAGCAGCTGCGCCTGAGCTACGACGCCTCGGTAGCCGCACGCGAAGGCGATCGAATCGAGGTGCGGCTCGAGCCCACCTCCGAGTCGGCTGCGGCCGAGATCCGCGACGCCTCGCTGGAGCTCGATCGCGAGAGCCGCCGCCTCCTTACGCTCAGCTATCACGACGTCGAGGGCAACCTGACGCGCTTCACTCTCGGCGACTACCGGCCGATCGCCGATCCGGAGGCGTTCTTCACCCCTCCCGGCGACCTCGACTGGCTCGAAGAGTAGGGCCGGCAGCGACTTCGCACGCCCCGCGGCTACCCGTATAATGCCGCGAGCGGGCGGGTCGGCGGGATGCGCGGCCTCCAGCGGCCTCCGAGCGGCCTCCAAAAAGAAGCTGCTGTACGAGCAGATGGGAACACTCACCAAGATCGAGCTGATGACTCTCGCAACCCCAGAAGAGAACGCCCGCGGGCACTTCGCCCCGATCGCGACCTCCGAGCTCGCGCTGGCGACACCGCCTGACCACGGCTGCGGGAGCCTCGCTTGACGGTCGATCAACGGCCGTCCGTCCAGCTTCCCTCCGCCACGCGCTATCTGAGCCTGGTCGCCGACAAGCTGGCGTTGACCGAGGAGGTGCTCCGCCGCAACCTCGAGTCGGACGTGCCGTTCATCCAGAAGTCGGGTGAGTACATCTTCGAGGGCGGTGGCAAGCGGATCCGTCCGGCGATGCTGCTGCTCTGCGCTCGGCTGCTCGGCCGCGACAGCGACGAGGAGGTCACCTACGGCGCGGTGGTCGAGCTGATCCACAACGCGACGCTGATTCACGACGACATCATCGACCATTCGAGCCTGCGGCGCGGCCGCGAGACCGTCAACCAGCTGTGGGGCAACGGCCTCACTGTCCTGCTCGGCGACTGGCTCTACACGACCTCGATGCGGATGGCGATCGACCACGGCAACATCGAGGTCATCCGCGTGCTGTGCGACGGCACGCTGCGCATGACCGAGGGCGAGCTGCTGGCGCTCGAGCGCCTTGGCAAGATCGATCTCACCGTTGACGAGTACCTCGAGATCACCGAGCGCAAGACCGCACAGCTGTTCGCCGCGGCGTGCTCGATCCCGGCGGTTATCTTCCCGCAGCGGCTGGAGCTCGCCGAGCCGCTGGCTCGCTACGGCCGCTCGCTCGGGCTTTGCTTTCAGCTGGTTGACGATCTGCTGGACTTCACCGGTCAGGAGTCCGAGCTCGGAAAGCCGGTGCTGTCGGATCTCAAGGAGGGCCGGCTGACGCTGCCACTGATACTGCTGCTGCCACGCGTCGGACCCCGTCGCCGCGACCTGATCCGGCGCGTCCTCGACGATCGCGACTTCCTGAGTGTCGAGCCCGAGGAGATCCTCGAGCTGGTCGAGGCCGAGGGCACGGTCGACGAGACCTTCGAGCGCGCGGTCGGATACGCCGACGAAGCGCGCCGCGCGCTAGACGTCCTCCCCGGCGGCGATGCCCGCGAGGCGCTCGAGTTCGCTCCGGATTTCGTTCTCAATCGGCGTTCGTAGGTTCAGCGGCTCGAGGCCGAAGACGCCCTCGGCGGGAGCGGCGGCGGCGAGCGCGCTACGGGCGAGCTCCGGCACCACCGCCAGCACCCGCGCGCCGACCATTTCGGCGGTCGCGGCGACGGTCAGGTAGCGGAAGCGCCGCGGCCGGGTGTCGCTCCACGACTTCCGCCCCGGCGAGTTCAGCAGATACGCCACCGGCCGGTCGGCCTCCGAGTCCGGGGGCTCGGCGCCCGCGAACACCAGCCCGCGAGCCCCCTCCTTGCGCCCGAAGACGACGTTGGCGTAGCCGACCACCTCGCGACCGAAGTCGAAGGTCACCAGGCTGCCGAGGGGAGGTGAGCTGACGTTCGGCGGCGCCAGACCTCGCCAGGCGCCGGCGGTTCGATCCGACAGCGCCCAGTGCGCGTGGCGCCCCTCCGAGGGCGAGATCCGATCGATGAACGGCAGGCTCGCGCCGGCACGCTCGAGAAACCCCCAGCGCCCGAC
>JAJCXP010000290.1 GCA_029263375.1 Acidobacteriota bacterium | reverse complement strand
GCACCCGCGACTCGAGCGCCGCCTGGGCGGCGTGGAAGCGGCCGAGCCGTTCGAGAGTGTGCACGATCTTGCGACCGAGCTCCTCGGAGAGCTCGGTCGGACCGGCAAGCTCGGCCTCGTAGAACCAGCGCAGGGCCTTCTCGTGCTCGCCGTTGTCGAGCAGCGTCGAGCCCAGGCTGTAGGCGACCCGCGCGCGACTCTCGTCATCGAGATCGGCGGTCTGCAGGTAGCGCTCGTAGTGCACCGCGGCCTCGTCGAGCGCACCGGCCGCCTTGAGACGGGTCGCCAGGTCGCGACTGCGCTCCGGATCGATGGCGGCGTCGCGTTCGCCCCGACCGACCACCTGCAGCGTCGCCAATCCGACGATCGCCAGGAGAACGAGCACCAGCAGGCCACGGACCATCGGGTCGGGACGACTCGGCGCGGCGGGACGGGGCGGCTCGCGAAGTTCCATCACGGTAGCGCGACTCCATTGGTGCTCCGCCGTGGTGAGCGGGCGAAGGTGTGCATCGGAGATGCGTCGAGGACGCCCGACCAAGCCAAAGTCCGCAGATCCAGGTGCATACGCCCGCTCACCGCCGCTTCTCGCGGGCGTGGAAATAACGTACGAGCGCGTCGACGTAGGAGTGGTCGTCGGCGCGGATCCTCACTTCGCCGGCGCCGGCGGCGCGAAACATCTGGGTCAGGCGCGCACGCTCGTCGCCGGCCAGGACCTCGAAGCCACCGGTGACGTTGCGATCGTAGGTGTCGATCAGGATCGACTCCCCGGTCTCGGCGTCCTCGAGCTCGATCAGGCCGATCCGCGGCAAGCTTTCTTCGCGCCGGTCGCCGACCGCGATCGCGGTCACGTCGTGACGGCGCGCGGTCACCCGAAACTGGTCGACGAAGTCGGTGTCGAGGAAATCGGAGATCACGAACGTGACCGTGCGCCGGCGGCTGACCTTGTTCAGGTACTCGAGTGCGACGACCAGGTCGGTCGTGCGCAGAGTCGGCCTGAAGGTCAGGATGTCCCGGATCACCCGCCAGACGTGCGACCGTCCCTTCTTGGGCGGGATGAAGTGCTCGATGCGATCCGAGAAGATAATCAAGCCCACACGGTCGTTGCTCTTGATCGCGGTGTAGGCCAGCAGCGCCGCGATCTCCGCGGCGACCTCGTTCTTGAGCTTCTCGACGCTGCCGAAGGCGCCCGACGAGCTGACGTCCACCACCAGCATCACGGTCAGCTCGCGCTCCTCGCGGTGCTCCTTGACGTGGGGCGCGCTCATGCGGGCCGTGACGTTCCATTCGATGTGCCGGACGTCGTCGCCCGGGTGGTACTCGCGCACCTGCTCGAACTCCATGCCCCGGCCCTTGAAGGCGCTCTCGTACTCACCGGCGAAGACATCGTTGACCGTCCGCTGGGTGCGGATCTGGATCGTCTTGATCTTCTGAAAAAGCTCTGGTGAGAGCGTCTCGGAGACCTCGGGGTGGCCCTCGGCGGGCGCGTGCGTCGGAGTCACTTCCATGGCTAGGGAACGTCGACGGTTCCGAAGATCTCCTGGATCAGATCGTCGGCCGTGAGCTCCTGCGCCTCGGCCTCGTACGAAAGGAGAAGTCGATGGCGGAGGACGTCCGGACCGATCGTCTTGACGTCCTGGGGAGTGACGTAGCCGCGCCCGCTCAGGAACGCCTGCACCTTGGCCGCCTGCGCGAGATAGATGCTGGCGCGCGGCGACGCTCCGTACTCGATCAGGTTCTCCAGTCGCTCCAGTCGGTAGCTGGCCGGTTCGCGACTGGCGAAGACGATGTCGACGATGTAGTCCTCGACCTTGGAGTCGAGATAGATCTGGTCGGCGATCTCGCGCATCGCCCGGATGTCATCGGCGGTCAGCACCGCCTCGACGGTCGGACGGTGGCGGTTCGCCATCCGTCGCATGATCTCCTTCTCCTCGAGCTTGTCGGGGTAGGAAACCTTGAGCTTCAACATGAACCGGTCGACCTGCGCCTCGGGAAGCGGGTAGGTTCCCTCCTGCTCGATCGGATTCTGGGTCGCCAGCACCAGGAACGGATCGGGCAACGCGTGGCTCTCGTCGCCGATCGTCACCTGCCGCTCCTGCATCGCCTCGAGCAGAGCGCTCTGCACTTTGGCCGGCGCCCGGTTGATCTCGTCGGCGAGCAGCAGGTTGGTGAACACCGGCCCCTTCTTGACCACGAACTCGTGGTTGTGGGGACGATAGACCTCGGTGCCGATCAGATCCGCCGGCAGCAGGTCGGGCGTGAACTGAATGCGCGAGAACCCGGTCTGAATCGCCTGGGCGACGGTCTTCACCGCCGTCGTCTTGGCCAGGCCCGGGATCCCTTCGAGCAGGATGTGGCCGTCTGCGATCAGGCCCATCAGCAACCGGTCGACCATGTAGGTCTGGCCGACCATCACCTTGCCGACCTCGTCGCGCAGCTTCTGCAACGAGGCCGCCTGGGCCTCGATCTCTGGTAACAGCTCCTCCGCCGTAACGCTCATCTTCCCCTCCTTGTGCATCCGACGCCTTGGCGCCGGCTCAGCTCTCCTGGTTGCGCAGGCGCAGCGCCTCGCGCGCCGCCTGCCTCGGGTCCTCTTCCATCTCGCTAACGCGCCGCGCGACTCTTCGTTCGATCGCGTCCAGCTCCTCACGTGTCGGTGTGTAGCCGCCGTAGCGCGCCCCTTCGATCAGCCGGTCGATCTCGGCACGCGCGACCTCGACATCGAGCCCACCATCGCTGCTCGGTGCGAGCTCGATCAGATCCCGCTCGAGTAACGCCAGATCGAGCCCCGCGCGCCGCAGGTCTCCCTCGAGCCGGCTCCGGCGAGCGGCGTCGAGCCGCCCGCGCAGCTCGAGGTAGTCGTTGGACTCCCCGGCTGCGGCCGCGGATCGGCGGCTGCGCGCCCGCCGACCCAGCGCCCAGCCCGCTGCCATGAACGCCATCAGCCCGCCGCCAGCGGCCAGCCAGGTCATTGGCTGAGCGCCCCAGAGTGTGGCTTCCGTGACCACGACGGTCGGGCCCTCGACGCGACTCGAGATCGCCTCGGACTCGGTTCTCGGCGTGTAGATCAACTCGATCGGGTTCAGGGCGTAGCTGCCCGGCTGCCGGGCCTCGAGATCGACCCGATAGACCACCATGTTGCGGCCGTCGGCACTGCGAGTCGAAGCGGTGATGTCGGCCTGCTCGATCTGCTCCGGCAGCAGGATGCGCGGCGGATGCAGCAGATAGTCCTCGAAATGACCCGCCCAGCGCACGCGCACCTCGACCGAGAACGGCTCGTCGACCTCGACCGACGCACCGTCGCCGCTGCCGCCCCAAGTGTCGATCACCAGGACCGCCTCCGCGGTCGGCGGCTCGAACGTGCGCGGTAGCTCGAGCGGCCCGTCCGCGATCTCGTACTCTGGCGACTCGGCATCGGTCGGCGGCACAAGGGCGACCAGCTCGTCGACCATCGGCTGCAGCGCAAGCCAGTCGCGAGCGCCAACCGAAACCCCCACCACGCGGCCCACGGGGTCGATCAGATAGCTCAGCGGGATGCTCTGAGCGCGATACTCCGACGCCGCGGCGCCCCGGTCGTCCCACAGATTCGGGAAGCTGAGAGAGTATTGCTCGACAAAACGCTCGGCCGGAGCCGCGGCCCGGTCGACCGAGACGCCGAGCACGCTGACCCCGGCGGCCTCGCGGTTTCGATGCAGGCGCTCGAGGCTCGGCATCTCGGAACGGCACGGGCCGCACCAGGTGGCCCAGAAGGTCAGAACCACCCAGCGCCCCGCGAAGTCGGAGAGCGCCATCCGGCCGCCGCCCAGCTTCGGCAGTCCGATCTCGCGCGCCGGAACCGGTGGTTCGACCGGCCGCAGGCCGTAGCGGGCGACCACCGCGGCCACGCCGCTCGGTGGCGCCGGCACCTGACCGAGGCCGGCCGCGGGAAGGAGCAGAACGAGGGCCAGAGCGACAGGCAAGCAAAAACGGCCCGACGTGCGTCGAATTGACGCACGAGGTCCGCCCGACGTGTACCCTGGCGAGTGACTTGGCATCGGCAGGCCCTATCTAGGCAAGTGGCGTGCCAGTTGCAAGAATCGACCACACCCGCGGCAACGTCGTCGCCGGCCCATTGAGCATGATCGATACATACCTCTCCCCTTCTCTCCGAATTGTCGGGCTCACGACGCTGCTCGGCCTATCGACGTTCGGCTGCGGCGAGCGCGCGGCACCGCCGCCAGAGCCGTTCTACAACGTCATCCTGATCTCGATCGACACCCTGCGCGCCGACCACCTGGGCGCCTACGGCTACGATCGACCGACGACTCCGCGGGTCGACGAATTCGCGGGCGAGGCCGTGCGCTTCGATCAGACGATCGCGCAGGCGCCGTCGACTCTGCATTCGCACGCGTCAATCCTGTCGTCGCTCATTCCTCAGCACCACCGGGCGTCCTGGGGAGCCAAGACCCGGCTCGACGAGGCGGCGGTCACCCTACCCGAGGTGCTGCTCGAGCACGGCTACCGCACGGCGGCATTCACCGGCGGCGGTCAGATGGCGAAGATCTTCGGCCTCGACCAGGGCTTCGAGATCTATCGCGAGCCCGGCGCCCAGCACTTCGCTGGCACCGTGCGCCACGGTATCGATTGGATGGAGGAGAACGGCGACTCGCCCTTCTTCCTCTTCCTGCACAACTACGAGGTCCATCACCCCTACGAGCCACGTGATCCCTACAGCGATCTCCTGCGTGTTCCCTACGAGGGCGAGCTCGGCGACGTGATCACCAAGGAGCTGCTCGACGAGATCAACAAGGGAGATCGCGAGATCGACCAGGCCGACCTCGATCACATCATCTCGAGGTACGACGCCGAGATCCGCTCGATGGATGACGGCTTCGGAGTGTTGATCGACCATCTACGCAAGACCGGGCTCTATGACCGGACGATGATCGTCTTCACGTCCGACCACGGCGAGGAGTTCAACGAGCACGGCTTCGTCGGCTGGCACTCCCACACGCTCTACGACGAGCTCCTGCGGGTACCGCTGATCATCAAGTACCCGGGCAACGGCTACGGCGGCACCGTGGTCGAGCGCCAGGTGCGTAGCATCGACATCGCGCCAACGATCACAGCGTTCCTCGGACTGCCGGCGCCCACCGGCTGCCACGGCGTAGACCTGACGCCCCTGATCAACGGCGAGCCGTTCGACCCGCTGGTGGCGGTGAGCCGTATCGACCGACCGGCGAACCGGGAGCGCTCTTCGATCCGCACGGAGGAGTGGAAGCTCGCCGGGCCGCCACGCCGGCGGGCACTCTACAATCTGACGAGCGACCCGGAAGAACAGTGGGATCGGAGCCTCAAGGAACCCGCGGTGGTCACCGACCTGCAGGACCGACTGGATGCGCTGATCGCGGCCTGCTCGCCGCTCGAGCCGCCGGAAGTCGCACCCGACGACAAGACCCTCGACGAGCTCCGCGACCTCGGCTATCTCAACTGAGCGTCGCCGATTTGCCCGAGATTGCGCCGCCGGCGTACGCGGTTGTGATCGATTTCACAGCGCCGGCGCGAACGAAGGCCTACTCTGGTCTTGCTTCAACACCCTTCTTTCCATCCCCAAGGCGAGGGGTAACCTCCTTCCCCCTCGCCGCCCTTTTTTTTTCCCTCGCTTCGAACCCTCCCGGGCGGTTCCGGCCGAACGAAACCCGCGGGCTCCCATGTCGTAGGATGAGACATGGGAGAGACGATCATGGCCAACGCACCCCTACATCGCTCGACGACAGACCGGATCCTGGTCGGCGTCTGCGGCGGTCTCGCCGCCTGGCTGGGGTGGAGCTCGACGCTGGTTCGGATCCTGTTCGTGCTCATCTCGATCTTCTCGGCCGCCTTCCCCGGCATCCTCGTTTACCTGATTCTCTGGCTGGTGATGCCCAAGGCGAAGGGCTGAGGGCGCACCGCGTTGAGAAGGAGACTGGGCGGCGCTCTCGCTCTCGCCGCCCTACTCAGCGCCGGCGCGATGGGTGCCCAGGAGGCCCCGGCCACCAAGCCTGAGCGTACGTTCGAGGGCGTACGACTCAACGGTTCGCCGTTCGAATCATCCGAGCTCGACGGCGGCATTGTGCTCCTCGATTTCTGGGGCAGCTGGTGCCCGCCCTGCATCAAGGCGTTCCCGAAGCTCAGTCGCCTTCACGACGACTACGCCGAGCGCGGCTTCCAGGTGGTCGGACTCGCGGTGAAGTCAGGCACCGCCGAGGAGGTGGCCGCGTTCCTCGAGAGCCACGGTGTCACCTACCCGATCGTCCTGGTCGACACCCAGGTCCCCGACCTCTTCGGTGTCCAGGCCTATCCGACCTACTTCCTTCTGGGCGAGAGCGGCCAAATCCTAGAGGCGTTCCACGGCATTCCGACCGACCTCTACGAGCACTACTCCGCGCTGCTCGAACCGCTCCTGCCCGCCGCCAGCGAAGGTCGCTGACCCACGACCCGACAGCCCGTCTCCTTGACACTCCCAGGGGCGAGGGGTAGCCTGCCGCGGGTTTAACCGAAGGTCATCCACCGGCTCCCGGGGAGCTAACTCAATGAGCCAGAGGAGCGCATGAGCGGCGACGGCTATACGAAGGACCGCTGGGCCACCAGGATCGGTCTGGTGCTGGCGATGGCCGGCAACGCGGTCGGCCTGGGTAACTTCCTGAGGTTCCCGGTGCAGGCCGCCCAGAACGGCGGCGGCACCTTCATGATCCCCTACTTCATCTCGTTCCTACTCCTCGGCATCCCGTTGATGTGGATCGAGTGGGGCATCGGCCGCTACGGCGGCACCTTCGGCCACTGCTCGGCCCCCGGGATGTTCGACGCGCTGACCGGCAAGCGCAAGAAGTGGGCGAAGTACCTGGGCGCACTGGGACTTGTCATTCCGTTGATCGTCTTCACCTACTACACGTACATCGTGTCGTGGATGCTGGCGATGAGCTTTTTCAGCCTCACCGGCGGCTTCTTCGGCCTGGGCGAAGTCGACACGATGCGCGGCTACCTCGCCTCGTACCAGAACATCGCCGACGGCAGCTACGTCGGCGCCGGCGTCACCCTGGCCTTCTTCGTGGTCACCTTCGCTCTGATCGCCTGGATCTTGTCGCGCGGCATCAGCGGCGGCATCGAGAAGCTGGCGCTCTACGGCATGCCGATCCTGTTCGTCTTCGCGTTCATCCTGATGGCGCGCGTCCTGACCCTGCCGGCCGCGGCGGCGTCGCCCGCCGACGGGCTCAACTTCATCTGGAACCCTGACTGGAGCGCTCTCGGCAACGCTCGAGTCTGGCTGGCTGCCGCTGGGCAGATGTTCTTCACCCTGTCGGTAGGCATGGGAACGATCCACTGCTACGCGTCCTACCTGCGCAAGAAGGACGATGTCGCCCTCACCGGCCTGTCGACAGCAGCGACCAACGAGTTCGCCGAGGTGGTGCTGGGCGGCACGATCGCGATCCCGGCGGCGGTGGTCTTCTTCGGCGTCGCCGGCGCTACGGCGATCGCTCAGGGGGGCTCCTACGATCTCGGGATCGTCGCCATGGGCGTGGTGTTCCAGAAACTCCCGGGGCCACAGGTGGTCGGCCAGCTGGTGGCCTTCCTCTGGTTCTTCCTGCTCTTCATCGCCGGCGCGACCTCGAGTGTGGCTCAGGCAAGCCCGACGATCGCTTTCCTGCAGGACGAGTTCGGCTGGCGCCGCAAGAAGGCGGCGATGGCGGTCGCGGCGGTTGGCTTTGGCCTGGCGATCTACCACGTTCTGTTCTACCGCATGGGCGTGCTCGACGAGTGGGACTACTGGGCCGGAACGTTCGGCCTGGTCGTGTTCGCCGCGGTCGAGATCGTGCTGTTCTCGTTCATCTTCGGCATCAACGCCGGCTGGGAAGAGCTGCACCGGGGCGCCGATATCCGGATCCCAGGAATCTTCAAGCCGATCATGAAGTACGTCACGCCGGCCTTCCTGGCCGTGCTGCTCATCTGGTGGGGCTGGGAGGACGCCTGGCCGAACCTGATGATGCAGGCGCGTGAGGGCGGGCTCTACGGGCCGAGCGGACCGTCTCCGGAGGCCGTGCCCTGGCTCTGGGTGGCTCGCCTGCTCATGATCGGCATCCTGGCCGTCTGCCTGTGGATGATCCGTGTCGCCTGGAAGCGCCGACCTGACGAAGGGAGCTCGACATGAGCGAAGGGCTGACACCGTTCGCGCTCGCTTTCATGCTGATCAGCATGACCGCGGTGAGTGTGCTTGCCGGGTGGTGCATGTACCGGATCCTGGGCGGCCCCAAGGGCCCGCCTGCCGATGACGACTAGATCTCGGTTCGAAGATCAGGCGCGGCGGCTGCCGGGGGCGGTAAAATGCCACCAGAGGGACCAGGCCACCTGGCTGACGTAGGCGCGCAGGCCTCCGATCTCGCGCAGGGGCCGGCGATCGCTGAACAGGCTCATGAGGAACTCTCCACCATCTCAATGGTAGGTACGGATGCCAGACCAGAAAGGTCCGGTCGAACTGCTAATCTGGAGTCTGAAATATGCACCTGGAGGCGACAATGATGCGTTCCACTCGATCGACGGTTGTCTATATGCGTTTGTTGATCGCAGTTGCGGCCCTGCTGACGATCGGGACGGCGCTCTCGTACGCTGCCGAGATTCCGAACCTCGGGCGGCTCGATTTTCCGAACTCGGGCGCCGAGGAGGCCCAGGCGCCGTTCCTTCGCGGCGTCCTACTGCTCCACAACTTCGAGTACGACGACTCGGCAGAGGCGTTCGTGGAAGCTCAGACGGCCGATCCCGACTTCGCCCTTGCCTACTGGGGCGAGGCGATGACTCACAACCACCCGCTCTGGCGCCAGATCGATCAGGACGCCGCCCTCGCAGCACTCGCGAAGCTCGCGCCCACCCACGAGGAACGCCTCGCCAAGACACCCACCGAGCGGGAGCGAGGCTACCTCCGGGCGCTCCAGAATCTCCTCGGCGAGGGCGACAAATCGCGTCGCGACGACGCCTATTCGGCGGCCATGGGCCAGCTGTCGGCGACCTTCCCCGAGGATCAGGAGGCCAAGGCGTTCTACGCGCTATCGATTCTCGGCACCCAGAACGGCCGGCGCGACTTCGCGACCTACATGCGCGCCGGCGCGATCGCCGAGGAGGTCTTCGCCGCCAACCCGCGCCATCCCGGAGCGGTCCATTACATGATCCACTCGTACGACGACCCCGTGCACGCGCCTCTAGGCGTCCGCGCCGCACGGGTCTACGCCGACATCGCGCCGGCCGCGTCGCACGCGCAGCACATGATCTCGCACATCTTCGTGGCCCTCGGGCACTGGGAGGAGTCTGTCGACTCGAACCTCAAGTCGTTCGAGGTGTCGCGCGAGCGCGCCGAGCGCAAGGAGCTGGGCGTCGACGCCCTCAATTACCACGCGTTGCAGTGGCTGCAGTACTCCTACCTGCAGCTGGGCCGCGAGCAGGACGCCCGCGACCTGCTCGATCAGATGGAGCGCTACGCCGGCGAGAGCGACAGCGAGCGCGCCAGCTGGTACCACGCGTACATGCGCGCCGCGTGGGTGGTCGAGACCGGCAAGGACGCTCCGGGCGGCCACGGCGCCGACAGCGAAGAGGCGGGCGCGCAGGTGCTCGATCACTTCGCCAGTGGCTTCGCCGCGGTCGAGAGCGGCGACCTTGTCGCCGCCGCCGAGGCCCATGAGCTCCTCGCCGCTGCGGTCGACGAGCTCGACGGCGACGAGGAGGCGTCGGACGAGCAGCGCGTACAGGGTCGGGTGCTCGAGAAGAGCTTGCGCGCGAAGCTGGAGCTCGCCGACGGCGAGACCGCGGTCGCCCTGGCGCTATTGGCCGAAGCTGCCGAGGCGGAGGCGTCGTTGGCACTGGACTTCGGCCCGCCCAACATCGTCAAGCCATCGCACGAGTTGTTCGGCGAGGCGTTGCTCTCGACCGAGCGTTCCGAGGAGGCGCGAGCCCAGTTCGAGATCGCTCTTTCGCGAGCGCCGCGGCGGAGCCAGTCGCTGTCCGGTCTTGCCAAGGCCGCGCGAGCACTCGGTGACGTCGACACCGCGGACCGGGCGTGCGGCGAGCTGGCTTCGATCCGGGCGCAGGCGACGCCGATGCGAGAGCTACCGAGCGCCTGCTCCGGCTAGCGGGAGGAGCGGCAGGAGCGGGGGTAGCCTTCAGGGTTTGGCTTGTCCTCGCACGTTCGTGCAGCGGAAGCCAAACCCTGAAGGCTACCCCCGCTCTCGCCTTGGAGACAGAAGAGACGTGGAGGTTCTCGCTCGCCCGCTTGCATCTCGTGCTGCTACGATCGTCGGCGTCCAATCGCACATCAGTCGAGGAGGTTCGGGATGGCGCTCTACGCCTTTGACGGAACGTGGAACCGGGACCACCCGGGAACCGAACAGGACACCAACGTCGTCTGGTTTCACCGGGCGTACGGAGATCGCAAGTACTACTACACCGGCGTCGGCACCCGCTTTGGCAAGCTGGGCAAGACCGTCGGCGGTCTGACCGGCAAGGGTGGTCGGAGTCGGGTCAAGAAGGCGCGCGCGAATCTCGTCACGAGCTTCAAGGAGGGCGACACGACGATCGACATCGTCGGCTTCAGTCGCGGCGCGGCGTTGGCTCTGCACTTTGCCAACAAGATCGAGCGCAGGGGTGTCGAGACGCCCAACGGCACCGTCTTTCCGGAGATCCGCTTCCTCGGCCTGTGGGACACCGTGCCTTCGTTCGGCGCCCCCAGCATCCCGCTCAACATCGGCTGGGATCTGGATCTGCCCGAGAAGGTGCGCAGATGCTGCCATGCCATGTCGCTGGACGAACGGCGGCACACCTTCAAGCTGCGCCGGCTGGAAGCACGGATCGACAACATCTCGGGTGAGAGCCCGCTCGAGGAGATCTGGTTTCGCGGCGTCCACTCTGACGTCGGCGGCGGCAACAGGAACCCCGGCCTGTCGAGCTGGGCTCTCGATTGGATGTTCGCGAAGGCCAAGGATGCCGGGCTGACGATCGACAGCGGCGTCGTCTCCGAGAACCGCCTTCGGCAGAAGACCGACAGCGCCATCTCGATCCACGAGCTCGACAAGGTCAAGCAGCACTTCCGCCGCCTGCGGCCGACCGACTGCTGCCACGAGTCGGTGACCTTCCGAACCGACACCAAGAAGCGCAAGCACAACAACCCGCCCGAAGGCCTGGCGGTGGTGACCAACACCGGTCGCCGGCTGCGGGGGTTCAAGCGGGGCTGACGGCGATCGCTGACCGACGAGATCGACGCTTCGGGTGAAAACGGCTACAACCCGTTGAGGAACTTCCCCGCCACCCGGCAGAACTCGCCGGTGAACTCGTGGCCACCTTCGAAGACGCAGCTCTCGGGCTCGATGCCGGCGGCGCCCAGGAGCTCCAGATCGCGCTGCATCTTCCCTTCGTCGTACCACTCGTCGTCCTTGCCGCGACCGATCAGGATCCTGGGGAAGCCGTCGAGGTCCACCTTGAGCACCTCGCTCGGCACATCGCCGCCCAGGGCGACCAGGCCCTGGCTCGGGTGTCCGGCCACCGCGGCGGCGCGATAGGCCATCGCGGTCCCCTGCGAGAAGCCGAAGAAGGCCACCGGTGCGCTCACCTCGAGATGCTTCTTGACGTCGGTGAGCGCCGCATTGACGTAGCGGGCGTTGTCTTCGATCGCCAGCTCGCGGTCCTGCCGGGTCATCCAGCTCGCTCCCAGATCGCCGCTGCGTGAGCGATAGAACCGATGGAGCCCCTGAATGGCGACCAGGTGCCAGTGCACCAGGCCGGGGATCTCGAGCAGCGCATCGAGATGCTCCTCGGCGGTCTGGGCGTAGCCGTGGAATCCAACCAGGAGCGGCGCCGGACCTTCAGCCTCGGCCTTGCGGATCAGATAGCGGCCGTGAATCGAGGTCTCGATGGCGTGCACTTCGAACGGTCCGCTCATATCGTCTCCTTTTCAGCGCACGCCTGCGGCGAGGCGGCGAACTTCCGATTCGATGCGGTCGGGCAGTCCGGGGTCGTCGGCGTACTCTTCGACGATCCGAACCAACGCGCTGCCGACCACCACGCCGTCGGCGACCCCGGCGATCGCCTTGACCTGCTTGGGCGTCGAGACGCCGAAACCCACCGCGAGCGGCAGCGACAGCCGACGCCGCAGGCGCTTGACGTCCTTGAGCAACGGCTTCGGCAACTCCTCCCGGGCGCCGGTGACGCCGGTACGCGAGACGTAATAGACGAAGCCGGTCGAGGCGTCCGCAACCTTGCGGATGCGCCGCCGATCGCTGGTCGGCGCCAGCAGGAACACGGTGTCGATCCCCTGGGCGCGCAGCGCCGGCAACAGCTCCCCGGCGGCCTCTTCAGGAGGAAGGTCGACACAGAGGACGCCATCGACGCCCGAGGCGCGCGCGAGCTCGGCGAAACGCTCGACGCCGGCGGCGAGGATCGGATTGAAATAGGTGAAGAGGCAGATCGGCACCTCGAGCCGGTCGCGGTAGCGCGCCACCAGATCCAGCACGCCCGACAGGCTGGCGCCGGCAGCGAGAGCGCGCGTCGCGGCTCGCTGATTGACCGGGCCATCGGCGATCGGGTCGCTGAACGGCACTCCCAGCTCGATCAGGTCGGCGCCGCCGGCCGCCAGCGCCTCGAGCAGCCGGCCGCTGGTCTCGAAGTCGGGATCGCCGGCGGTCAGATACGGGATGAACGCCGCGCGCTTCTCCCCGCGGCAACGCTCGAAGGTCGCAGCGATCTCGCTCACTCGAACTCCCGCCCCAGGCGCGCCACGTCCGTCGCGTCGAGCGGTCGCCCGCCACCGGTCGTTTCCTGCTCGTCGTACGCCAGCACCGACTCGACGTCCTTGTCGCCGCGGCCCGACAGATTGACCAGAACGATCGCCTTCGGCGACAGACTCGGGGCACGCTCGATCGCCTCGGCCACCGCGTGCGCGCTTTCGAGCGCCGGCAGGATGCCCTCGGTGACCGCCAGACGATGAAACGCCGCGATCGCCTGATCGTCGGTCGCCGAGGTGTACTCGACCCGTCCGCGCTCGAACAGCGCGACGTGCTCCGGTCCGACCGCCGGGTAGTCGAGGCCGGCCGACACCGAGTGGGTGGGCGCGATCTGGCCGTTGCGATCCTGCAGCACCAGCGTCCGCGTACCGTGCAAGACCCCCACCGAGCCGCCGGCGAAGCGGGCCGCGTGCTCGCCGAGTGCGGGGCCACGCCCCCCCGCCTCGACGCCGATCATGCGCACCCGATCGTCATCCAGGAACGCCGAGAACAGGCCGATCGAATTGCTGCCCCCGCCAACGCAGGCGATGGCCAGGTCCGGCCAGGTGCGACGAGTCTGACGCCGGAGCTGACGTCGCGCCTCGTCGCCGATCACGCGGTGAAAGTCGCGCACCATGCGGGGGTAGGGATCGGGGCCCAGCACCGAGCCGAGGACGTAGTGGGTGTCGCGCACGTTGGTCACCCAGTCGCGCAACGCTTCGTTGATCGCGTCCTTGAGCGTCCGGCTGCCGGCGTCGACCGCAACGACCTCGGCCCCCAGGAGCCGCATGCGCTCGACGTTCAGCCGCTGCCGGCGCATGTCCTCCTCGCCCATGTAGACGGTGCACGAGAGACCGAGCAACGCCGCGGCGGTGGCGGTCGCCACGCCGTGCTGGCCGGCTCCGGTCTCAGCGATCACCCGCTCCTTGCCCATGCTCTGGGCGAGCAACGCCTGGCCGATAGCGTTGTTGATCTTGTGGGCTCCGGTATGCAGCAGGTCTTCACGCTTGAGGTAGATCCGAGCGCCACCCAGCTCGCGGCTCAAGCGCTCGGCGAAGTAGAGCGGCGTCGGTCGCCCGGCGTAGTCGCGCAGCAGCTCCTGCAGACGCCGACGGAAGGACCGCCGGCGGGACAGCCGATCGTACGCCTTCGCCAGCTCGGCGATCGGCGCCATCAGCGTCTCCGGCACGTAGCGGCCGCCGAAGTTGTCGAAGTACCCGATAGGTTCGATTCCTCTGCCGCTCATGATTCGCCGCCCGCCCGCACCCTAAACCGATCTACTCCGAATCCGCAATTCGTAATTCCGCAAACAACTTCGAGAGCAGGACCGGGTCCTTCACCCCGGGCTCGGACTCGACCCCCGAGCAGACATCGAGACCCGAGGCGCCCGAGAGCTCGAGCGCGCGTCGCGCATTGCCGGGCCGAATACCACCGGCCACCAGCACCGGTCGGTCGGTCTCGATCGAGGCGAGCCGCTGGTAGCTCCAGCTCTCACCGGTGCCACCGTAGAGACTTGGATGGCGGCCTTCGAACAGAAAACCCCAGGCCTCCGGGTAGTCGCGCCACCCGTCAGGCGACCCGCTGCCGTCGAGGCGGAACGCCTTGATCGCGCGGCGCCCGAACGGCGCGATCGCCTCCGGGGGCTCGTCGCCGTGGAACTGGAACAGGTCGAGCCCGACGCGATCGCCGATCTCTTCGACTTCGGCAGCGGCGCGGTCCACGAACACTCCGACCAGACGCACCCGCCCGCGGACCGAATCGGCGATCTCCCGGGCTCGCTCCACACTGAGCGCCCGGGGGCTCGGCGGGTAGAAGTTCAGGCCCAGCATCCCGGCGCCCAGCGCCACCGCGCGCTCGGCGTCCTCCACCCGGGTCACGCCGCAGATCTTGATCGTCGGCCCGTTCATCGGCTCAGTCGGCAAGCAGCTCCTCGAGCTTGGCCGCCGGGTCGTCGGCGAGCAATAGCGCCTCGCCAATCAGGAAGCCGTCGAAACCGGCGGCCGCCAGGCGCTGCCGATCGCGTGCGCTCGCGATGCCGCTTTCGGCGACCGCCAGCGCTCCGGCGGGCAGGCTCGGGCGCAGCTCGATCGAGTGCTCGAGATCGACCTCGAAAGTCCTGAGATCGCGGTTGTTGATGCCGACCAGCTCCCAGTCGGCGTCTGCCAGCCGCTCGACCTCGCCGGCGTCGTGGGTTTCGATCAGCGGCACCAGCCCGCGCGCTCGAGCCGCCGCCGCCCACAGACGGAGCTCCTGCCTGCCGTAGAGCGCGGCGATCAGCAGCACTGCGTCGGCGCCGCACTCCGCGGCGCGATCCAGCTGGCGCGGGCTGACCACGAAGTCCTTCGCCAGCGCGGGCAGCCCCGACGCCGCCTTGCAGGCCGCCAGCAGCTCGTAGCTACCGTGAAAGAAATCGGGCTCGACCACCACCGAGAGCGCCACCGCGCCGGCGCGCCGGTAGAGTCGCGCCTGCCGCTCGGGATCCACCCGGCCGACCAGCGAGCCGAGCCGCGGCGAGCCCATCTTGACCTCGGCGATGATCGCGCGTCCGCTCTGCCCGGCGATCGCCTCGAGTATCGGACTCTCGGTACGAGGCAACGCGGGCTGGTCCAGCTCGGGCTCCGGCGCGGTCCCGGCGTGGCCCTCGAGAGACACATCGACGCCGAACCGCTGCCGTCGCTGGGCGACGATCCGCTCGAGAATGCCGGCCAGCGGTTCCGCCATCGATCACTCCCCCGCCGGTTGCCGGCGCAGATCCTCGAGCTTCTCGACCGCCGCGCCACTCTCGACTGCCTCGCGCGCTCGCCCGACTCCCACCTCGACCGACGCCGCCAGACCGGCGACGTAGATCGCGGCGCCGGCGTTGAGCAGGCTGATGTCGAGCAGCGGGCTCTCGGCACCGGCCAGCACCGCCGACATCAGCTTGGCGTTGTCGGCCGGCTCGCCGCCGATCAGATCGGCCGGGGCCGCCCGCGGCAGGTCGCACTCCTCGGGCGTCAACTGCCACCGATGAACCGCGCCATCGCGCACCTCGGCAATCTCGGTGGTGTCGGTCGTCGTGATCTCGTCCAGACCGTCGCTACCGTGGACCACCAGCGCGTGGACACTGCCGAGCTCGAGCAGCACCTGGGCCAGAAGCTCGACCAGGTGGGCGGAATAGACGCCGATCACCTGGCGCGGTGCGCTCGCCGGATTGGTGAGCGGACCGAGGACATTGAAGAGTGTGCGCACGCCGAGCGCGCGCCGTACCGGCATGACCTCCTTGACCGCCGGATGGAGCCGGGGCGCGAACAGGAACGCGATGCCGATCTCTTCGAGTGATCGGCCGGCGCGCTCGGGGTCGGTCTCGATCGGCACGCCCAGCGCCTCGAGCACGTCGGCGCTGCCCGACCGGCTCGACACCGAACGGTTGCCGTGCTTGGCGACCGGAACGCCGGCGGCGGCCGCGATCAACGCGGCGGCGGTCGAGACGTTGAACGTTCCCTTGCCATCGCCGCCGGTGCCGCAGGTATCGACCACGTCGCGACGCTGGTGAGGAATGGCGATCACGCGCCGACGCATGGCGATGGCAGCGCCGGCGATCTCGGCCGCGCTCTCGCCCTTGGTCGCGAGCCCGACCAGGAGACCGGCCTTCACCGGCTCTTCGAGCTCGCCGTCCATCAGACGGCCGATCAGCGATTCCATCTCGTCGCGGGTCAACCCCTCGCCGGCGATCACGCGCTCGAGCGCCGCAGTCGGATCGATCATCCGCACAGCTCCAGGAAGTTCCTGACCAGGCCGGGGCCATCCTCGGTCAGGATCGACTCCGGGTGGAACTGCACGCCCCAATAGGGCAGATCTCGATGGCGCATCGCCTGAAGGGTACCGTCGTCGGCCCACGCCACCGGCTCGAGCTCGGGCGGCAACGACGCCTCGGGCACCGTCAGGCTGTGGTAGCGGGTCGCGCGCAGCGGGTTGCGGACCCCGGCGAACAGCCCCTCCGAGCGGTGCCGAACCTGCGAGGTCTTGCCGTGCATCAGGGTCGGAGCGGCCTCGACCCGGGCACCGAACGCGATCGCCAGCGCCTGGTGGCCGAGACACACCCCGAGCACCGGCACCGGGCGGTGACGCCCGAGCAGCTCGACACAAACGCCCGCCCGCTCAGGGCGCCCCGGCCCAGGAGACAGCACCACCCCGGCCGGACCCAGCTCCCAGATCTCGTCGACCGTCACGGCGTCGTTACGCACCACCCGAACCTCGGCGCCCTCCATCCCGAACAGCTGCACCAGGTTGTAGGTGAACGAGTCGTAGTTGTCGACGACCAGGATCATGGCTCGGACTCCACCGACATCCTACGTCCGCAACCGCCGCGCGAGCTCGACCGCCGCCAGCAGCGCCGCCGCCTTGCTCTCCGTCTCGCGCGCCTCGGTGGCGGGGTCGGAGTCGGCCACGATGCCCGCGCCGGCGGCGACCGAGACCTCGCCTGCGCGAACCACCAGCGTGCGGATCGTGATGCAGGTGTCGACATCGCCGCTGTAGGAGAAGTAGCCGACGGCGCCGGCGTACGGGCCACGGCGCTCGGGCTCGAGCTCGTCGATGATCTCCATCGCCCGGATCTTCGGCGCACCGCTCACCGTGCCGGCCGGGAAACACGCGAGCAGGACATCGAGCCCGTCCACCTCCGCCGGCAGACGGCCGACGACCTCGGAGACGATGTGCATGACGTGGCTGTAGCGCTCGACCTCCATGAAGCTCGAGAGCTCGACCGAGCCCGGCAGACTCACCCGACCGATGTCGTTGCGGCCGAGGTCTACCAGCATGACGTGCTCGGCACGCTCCTTCGGGTCGGCCAGGAGCTCCTCGGCCAGCTCGCGGTCGTGCGCTATTGTCGCACCGCGTGGCCGCGTGCCGGCGATCGGCCGGGTCTCGATCCGGTCGCCGCTCTTGCGCACCAGCATCTCGGGCGAGGCGCCCACCAACGAGACTTCGGGGCTTTCGAGCAGCACCATGTAGGGGCTCGGGTTGACCGTGCGCAGGGCCCGGTAGAGCGCCAGGGGCTCGATCTCCTCCTGCAGACGCCAGCGCCTGGCGATCACCGTCTGGAACACGTCGCCGGCGGTGATGTACTCCTGGACCTTCTCCACCGCCGCCGCGTAGTCGGCATCGCTGACGCTCGGCACCGGCGCGGCGGCGACCGCGACCGGCGCCGGCAGTTCGGCGCCGCCCCCTCCTGAGCGGGCGACCAGCAGCTCGCTCAGCTCGTCGATCTCGCGCTCGGCCTGCGCGGCGCTCACTTCCCCCTCGATCTCGTTGACGACGGCCAGCACGCGTTGGTGCGCGTGATCGAAGACCACCAACCGATCGAAGCGCGCCAGCTGCGCTACCGGCAGCCCGTACGGATCCGCCGGCGGGCTCGGCAGGCGCTCGATCATGCGCGCGAGATCGAAACCGAAGTAGCCCACCGCTCCGCCCAGAAACGGGATCTCGTGCGGTGCGGACTCGATCGCGCTCAACCGGCGGCGGAGCGCCTCGAGCGGCGGCCCGCTCTCGATCTCGACCTCGCCCTGACGGTCGATCTCGAGCCGGTCCTCCCATAGGCGGTAGATCTCGCGCGGTCCGGCGCCGAGAAAGCTGTAGCGCGAAACCCGCTCGCCGCCGGTCACGCTCTCGAACAGGAATCGGACCGGCGAGGTCGTCGCCAACCGCCGGTAGACCCCCACCGGTGTCAGGCTGTCGGCGAGAAACTCGCGCAGGTGCGGCGTCGCTCGGCGTCGGCTCAGGAGCGGCTCTCCGGGGCGCGCAGGTCGTCCAGCTGGTCGGGCGACAGCTCCTCTCCGGTCATGGTCAGCGCCTGGGGGATCGCCTGGGCGAACAGCACCTCGCGTCCGTCGATCGCCACCGCGCCGGCGGCTCGAACGGCGCTAACGAGGGCGGTCGAGGCCTCGGGCACATATGCGAGGTCGACCACCACGCTGTCGCTGCGCAGGTGCGCTGGATCGAACGGCAGCTCGTCGCCGTCGCCGCGGCCCAGGGGTGTTGCGTTCACCAGCAGATCGTACGCCCCGGGCTCGAACTCCTCGAACGGCACGAAGTCCACGTCGAGCTCGAGCGCCACGCGCCGGCCGCGCTCCGCGCTCCGGTTGACCAGGGTCACGCGAGCGCCACCGCGGGCCAGGGCGAACGCCGCCGCCCTACCGGCGCCGCCGGCGCCGACCACTGCGACGCGCCTGCCGGCGAGCTCCATGCCACGCGCGCGCAGCGGTCCGAGAACTCCCTCGGGATCGGTCGATTCAGCCTCCCAGACGCCCCGCCGATTGGTCAGGGTGTTCGCTGAGCCGATGCGCTCGGCGAGCGGACTGGTCGCACCCGAGACCGCAAGCGCGATCTCCTTGAATGGCGCCGTGATGCTCAAGCCTTTGAGCGTGAAGCCCAGCACGTCGAGACTGCCGCTTTCGACCACGTCGAGCCAGAAGTCTCCGAAGGTGTCGACCGAGAACGGCAGGTAGGCCGCCGGGATGCCGCGCTCGCGAAACATGCGGTTGTAGAGCCGCGGCGACAGGCTGTGGCGTACCGGATTGCCGACGATGCCGTAGAGATCGCGCACCTCGGGCAGCTCGGGCAGCCCGTAGTCGAGTCTCAGCCGCTCGATCGACAGCTGCCCCGCGGCAGCGGGCTCCCAGCCCGCGGAACCGTAGACGACCCGCGCGCCCAGCCGCGGCGCCAGCAGTCGGGTCCAGCCGCCGGCCGCGCCCGAGGAGAAGGCGATCACGTCGTCCCGGCCGATCCCCTTCGCGAAGGCAAGCGGCAGCAGGCCATCGCCGGTCGTCACCGCCTCCGGGACGAGCTTGTAGTACCTCGCGCCGATCGCCTCCATGGTCGCGAACCGGCCCCGCAGCTCGTCCAGCTCGCTCGCCGATCCGTGCCATGAAAGCAGTCGGCGCTCGGGCGCGATCGCGGCCAGAAGGCCCGACCCGTTGTCGCGAGCGGCCTCGAGGTCGACCAGATCGTAGCCAACGGAGGACTCGACGATCCGGCTCTCGCGGTCGCCGTCGCGCTCGGCGCCGCGACCGCCCTCGGCCTGGCTCCGTAGGGTGTAGATCAGATCGCCGGCGAAGCTCGCGCGCAGGGTCTCGGGATCGAGATCGCCCACCAGATCCGCGCGCACCTCGAGCGCACCGACCCGGCCGGAGAGCGCCGCCAGCTCCTCGCCCGTCGGCGGGGCGGTCAGGGTGGCGATCAGATAGGCCGACTCGGTGCTCACAACAAAACTCCTTCCGCAGGACCCGGAAGGAAACGGATGACACGCTCGTCGGCCGCTCGTCCCGGGCCCGCCGGCCGGGACGCTACCCCCAGCCTAGGACCGACTCCGAACGCACCACCAGACCGGCCGGAGCGTTCGCTGCCTGCCGGCTCGGTTCCGATGAGGAGTGGTCGTCATGCTCGGAGAAATCCTTGATTCGCGGCATTAGAGCAGCGGCCCGGAAGAGTGTCAAGGCAACCCCGGCGCCCCAGAGGTCGTGCTCGAGAGCACGCCCAATCTGGCCCGTGAGCCCCGAAAGCGGGCAGGTCGACGCCCGGCTCGGGCGCTCCGGCCGTGCTAGGATTCGCACGGTTTCAGCTGGAGGAAAACGTGGTTTTCACATCCTGGGAGCAGGTTCTTCTCGTCGTGCTGGCGGTCGCCTCGGGCGCCGTTTTCGGGCGCGATCTCGCCCACCAAGTACGACACATCACCGCCGGCAAGCCCGACCGCGAGCGCACCGACCGGCTCGGCCGGCGCCTCTGGGTCACCTTCAAGGAGGTGATTTTCCAGACCCGCGTGATCGGCGGCCGGCCGGTGGTCGGCACCATGCACGCCCTGGTCTTCCTCGGCTTCCTGACCTTCGGCTTCGAGACTGCGGATCACTTTCTCGAGCCCTTTCACGTGCCGTTCCTGACCACCCTGTTCGGCGGCCTTCTGCCCGTGTTCCGGGTAGTCCTGATGGTCACCGCGGTGCTGGTTGCGGTGAGCATCGCCGGCCTCGGCTACCGCCGGTTCTTCATGAAGGAGAGCTCGCCGGATCCCGAGTCGTACAGCTCGGGCGTCGTGGCGTTCCTGATCTTCCTCTTGATGCTCACCTACATCAACGGCGTCTTGAGTGAGCCGGTTCTCGAGCGCGCCAACTGGTGGGTGCACAGCCTGATCATCCTGATCTTTCCGCACCTGATTCTGCGCTCGAAGCACTTCCACATCGTGATGGCGCCGGTGGACATCTTCTACCGCACCCACCGGCTCGGCGACCTGTTGCCGCTCAACCTCGATCTCGACGCCATGGCGGAGTCCGAAGAAGAGGTCACTCTGGGCCTCGAGACCATGGCCGACACGCCGTGGAAGATGCGCATGGACTTCCTGACCTGCGTCGAGTGCCGGCGCTGCACCGAGCAGTGCCCGGCCGCCACCTGCGACCAGGAGCTCAACCCGCGTGGCTTCATCCTCGCTGGCCGCGCCGCACTCGGCCAGGACGAGGCGCCGGTGATCGGCAGCGTGATCAGCGAGATCGCGCTCGGCCAGTGCACCAGCTGCGGCGCCTGCGAAAGCATCTGCCCGGTCGGCATCGAGCACCTTCAGCTGCTCACCGGCGCCAAGCGCGCCCAGGCGTTGGCCACCGGCAAGGGGATGGTCGCGTCCGCGTTCCTCGAGACCACCGAGCGCTACGGCAACCCGTTCTCGAAGCCGAAGTCCGCGCGCAAGGAGCTGATCAAGGGGCTCGACCTGCCGATCTACCAGCCGGGCGAGACCGAGTATCTGGTCTGGCTCGGTTGCGTGTGGAGCTACAACGACGACGCCCGGAGCAGCCTCGAAGCGATGCGCAAGATTCTCGACACCTCCGGGGTCAGCTGGGGCGTGCTCGAGGAGGAGAGCTGTAGCGGCCATCATTCGCGCCGTCAGGGCGAGGAGCTGCAGTTCCAGACGCTCGCCGGCGAGAACATCGAGCGCTTCCGCGAGAACCAGGTTCAGAAGGCGATCTCGCCCTGTCCGCACTGCCTGCACACGATGCGCTGGGAGTACCCGACGCTCGACGACGGATTCGAGGTCGAGGTCGTGCACCACTCCGAGATGATCTCGAAGCTGCTGAGCGAGGGAAAGATCGAGGTCGAGGCCAGCAACTCGGATCGCACCCTGACCTACCACGACCCCTGCTACCTGGGCCGCTTCGAGAAGGTCTACGACGAGCCCCGCGACGTGATCCGCGCCACCGGCGGCAAGCTGGTCGAGCTCGGACGGCACGGCGAGCGCTCGTTCTGCTGCGGCGGCGGTAGCGCCGGCTTCATGCGCGAGCAGGAGGTCAAGCGTCGGGTCGACGTCGAGCGTAAGGAGGAGATCGCCGCCTCCGGCGCGCAGACGCTGGTCACCTCCTGTCCCGAGTGCAAGATGATGCTCAACGCCGCGGTCGAGGAGACCAAGGACATCGCCGAGCTGGTCGCCGACGCGCTCTCCTCCACCACATCCGCTTCATGAGGGAGGCCCCCACGAATCACGCCCACACTCGCCGGCTGGCGACAGTTATCGCCCTGTCTACGCTGATCGCTCTCGCCGGCTCCTCCGTGGCCACAGCGGCTCCGGCGCGTGATCTCACGTTCGACATCATCTTTGGAGAAGCGACTTCGACCTCCCCCACCGAGATCACCTGGAGCCCAAAGGGCGACCAGCTCACCTACGTCTGGGAGGACGGTGACGGCAAGGCGCTCTGGCAGCTCGATGCCGAGAGCGGCGATCGGCGACGGCTGCTGACGATCGGCGACCAGGAATCGACAGAGCTGCCGAAGCTCGAAGAACTGACCCGCCACCAATGGTCGCCGGACGGCACCCGACTGCTGCTCGAATCGGAAGGCGATCTCTATCTCCTGACGCTGTCCACGAGCAAGGTCGATCGACTGACCGAGTCCGCGTTCGAGGAGCGGGTCGCGAGCTTCTCCCCCGATGGCTCCAGGATCGCCTTCGTTCGCGATTGGAACCTGTGGGTGCACGAGCTCGGGACCGGCCGCGAACTCGCCCTGACCGAGGACGGCAAAGAGAACGAGATCATCAACGGCGTCACCGACTGGGTCTACTGGGAGGAGATCTGGGGTCGAACGTCGAACGGGCTCTGGTGGAGCCCCGACAGCGACCGCATCGCCTTCTACCGGTTCGACGATCGCGACGTGCCGACCTATCCGATGGTCGACTTCATGCCCAACTACCCCGAGATCGAGTGGCAGCGCTACCCGAAGGCCGGCGAGACGAATCCGACCGTGAAGGTCGGGGTGGTCGCGATCGAAAGCGGCGACACGATCTGGATGGATACTGGCGAGGATCCCGACATCTACCTGGTGCGGGTCGGCTGGCAGCCGGGCGGCGAGCGGGTCGCCATCCAGCGCCTGAACCGCGAGCAGGATCACCTCGAGCTGCTCTCCTGTGACGCGGGCGCCGGCTCCTGCTCGCGTCTGGTCGAGGAGCGGGCCGCGACCTGGGTGAACGTGACCAGCGACCTGACCTTCCTCGAGGATGGCAGATTCCTCTGGACCTCGGAGGCGAGCGGTTGGCGCCGGCTGGCGCTGCACGACGCTTCCGGAGAGTGGCTGCGCGAGCTCTCCCCCGAGCGCTGGAACGTGACCTCGGTCGATGGTGTCGCACCCGATCGGGGATCCGTCGTATTCACCGCGCACTCCTCCGACACCCTCGGCGCTCTCCATCGCACGGTCTTCGAACAGCCGCTCGCCGGCGGCGGCGCGACCGCCCTCACCCCGGAGAACGCCTGGAGCGGCGCCCAGATCTCCCCGACCGGCGACCGCTACGTTCTCTCTCAGAGCCGCGCGGACTCGCCCGGCACGGTCGAGGTCCGGACGCTCGGGAGCGACATTCGCGTCGAACTGCCGACGGCCGAGCGACCCGGGGTCGATCTCGATCGGTTGCCGCGCAGACGCTTCCTGACCATCCCCGGGCCGGACGGGTCGAAGCTGCCCGCGATGTTGATGACGCCGCCGGACCTCGATCCGGAGCGCAGCTATCCGGCGATCATGTACCACTACGGCGGACCGAACTCCCAGGTGGTCGCCGACCGCTGGAGCTGGCGCGAGCGCGAACTCTGGCACACCATGATGGCCCAGCGCGGTTACGTGATCCTCCACGTCGACAACCGGGCCTCGAACTACTTCGGCAAGCACGGCCATGATCGCGCCCACCGACGCTTCGGCCCCGAGAACCTCGCCGCCCAACGTGCGGGCGTCGGCTATCTCGGCTCTCTCGGCTACGTCGACGTCGGCCGGGTCGGCCTCTGGGGCGGATCGGGCGGTGGCTACCACACGCTCTACGCACTGCTGAACAGCCCCGGCACCTGGAGAGCGGGAGTCGCCTTTGCACCGGTCACCGACTTCCGCTTCTACGACACCATCTGGACCGAGCGCTACCTCGACCACCCCGCCGACAACCCGGACGGCTACCACGACTCGGCACCGACCAACTACGCCGACAACCTCGCGGACTCGTTGCTGATCGTCCACGGGACGGCCGACGACAACGTGCACCCGCAGAACACCCTGGTCATGGCTCAGAAGCTGATCGCCGCCGGCAAGCAGTTCGAGATGGCGATCCACCCGCGCCAGAAGCACGGCTT
>JAJCXP010000289.1 GCA_029263375.1 Acidobacteriota bacterium | reverse complement strand
TTCCTGGTCTCGGTCACCGTGACCCCGGCACTCTGCCTGCTCATCCTGCCGAGCGCGCGAATTCCCGACCAGGAGCCGGCCCTTCTACGTTGGCTCAAGAGGATCTACCGGCCGGTGCTCGACTGGGCGCTGGGGCACCGGGCGGCCGTGTCGCTCACGAGCGTCGCGCTGCTGGTGCTGGCTCTGGCGGCGCTCCCGTTTCTCGACCGGAGCTTCCTGCCGCCGTTCAACGAGGGGGCTCTGACGATCGGCGTGGTCACCGCTCCGGGGATCAGCCTCGAGGAGAGCGACGCGCTCGGGCGAAGCGTCGAAGAGGCGCTCCTGGCTTTCCCCGAAGTGGTGTCGACGAGCCGACGCACCGGCCGCGCCGAGAAGGACGAGCACGTTCAGGGCGTGAACCGGTCGGAGCTGGAGGTGGTGCTGCGAGAGGGGCGACCCAAGGAAGAGCTGCTCGAAGAGATGCGCCGGGCCGTCGCGACACTCCCCGGAGCCGGGGTCACCTTCGGGCAGCCGATCAGCCATCGCATCGACCACATGATCTCGGGCAGCCGGTCCAATCTGGCGGTCAAGATCTTCGGTCCCGATCTGACGGTGCTGCGGGGAGTCGCGGCGCAGATCGAAAAAGTTCTCGTCGGCGTCGAGGGCATCGTCGATCTCAGCAACCAGGAGCAGGCGAGCGTGCCTCAGCTCTTGATCGACCCGGATCGCTCGGCGTTGGCCCGGCACGGGCTGAGCTCGGCCGGGTTCGCGCAGACGGTCGAAGCGCTCTTTCAGGGCGCGCAAGCCGGCGAGATCGTCGAGGACGGTGTGGTGTCACGCGTTGTCGTGCGGTTCCCGGAGAGCCTGCGGCGGGATCGCGACCGGCTCGAGGAGCTTCCCCTGATGACGCCGGCCGGCCAGCGGATCCGGCTCGGCGACGTGGCGAGCGCGCGCTTCGACCTGGGGCCGAGCCTGGTTCGGCGGGAGAGCGTGCAACGCGTGGCCGTGATCACCGCCAACGTCGCCGGGACCGATCTGGCGGGGACCGTTGAGCGGGCGCAGCGGCAAGTCGCCTCCGAGGTGGAGCTCCCGATCGGCTACCGGGTCGTCTTCGGCGGGCAGTTCGAGGAGGCTGAGAGCGGCGTACGAACCCTGGCACTGCTCGCCGGCGTGATCCTTGTCGGAATGTACGGAGTTCTCTACCTGGCGTTTCGCGACCACCGCAGAGCGGCCATCGTCGCCGTCAATCTGCCGCTGGCGTTGATCGGCGGAATCACCGCGGTCGTGCTGTTCGGAGGTGTGCTCAGCTTGGCAACGCTGGTGGGGTTCGTGACCCTCTTCGGCATCGCCACTCGCAACGGCGTGCTGCTCGTCAGCCACTATCAGCATCTGATTCGCGATGAGGGGCACGGGCTGCTCGAGGCCGTGAGGCGCGGCTCGGAGGAGCGGCTGGCGCCGATCCTGATGACCGCGCTGACCACCGGCCTGGCGCTGATTCCGCTCGTCGCCGCCGGGCACAAGGCCGGCAACGAGATCCAGAGTCCGATGGGCCTAGTCATCCTGGGCGGGCTGGTGAGCTCGGGGTTGCTCAATCTGGTGCTGATCCCGGTGCTCTTCGCGCGCTGGGGCGGTGAGCGCCCGACGGTCGATCACGCGGCTGCGATCGGAAGCTGAACCTGGCCGACTTCCGCTGCTGCATGGAATGCTGCTCGCCGGCATCGTCGGCATCCACAGATGCGGCGGCTGGACTGGGAAATTGGAACGGCTCATTCGCGCGGGCCTCGACTGACGTACTCTGAGCCGGCAATCGGCTTCGAGGCGCAACGGGAAGGAACAGACATGCAGATCGCAATGGTGGGACTCGGGAAAATGGGCGGCAACATGGCGCGCCGACTCATGCAGCACGGGCACGACGTCGTCGCTTTCGACCTGGACCCCTCGAGCGTCGCGGAGCTCGCCGCCGAAGGCGCGGTGGGCGCGGCGTCGCTAGAGGAGCTGGTCGGCAAGCTGACATCTCCGCGAGTCGCCTGGGTGATGGTGCCCGCGGGCGCCATCACGGAAAGTGTCGTGTCGGAGCTTCGCTCCTTGATGGAGCCAGGCGACATCGTCATCGACGGCGGCAACTCGTTCTACAAGGACGACGTTCGGCGCTCAAGGGAGCTCGCGAAGAGCGAGATCCACCACGTCGATGTCGGTACCAGCGGTGGCATCTGGGGCGTCGAGCGGGGCTACTGCATGATGATCGGCGGCGAAGGGAAGATTGTCGAGCATCTGGCTCCAGTGTTCGAGTCGCTGGCGCCCGGGGTCGGGGACATCCCGCCGACTCCCGGCCGCGAGGGGCGAACCGGAACCGCCGAGCACGGCTATCTCTATTGCGGGCCGAGCGGGGCGGGCCACTTCGTCAAGATGATCCACAATGGCATCGAGTACGGGCTGATGCAGGCCTACGCCGAGGGTTTCGGGATCCTGCAGAACGCGAACTCGACCGAGCTGGCCGAGGAGTATCGCTACGAGTTCGCCGTCGACGATATCGCCGAGGTCTGGCGGCGCGGCAGCGTGGTCGGCTCCTGGTTGCTGGACCTCACCGCCTCGGCTCTCGCGGAGGATCCGGCCCTTTCCGAGTACACCGGGTTCGTTCACGACTCCGGCGAGGGGCGGTGGACGATCCAGGCGGCCATCGAGGAGGCCGTGCCGGCGCCGGTTCTCTCCTCCGCTCTTTTCGCACGTTTCAGGTCGCGCCAGGAGACCACCTTTGCGGACAAGGTGCTGTCGGCGATGCGGAACAAGTTCGGCGGCCACGTCGAGAAGCAGAGCGGGGACTAGCGCATGGCGGGCGTAGCGGAGAAGACTCGGAAGCCGCCGGAGGGAGACACGACGGAATGCGATGAGGTGGTCGAGCGGGCCCCGTCCGAATCGGGCTCGCCGGCCGGGCCGTGTGTGCTCGTCATCTTCGGTGCGTCGGGAGACCTGACAAAGCGCAAGCTCGTCCCCGCCCTGGTCAATCTGGCCCGTCAGGATCTACTCCCGGCCGAGTTCGCGGTGGTGGGCGTCGCCTCCCGACAGTGGTCGGATGAAGACTTCAAGGCCCAGATCCTGGCCGACCTGGAGCAGTTCGCGACCGACGCGGTCGCGCCCGAGCTCGCGGATTGGCTCGCGCCTAGGCTCCACTACGTGAGCGGCGACTTCGGCTCCGACGACACCTACGCGCGGCTCGGTCAACTCCTGCGCGGCATCGACAGTGAGAGCGGAACCCAGGGCAACTACCTCTTCTATCTGGCCACCGCGCCGAGCTTCTTCAGCGACATCCCGGCGCGGCTGGGGACAGAGGGCCTGACGGACGAGAGCGCAGGCGCCTGGCGCCGGGTGATCGTGGAGAAGCCCTTCGGAAGCGATCTCGATTCCGCGCGGCAGCTGAATCGAGATCTTCTGAAGTGTCTCGACGAGAGGCAGATCTACCGCATCGATCACTACCTGGGCAAGGAGACGGTCCAGAACATCCTCGCGTTGCGATTCGCGAACGGCATCTTCGAGCCGCTCTGGAACCGTCAATACGTGGACCACGTGCAGATCACTGTGGCCGAAGGGCTCGGCGTGGAGCAGCGCGGCGCGTACTACGAGCGTTCGGGCGCGCTGCGCGACATGGTGCCGAACCACATCTTCCAGTTGGTGACCCTGACCGCCATGGAACCGCCGATCTCTTTCGAGGCCGATGCGGTGCGCAACGAGCAGGTGAAGATCCTGCGGGCGATCGTTCCGTTCTCCGAGGAGAGCGTCGGTCGGCACGCCGTGCGGGGCCAGTACGGGAAGGGCGAGCTGAACGACGAGCCCGTGCCCGGCTACCGGCAGGAACCCGACGTCGATCCGCAATCGAATACCCCGACCTACGTGGCGATGAGGCTGGCGATCGACGACTGGCGGTGGGCGGGTGTCCCCTTCTATCTGCGAACCGGCAAGCGGCTGCCAAAGCGCGCCACCGAGATCGCGGTGCGCTTCAAGCGGCCGCCGCTGTCGCTGTTCCGGAAGACACCGGTCGAGCGTGTCAATCCGAATCTCCTGATACTCCGTCTCCAGCCCGACGAAGGGATCTCGCTGAGCTTCGACGCCAAGGTGCCGGGAGCGGTGATGAAGCTCGGTAACGTCGAGATGGACTTCTGTTACGAAACCTACTTCGGCGGCGCGCCCCAGACCGGCTACGAGCGCCTTCTCTATGATGCGATGCAAGGCGACGCGACGCTCTTCCAGCGCGCCGACATGGTCGAGGCGAGCTGGGAGGTCGTGGCGCCGATTGTCGAGGCCTGGGACGCGAATCCGGCCGCGAGCTTTCCGAACTATCCCGCAGGGAGCTGGGGGCCCGCCGAAGCCGATGAGCTCCTGGCGCGGGACGGGCACCACTGGAGAAACTGCCGATGATCCTGGCCGGCGACATCGGTGGCACCAACACCAGGCTTGCCCTCTTCGAGCTCGTTCGAGATCGGTTGTCGCAGGTGGTCACCGAGGTCTATTCGAGCCCCGAGTACGGCGGTCTGGAAGAGGTCTTGGCTCGGTTCACGGCGACCCACTCCGGGAACGTCGAGTCGGCGTGCTTCGGTGTTGCGGGTCCGGTGATCGACGGCATCTGTCGAACGCCCAATCTGCCATGGGTGGTCGACTCCAGAGCCCTGGCTACCGGCCTCGACCTCCAGAGCGTCGGTCTGATCAACGACCTGGAAGCGAATGCTCACGGCCTCTCGAGCCTCGGCGAGGCCGACTTCGTCGTGTTGCATGCGGGGGAGCGGGATGCGAACGGCAACGCGGCGCTGATCTCGGCCGGAACCGGCCTGGGAGAAGCGGGCCTGCACTGGGACGGCGACTGCTACCGGCCCTTTGCGACGGAGGGCGGCCATGCCGACTTCGCTCCCCGAAGTGCTCTCGAGATCGACCTCCTCGCCCATCTGTTGAAGTCCTACGACCACGTGAGCTACGAGCGGGTGCTGTCGGGCCCCGGGCTGGTGAACATCTACAGGTTCCTGGTCGAGACGGGCCGCGGCGAAGAGCCACCGTCGTTGAGAGACGAGATCGCCAACGGCGACCCGGCCGCCGTGATCTCGAGGGCGGCGCTCGAGGGCGACATCGAGATCTGCGTTCGTGCACTCGACATGTTCGTTTCAATTCTGGGCGCCGAAGCCGGGAATCTCGCGCTGAAGCTTCTGGCATCCGGGGGCGTGTTTCTCGGCGGCGGGATCGCCCCGAAGATCCTGGCCAAGCTCGAGGAGCCGATCTTCCGCGAGGCCTTTCTGGCGAAGGGGCGCATGCGACCGCTGCTGGTCGCAATGCCCATCAAGGTGGTCATCAACGATCAAGCCGCTCTACTCGGGGCGGCCCACGTAGCGCTGCACGGCCGCCAGTGCTAGCCCGTACGGAAAGGAAAGACACACTCCGATGTCCTTGCTAGGAACCTCTTTCGGCCGCCACATCCTCGAGGAGGTCCGGGAAGCTCCCGACCTCGCCGCGCCGCTTGCTCCTCTGCTGACGCAGATCGCCTACGCCGCGAAGATCCTCTCGCGAGAGTTCGGCCGCGCGGCGCTGGCCGGAAAGCTCGGTCTGGTAGGAGACAAGAACGCGTCCGGAGACTCGCAGAAAAAGCTCGATGTGTTCGCGAACGAGACCGTGATCGAGGCGTTCATCGGTGCGCGGCTGGTCTCCTCGATCGTGTCTGAAGAGCTCGAAGAAGCGCACTGCGTCAGCTGCGAGAGCGATGCCCCGTACATCCTGTGCATCGATCCGCTCGACGGCTCTTCGAATATCGACATCAACGGTGACGTGGGCACGATCTTCGGCATCTATCCCAGGAGCGCTGGGCACGGGGATGCCGAGGCCGAGTTCCTGCGCCCGGGCTCGGAGCAGGTCGGCGCGGGGTACGTCCTCTACGGGGCCAGCACAATGCTCGTCTATACGGTGGGTCGTGGCGTCCACGGCTTCACCTTGGATCGTGACCTGGGAGAGTTCCTGCTCTCGCACGAAAACATCCGGTGTCCCGTGCGCGGGACGACCTTCAGCGCCAACCTCACGCGGGCGTCGCACTGGGCGCCGGGCATCCAGAAGTACACCGATCTGTTGACGGTGGCTCGGGAGCCGCGGTATGCGCTGCGCCACAACGGCGCGCTGGTGGCCGATTTTCATCGATGTCTGCTGGAAGGTGGTATCCACTTCTACCCGGCCGACGACCTCTACGAGGACGGCAAACTCCGCTTGCTGTACGAGTGCGCGCCGCTGGCTCTCGTGGCGGAGCAGGCGGGCGGTCGGGCGACGACCGGGGCGACGGACGTTCTTGCCGTGCGCGCCGAGACGCTCCACCAGCGCGTGCCGTTCGTGATCGGCAGCTCCGAGAACGTCTCGGAGTTCGAGAAGTTCTTCCGGGAGGGATGACGCCGGGCCAAATCATGGCAATGGAGATCCAACGGGTTGCCGACCAGGAAGGCGTGAGCCGAGCCGCGGCGGGTCTGTTCGTCAGGTTGGCTCAGCAGGCAGTCGCCGAGCGGGGACGTTTCGTCGTGGCTCTGGCGGGGGGCTCGACTCCGCGGGACGTCTACCGGCGTCTGGCGACATCCCCCCTCCGCGAGCGGGTGCCCTGGGAGAAGATCGAGTTCTTCTGGGGCGACGAGCGGCCGGTGCCGGCCGACCATGCCGACTCCAACTACCGAATGGCGTGGGAGTCGTTCCTGAGCTCGGTGCCGGTGGCTGCCGAACAGATCCACCGGATGCATGGTGAGCGGGCCGATCTGGAGGAGGCGGCAAGTGAATACGAGCGCGAGATCGGGGAGGTCTTCGGAGTCCCAACGCATTCTGAGCCGCCATCGTTCGATCTGATCCTCCTGGGTATGGGAGCGGATGGTCACACGGCTTCGCTGTTCCCCGGCTCCGGAGCGCTCTCGGTAGTAGATCGCTGGGTCGTGGAAAGTTCCGGGCCGGAATCCGGCAGGCGGCTCACCCTGACCCTCCCGGTGCTGAATCGGGCGCGGTGTGTGTGCTTTCTGGTCTCCGGACGCGCGAAGGCGAAGACGCTGGCCGCGGTGATCGAGGGCCCGAGGGCGCCGGAGCGCCTCCCCAGCCAGGCGGTGGCTCCGAGCGAGGGGAGATTGGTCTGGATCTTCGACCGCGCGGCTGCTGCGCACCTTGTGCATCGGACCACCGTGTAGCCGGCAGGGCCTGCGGCGACAATTGCTCAAGCGGTCGGTGAAGCCAGCCTACCGCCGGGGAAGCGATCTTGCGCCAAGGGCGGGGAGAGCCAGGAGCGTTCGCCAGGCGCTAGGATACGAACGAACCCCATCCACCCGGAGACCGCATGACTCTCGAGAGCACCCCCAAAGCCCCGTCCCCTCTGCGCCTGTGGCCCGCCATCGCCCTGCTCGTCATCCTGTGGATCTTCCGATTCCTGCCGAAGGTCCTGGAGGAGCCGTCGATCCAGGTCATGATGAGCGCGTTCTTCGTGCCGATGGTCTGCTCCGCGCTGATCCTCATCTGGTGGGTCGCCGTGAGTCGCGCGACCTGGCGTGAGCGAGTCTTCGGCCTGCTCGGCTTCTTGGCCCTCGCGGTGGTCGGCTTCTACGCCGGAGATCCGACGCTCAAGGGCTACGGCACCTTCGGCGTCATTCAGTGGGGAGCGAGCGCCTTCGTCGTCGGGCTCATCGCTGCCAGGTACATCCGCCCCGAGCGACGGGCGGTGATCGGGCTGATCGCGGCCGGCCTCGCCTTCGGCTACTGGACCCTGGTGCGGATGGACGGAGTGTGGGGCGGCGACTTCAAGGCCGAGCGCTCCTGGCGCTGGTCCGCGACGGCCGAGGACGAGTTCCTCGCCGCGCGCGGCGGCCGCGACGGCGGCTCGAGCCTCGACCAACCTCTCGCCGAGACCGAGTGGCCCGGGTTTCGCGGGCCCCGGCGCGATGGGGTGGTGCGGGGTCTGACCCTCGCGGAAGACTGGGAGGCGCGGCCTCCGCGTGAGCTCTGGCGCATCCAGGTGGGTCCGGGATGGTCGTCGTTCGCGGTCGCGGGCCGGCGAATCTTCACCCAGGAGCAGCGCGGAGAGCTCGAGGCGGTGGTCGCCTATGACGCGGCGACCGGAGCGGAGCTCTGGGCTTACGAATATCCGTCCCGCTTCTTCGAGGCGATGGGCGGGGCCGGGCCGCGGGCGACGCCGACCCTGGCCGGCGGCATGCTCTTCACGCTCGGCGCCGAGGGATACCTGCACCGGCTCGAGCCGGAGACCGGAGACATGGTCTGGCAGGCGGATCTGCGCGACGACGCCGAGCGCGAGCCACCGCTCTGGGGCTTCTCGTCATCGCCCCTGGTGGTCGACGATGTGGTCATCGTGCACGGCGGCGGCGAAGGCGATCGCGGGGTGCTCGCCTACGGTGTCGACGACGGCCGGCTGCGCTGGGGCGCCCCGGCCGGCGGGCATACCTACAGCTCACCGCAGCTGTCGCGGGTCGCCGGCGAGCTCTCGGTCCCGGTGGTCACCGACCAGGGGCTGGTCCTCTACGAGCCGTCGGACGGCTCGGTGGTCTGGAAGTACGATTGGCCGGTCGACAACTACCGGGCGTTGCAGCCGCTGGTGATCAACGATTCGACACTCTTGGTGAGTACCGGCCAGGGCGTCGGCACCCGGCGGCTGGACATCCGCCGCGAGGGAGCCTCGCTGACAGCCGAGGAGCGCTGGACATCGCGCAACATGAAGCCCGACTTCAACGACTTCGTGGTGTTCGAGGGCTCGCTATACGGCTTCGATCCCAACATCCTCGCCTGCGTCGATCTCGAGACCGGTGAGCGCAAGTGGAAGGGCGGCCGCTACGGCGCCGGCCAACTTCTGCTGCTCCCTGCCGCCTCGCAGCTCCTGGTGGTCGCCGAGAAGGGGGATCTCGTCCTGGTTCGGGCCACGCCCGAGGGTCACGAGGAGCTCACCCGGATGAAGGTGTTCGAGGCCAAGACCTGGAATCATCCCGTGCTGGTCGGAGATCGTCTCTATCTGCGCAACGCCGAGGAGGCGGTGGCGTTCGAGATGCCGCTGGGCTGATCTGAGACCAGTCTCGTCGCCGCGCCGACGACGGCCGGAACCGTGCTGAGCCAGAAATCGGGTGGGAACCTCCAACCCAGCCACACGTTATGAGGTTCGGGAGAAGACGACTATGAAAACCAACCTCTGTGTCCGACTGGGGGCGACTCTCGTCGCTTCGATGCTCACCGCCCCGATCCTGGCCCAGACGCCGCCCGCGACCTCCGAGCCCTCGCCTCTGACCTGGGACAATCTGGCCGATCGTCTCGAAGCCGAAGCTGAAGCCGGCTTCACTGGCGCCGTACTCGTCGTTCGGGACGGCGAGACGATCTTGGACCGCGGCTATGGCCTCGCAAACCGCGACCTCGGCATCCGCGTCACTCCCGACACGATCTTCGCGACCGGGTCGCTGCCGATCGACTACACCCACGCGTCGATCCTGTGGCTGGCCCAGGAGGGCAAGGTCGCGTTGTCGGATCCGATCACGAAGTACTTCGAGAACGTCCCCGACGACAAGAAGCCGATCACGGTCGAACACCTGATGACCGGCGGCTCGGGGCTGCCGGACTTTCACGATCTGCCGGGAGACCGCGACCCCGACCACAGCTGGGTCGATCGGGACGAGGCGATGCGGCGGATCTTCGCCCAGACGCTCCTGTTTCCTCCCGGCGAGGGCGACGAGCACTCGCACTCGGCCTGGGGGGTGCTCGCGGCGATCGTCGAGATCGCGAGCGGTAAGAGCTACCAGAACTTCACGCGCGAACATCTCTTCGGTCCGGCCGGCATGGCAGGCACGGGATTCAACGGCGATCCGGTCGCCAAGGAGCGCCTCGCGATCGGCTATGGGATGCGCTCGGACGGCGAAGTCAACGCTCCGCCGTACTGGGGCAAGACGTCGTGGCTGGTTCTCGGCAGCGGCGGCCAGATCGGGACCACCCGCGACTCGGGTCGCTGGCTCGACGCCATGCGCGAGGGCAAGATCCTCGAGCCCGCGTGGGCGGAGCGCTACTTCGGCCCGGGCGTCGGCGCGAGCCGCAACGGCGATGCTTACGGTTACGAGATGTTCGTCTACCACTCGCCGGGAGCCCGCTCGTACGTCGTCACGCTCACCAACGCCAACAAGCCCGAGCCCGGGTCGGACGGTGACACGCACTTCGTTCGCTTGAGCCGCGAGGTCGGGAACTTCCTTCTCAGGCCGTATCTGCCCAAGTTCCGGCTTGGCCTCGGCCTCGATAGCGGCCCAGGCGAGACGACGGTGGCGGGTATGGTGGTTCCCGGAGGCGCCGCGGAGAGGGATGGGCTGCGGGAGGGCGACGTTTTGCTTTCGGCCGGGGGTGTCGCCTTCGGCGACGATGCGATGGCCGTCCTCGAGCCCTACCTCGAGAGTGGCGAGCCGATCTCGTTTCTGGTTCGGCGTGACGGCAAGGAGCTCGAAGTGGTCGTCAAGCCGGATCCGCGATAGCGACGCGTCCCTTGCCGCTGCGGCGCTAGCGGGCGGGAGCCCCTCATGCCGGGCGGAATGTTCCGGGAAGTTGGAAGCGTGGTTAGCCTGGCGTCTCGCTCGGAGTGTCCACGACAGGTGGTACGCCGAGACTCTCCAGCAGCAGATCGCGCTCCGGTCCGCTGAAGTCTTGCCGAACGTTCACTTTCCCCTGCATGTCGTAGGCCCCCAACCAGTCTTCGCCTGTCCAGACGATCACCAGCGGCCTGCTGTCCGCGCCGCTCAGTGAGGAGGCGTAGACGAACGGGGGATTCGACTCGGTAGTGACCTCCCAGCCGTCGTCGAGGCTGCCGAGAACCTCGAGCAGCCGGGCTACCTCTTCGGGGCTTGTGAGCACGAAGCTCTGGCTGTCCTGGGTCGACGTCTGAACTCTGGTCACGGCGGCCGGCGCGGGCAGGACTAGCGTTGGCAGCTCTTCGATGGTCGCGGCGGCGATCTCGTCCGGAGCCTTCGAAGCGCCATCTCCACATGCGCCGGTGAGGGCCACCAGCAGTAGGGCCGACAAACGGATGATCCTGCGGTTGTGTAGTTTCATCATCAATGCCTCCAGGGCGGACGACGAGCATAATAACCCCGTAGCCCCATGCTAGCCTCGCCGCTCGAGAACTCGAGATCAAGGAGGGGGGAATCATGAGCGGTGCTACCGACCTGCCGATCAAGACCCGGGAGCTGCACTCCAACCACTTCGATTCGACCGTCTGGAACGACTTCCCGTTTCGCGACGACGACATCGTGATCGCGACCTACGCCAAGGCCGGGACGACCTGGGTGCAGCAGATCGTCTCGCAGCTCATCTTCAAGGGCGAGCCGGGGCTCGAAGTGGCGGAGATGTCGCCCTGGCTCGACCTGCGCGTGCCGCCGAGCGAGGTCAAGCTCGAGGCGCTCGAGGCGCAGACCCATCGGCGCTTCATCAAGACGCATCTGCCGGTCGACGCGCTGGTCTTTTCGCCGCAGGCGAAGTACCTCTACATCGGTCGCGACGGCCGCGACGTGGTCTGGAGCTTCTACAACCATCACGTGAACGCGAACGACGAGTGGTACAAGGCGCTCAACGAGACGCCGGGGCTGGTCGGGCCGCCGATGGGGCCGCCGAAGGACTCGATCCGTGAGTACTACCGCGACTGGTTCGAGCAGGACGGCTTCCCGCTCTGGGCGTTCTGGGAGAACATCCGCACCTGGTGGGAGATCCGGGAGTTGCCCAACGTCATGCTGCTGCACTTCGGCGAGCTCAAGGCCGACATGCCCGGCCAGATCCGGCGGATCGCGGGGTTCCTCGACATCCCGATCGACGAAGCGAAGTGGGAAGACATGCTTCGCCACTGCAGCTTCGACTACATGAAGGCCAACGCGACCAAGAGCGTGCCGCTGGGCGGTGCGTTCTGGGACGGCGGCGCGAAGACGTTCGTCCACAAGGGTGTCAACGGCCGCTGGCGCGACACCCTGACCGACGATGAGAATCTGGAGTACGAAGCCCGGGCCGCTACGGAGCTGGGCGAGGAGTGCGCGCAGTGGCTCCGCGGACCCCGGTGACGGCGTCCGCGGTGACCATTGACGGTGCAGCTTGGCCGGGGGACGGGTGACCGGCCGAGCCGGATGACCGGCCTGGACGTCGCGCTCGCCGGCCTGATCCTCGGACTCGGCGCGGTGCTGCAGAGCGCGGTCGGCTTCGGGATGCCGCTGATCTCGATTCCGTTGCTGGTCCTCGCGGGCCAGCCGCTTCCCAACGCGCTGTCGTTGGTTCTCGGCGCGGCGCTGGTGCAGACGGCCTACGGCAGCTATGTCGCTCGCCTGGAGGTCCGCTGGCGGCGTTCCGCTTACCTCGCGGCCATCCAGTGGGTCACGCTGTTCGCCGGTGTGGCGTGCATGAGCCTTCTGGTGCGGAGCGATCCCGCGCGCGTGAAGCAGGTGGTCGGCTTGGCTGTGGTGCTGGCGGTGACCGCTCAGTGGGTCTTCCGCCCGGAGCCGCGCGAGCGACTGGCGGTTGGCTGGGGAGAGGCGGCGGCGGCGAGTGCCGGCTTCCTGGCAGGAGCGGTAGGGATCGGCGGTCCACCGCTGGTGCTCTTCGCGCTCGCCCATCGCTGGCCTCCGGACGAGTTCCGTGCGTTCCTCTGGTCCCAGTTCCTGCTCGTCATTCCGGTCCTCGAAGCGGCGCTCGTGTTCCGGTTCGGTACTCCGATCCTCGCCTGGTTCGGTCTGGGTGTCGCGATGGCGCCACTCGTCTGGGTGGGAAGCCGCCTCGGGATCGCCGTGACGCGGCGCTGGGATCGCGCGCGCCTTCGACTCGCTGCCCTGATCGTGTTGTACGCGATCGGGCTGGTGAGTCTGATCGGCCCGTACCTCTCCGGGTAGCCTGATCTTCCGGAACCAAAGGAACGAACGAAGGAGATACAGCCATGAGACCGACAGCCTTCATCCCGACCATCCTGGTGGCGGCCTGACGGCTCGGTCGAATGGATCTACGATCCGCCGGGCATACTCGGCAACGCGGTTCCGCCCACCGTGGCGGCGGACGGCAACATCTACGCCGGCACCTGGCTCGGCGGCGACCTCTTCTCGGTCCACCCCGACGGCA
>JAJCXP010000288.1 GCA_029263375.1 Acidobacteriota bacterium | reverse complement strand
GCGCGGAGAGGTGCCGGAGTGGTCGAACGGACCTGCTTGCTAAGCAGGCGACCGGGGTTAACCTGGTCCGAGGGTTCGAATCCCTCCCTCTCCGCCATTTGCTCGCTTGGCTCGCCAATGGCGGCGAGGGAGGGATTCGGCGGTCGCACCACCGACTACGTCGCTGGTGCTCGGAGCGAATCCGTCCTTATTGTCTCCGCCATTGTCTGCGGTCGGTCTGGCTCCGAGGTCGTCGCGTCGCTTTGCTCGCTCCGGTTGTCTGGATCAGTCTTCGGGACGGCGGACGGTCAGGACTGGACAGCCGGCGTGTTGGACTACGCGTTCGGCGGTGGAGCCTAGGAGGAAGTTGGAGAGGGCGGAGCCGCCTTGGATGCCCATGGCGATGAGGTCAGCGCCGGTGGCTTTGGCGGTTTCGACGATGACGTCGGGGGGGTAGCCCTCCTGGGCGAGGATCTCGACTTCGAGGCCGTCCTGGGCGAGCTCGGAGCGCTTGGCTTCGAGCTTCTCGAGCGCCTCGCCCTCGGAGTCTTCGAGATAGTTCAGGGAGGTCGGGATGGGGCCGTAGGCGGTGTACTCGAACGGCAGGTGATAGGCGTGGAGCAGGGTCATGCGTGCGACCTCGCCGCCGGCGGGCAGGATGCGGAGCGCCGCTTCGATCGCCAGCTCGGCGTCGTGGGAGAAGTCGGTGGGTACCAGAACCGAGCGCAGCGGCCGGTGCTGCTCGACGTCGCCGGGATGGATCGTCAGGACCGGACAGGAAGCCTGCTGGACGACGCGCTCGGCGGTGGAGCCGAGCAGCATGTGCTTGATGCCGGTCGTGCCGAGGGAGCCGACGACGATCAGTTCGGCGGAGCTGGCGGCGGCGGCCTCGAGAATGGTCTGCGACGGCAGGCCGAGCAGCAGCTCCGGCTGGACTTCGACGCCCGCGTCGCGCACCCGCACGGCGCTCTCGTCGAGCCGACCGAGGGCGGCCTGACGTAGCTGCTCGTTCATGTCCTCCGGCGACGGCAGGTAGGCGCCCATCTGATTGGGCATCATCAGGGCGTGTACCAGGTCGATGCGCGCGCCGTGGGCCTTGGCCAGGTCGATCGCCCAGTCCAGGCCGGCCTCGGCGGTGTCGGAGAAATCGGTGGCCACCAGGATCGTGCCGAGCTTGCTGTCGAGTGTCATGGCGCTAGTTTAGCTCTAGCCGGGCTTTCACGCCCCGCCCGCCGGGGTGATTGGACGCTATAGTCGCCGGAACAATATGGACATCAGACAGTTCGACCTGGAGCGCTTCCAGTCGCTGCACGAGCACTCGGTGGATTTCAATCTCTCCGAGTCCGGTGTCAGCCCACTCACGGCGGGTGATCTCGTCGACGACGGCGCGATGGAGCGGCTGATGAAGGTCTCCCTCGGATACGCGCAGACTGACGGGCCACGACTCCTCAAGCAACGGATCGCCGATCACCTCGGTGGCGAGGCGCACAACGTGCTGGTGACCAGCGCGACGATCGAGGCCAACTTCATCTGCGCCTGGCGGCTGATCGAGCCGGGCGACGAGGTCGTCTGCATGGTCCCGAACTACCTGCAGATCTACGGCCTGGCCGAGAGCTTCGGAGCGGAGGTGCGCCCGTTCCGGCTCCGTCCCGACCGCGGCTGGCAGCCCGACCTCGACGAGCTCGCGGCGGCGGTGACGCCCAGGACGCGGATGATCACCCTGGTCAACCCGAACAACCCGACCGGCAGCATCCTGGAACTCTCGGCCATGGAGAGAATCGTCGAGCTGGCCGCCTCGGTCGACGCCTGGCTCCTGGTCGACGAGATCTACCGTGGCACCGAGCACGACGGCCGGCTGTCGCCGTCGTTTTGGGGCATGTACGACAAGACGCTGGTGACCGGCAGTCTGTCCAAGGCCTACGGGTTGCCGGGTCTACGCGTCGGCTGGGTGATCGCTCCCGAGGAGCTGGTGAGCGACCTCTGGTCGCGCAAGGACTACACGTCGATCACCGCCGCGACCCTGAGCTACGAGCTGGCCGAGCGCGCGCTCGAGCCGGCGATGCTCACTCGAATCCTCGGTCGCAACCGGGATCTGGTCGTGCGCAACCTCGGGATCCTACGTGCCTGGGCCGACGCCGACGAGCGCCTGTCACTCGAGACGCCGGCGGCCGGCGCGATGACCCTGTTGCGCTTCCGGCACAACATCGGCTCGGTCGAGCTCGCCGACCGCCTGCGCCGCGAGCGCAGCGTGCTGGTGGTGCCGGGGAGCCACTTCGGCCTCGAGGGCTACCTCAGGATCGGCTACGGGATACCGTCCCAGGACCTCGAGGAGGCCCTGGGACGGCTGAGCGATCTACTGGCCGGGATCGGCTAGCTAGTTCGCGTCGTGAAAGGCGTGCACCGCGCTGGAGAAGAACTTCCCGCGATCGCTGGAGCCGAGGATACCCGCGGCGACGAGCTCGTCGAGGGCTTCGTTGACGCAGCTCTTGTAGGCCTGAAAGCTCGACCACTGGCCGGCGAAGTCGCAGGGGATCTCGGGGAAACTGATCCTCGATCCGTCGTGTACGTTGTCGAGGCGGTTGCGAGCACCACCTGGCCAGAGCACCTCGATAACTCCCTTCTTCGCCGATCCGAGGCCGAAGGTGCCCTCGAGAGCGTCCTGGGAGGCGTAGCTGGAGCCACCGAGGACGGGCCGCGTCGCCGTCTGCATCGACTTGGGCGTGAATCGGACCACCGCGCCGATGCCATCCCGATTCACCGAGCCACCGGTCGTGATCCCGATCGTGCCGAGGGTGCGCACCTTGACCCAGCGATTGTCGTTGCCGCTCGACAGCTCGACCGCCAGCGTCCCCGGATCGGGGAAGTTGCCGCTGAACACTGCATCGCCGTTTAGAGCGCCGGTCGGCAGGAAGATCTGGGTGTAGCGCCCGCCGTCGAAGGGTGATCCCCAGGCGTGGTTGTAGGTGGTCTGGTTGGCGGCCGGGACGTCGAAGTTAGAGACCGAGACGATGTCGTCGAAGCCGTTGCCGTCGAGGTCGCCCATCGCCACGCCCTGGCCGGTACGCTGCTCGTGGTCGGTCGATCCGGCGAACGCGACCGCGTCACGGCCGAAGACGGCGTTGCCGTCGTTCTGCATCAGCGAGGCCGGAGACCCCTGGCCCACCGGCCCGAAGTAGAGGCCGCCGTGCATGAAGATGTCGGTGTCGCCATCATTGTCGTAGTCGCTCATGCTGGTGCCCCAGCCGAACGGTGTGGCTGCGAGCGAGCCGACCCCGACATCCGTCAGGGTGCCGCCCGGACCGCCGAGGTACCAGCGCGAGGTCATGTCGCCCTGGAGGTAGACGAAGAAGTTGCCGTAGGTCGGGTCCAGCGGCGAGAGCAGGGTGCTCGCCCAGTCGCCGAGGTTGGAGCCGTAGATGTCCAGATGGCCGTCGGCGTTGAGATCGCCGACCGAGAGGCCCATCCAGGAGCCCGGCGAGCCGGGCGTCTTGGTGCCGGTGACGTCGGTGAAGAGAGCAGCGCCGTCGTTCTCGAACACATGGATGCTGCCGTAGGTGACGCCGCCGTCGCGCGGGAAGGGCACGCCGCCCTGATCGTCGGCGTGGATGATGTCGACGTCGCCGTCCTGGTCGTAGTCGACGGCCATGATCGCCCAGCTGAGCGTCGGTGAGCCGTCGAAGATCACCGGCGGGTCGAAGCCCGTGGTGTTCAGGATCCCCGAGGTGGCGCTGACGTCCGTGAACTGGTTGCCGCCGGCGTTCAGGAAGAGTTGGTTGTGCTGCACGAGGTCGAACGGAATCACGATCCCGAAGCTGTTCGAATGGTCGATCATGCCGTTCGAGACCACGACATCGAGCAGCCCGTCGTTGTCGAAGTCGGCGAACGAGCAGGAGAGCGAGCTCTTGTCCGCGCCGCCGAGCCCGCTGGCCGCGGAGATGTCTGTGAACGTGCCGTCGCCGTCGTTCTCGAACAGGCGACTGGCGCCGTAGAGGCTCAGCACCAGAATATCCGAGTCGCCGTCGTTGTCGATGTCGCCGAAGCAGACGCCGGAGCTGTCCTGGTCGGTCGCGTCGACGCCGGCGGCTAGTGCGTCGTCGACGAACGTCGTGACACCGCTCT
>JAJCXP010000287.1 GCA_029263375.1 Acidobacteriota bacterium | reverse complement strand
TGCACGAAGGTGCGAGGACAAGCCTCCCTGCCCCGACACCCCGACACCGCCCGCCGGTGGTATCCTCGCCCCTCACACGTCGGGCCCCTTCCCCGGGGCCTTCTGGAGAGCACCCATCATGAAACTAGCGGTTACCGGCGGAGCCGGAGGCTTTGGATATCACCTGGCCCATCAGCTCGATGGCAAGGACGATTGGAGCGTGCGTCTGCTCGACATCGAGGAGCCGCCGCCAGGCGATCTGGTGCAGCCGGCGGACTTTCGGAAGGTCGACGTGCGCGACAGGGAAGGACTGCGGGCGGCGCTCGAAGGCATGGATGCGGTCGTTCATGGAGCAGCCGCGCTGCCGCTCTATCCGCGCGAGCAGATCGTCTCGACCAACGTCGACGGCACTCGTAACGTGCTCGAGGCGTGCCGCGATCTCGGCATCCAGCGGGTCGTGCACATCTCGAGCACGGCGGTCTATGGCGTGCCCAAGAAGCACCCGATCTTCGAGACCGACCCGATGGTCGGCGTCGGCGCCTACGGCGAGACCAAGATCGAGGCGGAGCGACTCTGTGAGCGCTTCCGTCAGCCGGAGAACGGTGGTCTGACGGTCTGCGTCCTGAGGCCCAAGACGTTCATCGGTACCGGCCGCCTGGGGGTCTTCCAGATCCTCTACGACTGGGTCGAGTGCGGTAAGCGGATCCCCGCGATCGGCAACGGCAACAACCGCTATCAGCTGCTCGAGGTCCAGGACCTGGTGCAGGCGGCGGTACTCGGACTGACCGCTCCCGCCGACGCCGCGAACGACGTCTTCAACATCGGCGCCGAGCGCTTCGGCACCGTTCGAGAGGACATGGGAGCGCTCTGCGAGCACGCCGGCAACGGTGCCCGGGTGATCGGTACGCCGGCCTGGTTGGTGAAGCCGTGCCTGGCGCTCGCCGAGGCGCTCAAGATCAGTCCGCTCTACAAGTGGGTCTACGGAACGGCGGACAAGGACAGCTTCGTGTCGATCGACCGCGCCAAGAGCGTGCTCGGCTGGAAGCCGGAGTTCAGCAATCAGGAGGCGTTGATCCACGCCTACGACTGGTACATGGAGAACAAGGACAACATCCCGACCGGTTCGGGGATCACCCACCGCATCGGCTGGGATCAGGGTATCCTCAAGCTGCTCAAGAAGTTCAGCTAGCGGGAGGCGAGTCGAATGCAAGTGAAGCTACGTGAGTCCGGCGATGTCGTGATCGCCGATCTGTCAGGCCAGCTGGTTGCCGGCACCGGCGACGAAGAGCTCAACGGCCTGATCAACAAGCTGCTCGCCGACGGCCACCAGAAGATCGTCCTGAATCTCGGCGAGGTGACGCGCCTCGACAGCTCCGGGCTCGGTGAGCTGGTCTCGGGAGTGCAGCTGGCCAAGCGCTTCGGATCGCTGGTGCGGCTGATCCGGCCGCAGCCGGCGGTGCGCAAGGTCCTCGAGATCGCCCGGCTGCTGCCGGCGCTCGATCTGCACGAGACCGAAAAAGAGGCGATCGAAGCATTCGGGTAGCGCTCCTCCCGTGATCCTTCCGGCTCGCCCCGATTCCGAGCTTCGCTACCGGCTTGCCGAGCTCGGAGAGGCCAGACTCCTGGCCGAGCTCGGCGCACGCACGTTCGCCGATGCGTTCGGGGCGCGGAACGAACCGGAGGACATGGCCGCCTATCTGGCGGCGGCGTTCTCGGTCGAGCGCATCGAGGCTGAGCTGCGCCAGCCCGAGTCGTTCTTCCTGCTGGCGTTCGATCCGACGCTCGATTCCTCGGCGCCGATCGGCTACTGCCGCCTGGTCGGCGGCTCGCAGCAGGCTGCGATCGCCGGACCCGATCCGGTCGAGCTGCACCGGCTCTACGTCGACGGGGCGATGCGTGGCGCTGGCTACGGCTCGGCGCTGATGTGGGACGCCATGGAGTTGGCGCGAGACTCGGGCTACCGCACGCTGTGGCTCGGAGTGTGGGACGAGAACCGGGCCGCCCGGAGGTTCTACGAGCGTTGGGGGTTCGAAGTGGTGGGTTCGCACGACTTCATGCTTGGCGCCGCGCTTCAGCGCGACCTGCTGATGGCGTGCTCACTGGGGCCGGCGCTCGACGCCGACTAGTCTTACTTTCTCACCCCGATCGCAAGTGATGGGGTGAGAAGGTCAGGCTAGCGCTCCCGAAACGCCACGAACCGTCCCCAGCACGACGCCAGCTCCATGCCGCGCTGGACGAAGGCGCCGACGTAGTAGCGACCGCTCTCGGCGTCGGCAATCGCCCCGCCCAGGTTCTCGGCGTGGACGATGCTCTTGGGGAACAGGTTCAGGTGCATGTCCTGGTAGTACTTGTCCTGCGGGTAGACCTCGTCCCACTCCTTGCCGTACTGCTCGCGGATCTTGGCGTCGGCCACCGCGAACGTCCCTGGATGGAAGATCCGTTGGATGGTGTTCATCGGATGCTCCATCGCCACGCAGTCGATCCCCAGCCACTTGACCTTGCGCTTGATGCACCAGTCGGCGAACTCGGGCGACGGTCCCGGGTGCTGGATCATGTAGCGGAACTCGTCAGAGTCGGGACTGTTCCAGCCGAAGCGGTGCCAGCCGGTCTTGATCAGCAGGATGTCGCCGTCGCGGAAGTCGACGCGCTCCTCGATCATCTCGGGCGTGTAGACGCTCGAGTCGCTGACCGCGTCCGAGATGTCGACGATCACGCCCGGTCCGTGCCAGTAGTCGAGCGGGACTTCGCCGATCGTCCTTCCGGCGGCCCAGAAGTGCTTCTCGCCGTCCATGTGGGTGGCGAGGTGGAAGCTCGCCCGGCAGTGCGCGTTGTTGCGCCCGAGGCCCAGATCCTGGCCGCCGACCCGCTTCGTGTACTTGATCGACAGCGGTTCGTAGTTGGCCCATTGGGGCGTCTGGACGCTGAACGGGAGCGTCATGTCGAGCAGCTCGACGTCGTTCAGGGTGTCGAGAAACTTCCTCTCGTCGGTTCCCTCCGGCGCCTGGAGCGCGACCACCCGGCTCCAGGACGACTCGACCTCCATGAACGGCAGGGCAGGGATCATGACCCAGGCGCGCTGGTTCGAGAGCCGATCGATGTCGCCGCCCAGGCCCTCGACCAGGAGCAGCCCCGACTTCGGCAGCACCCGGTGGGTGAGCGCGTAGTACTCGTCGGCCGGGAAGAGCTCGTCCCAGCTCTTGCCGTGAGTCTCCTGCGCCCGCGCCTCCGCCTTGGCGAACTCGGCCGCGTGCAGCCGGCGGATGTTGGTGTTCATCGGATGCTCGGCGCATCCACAGTCGACGCCGATCGCCTTGAGGCGCTTGTCGATCGCCCACTGGAAGAACTCGGGCGACGGCCCGGGATGACGGACGTAGTAGCCGAACTCCTTGTTCTCGATGCCGCCCTGCGCCCGGGGGTTCTCGACGTCCGGCTGGTCCCAGGCGTGCTTGTGGTAGCCGGTGTTGACGATCAGGATGTCGCCGGGCCGGACCTCGACCCGGGACTCGATCATCTCCGGCGTGTAGAAGCCGTAGTCGGTGACCTCGTCGGAGACGTCGGCGACCACCGCCTCGCCGCAGAGGTCCTCCAGCGAGATGTCGGCGATCGCACGCGCACCGGAGTGGAAGGCGCGCGGACCGACCAGGTGGGTGCCGGTGTTGTTGCTCCACTCGATCAGTTGGCCGTTGGCACCCTGGCCGCCGCCCCACGCGCCGGTCAGGCGCTTGAAGAAGTGGACCTGGAGCGCCATCTCGCCCGGAAACGGAGGCGTGAAGACGCTCAGCGGGTGCGTCAGGTCGTGCCAGCGGGCCTGCTCGAGCAGGCGAATGAGTTCGTCACGAGTCATGAGGTCTCCTCGAAGGGTGCGATTCTAGCTCCAGCCTCGCGACGTGGTGGCCCCACGCTATCGCGGTGGCTCCGGCGGCGCGGGTCGGGCGGGTGACGCGGTCGTTGGACTCTGCATCGCCCTCATCGCCACTGAGATCATCGACGCCACGTCGGCGACGTTGGCCGGCAGGATGAGCGTGTTCGTGCTCTTCGCCAGCTCGCCGAACCGGTCGATGTAGCTCTCGGCGACACGCAGCTGGACCGCCTCGGCGCCGCCCGGAAGCTGGATCGCCGCCGCCACCCGCCGGATCCCCTCGGCGGTCGCGGTGGCCACCGCCTCGATCGCGGCCGCCTCGCCCTCGGCCTCGTTCACCTGCTTCTGCTTGACCGCCTCGGAGGCTTTGATCACCTGCTGCTTGTCGCCCTCGGCGTTGTTGATCGCCGCGTCGCGCGTTCCTTCGGAGGTCAGGATCACCGCGCGCTTCTCGCGCTCGGCTCGCATCTGTTTCTCCATCGCGGCGAGCACGTCCTGGGGCGGGTTGATGTTCTTGATCTCGTAGCGCAGGACCTTGATGCCCCAGGGATCGGACGCCTTGTCGACCTCCGCGACCACCTGCGTGTTGATATGCGTGCGCTCCTCGAAGGTTCGATCCAGGTCGATCTTGCCGACTTCGCTTCTGAGGGTGGTCTGGGCGAGCTGGGTGATCGCGAACAGGTAGTTCGTGACGCCGTACGAGGCCCGCTGCGGGTCCATGACCTTGAGGTAGAGGACGCCGTCCACGCCGACCTGAACGTTGTCCCGGGTGATGCAGACCTGCTCCGGGATGTCGATCGCGTTCTCTTTGAGCGAGTGCCTGTAGCGGATGACGTCGAAGAACGGCAGCAGGATGTGGAAGCCGGCCGCGAGCGACTTGTTGAACTTGCCCAGCCGCTCGACGACGTAGGCGTTCTGTTGCGGGACGACGACCGCTGTGCGGGCGATGACGACGATCACCAGGATGGCGATCACGATGGTGACGATCACTGAAAAGGTCATGCTTTCCCCCGAAGGAAGAGTGTCAGGCCCTCGACCCGCTCGACCACACAAGGTTGGCCGGCGGCTAGCGGCTCGGCGCTGAGATTGTGGGCGCTCCAGGTGGTGCCGCGCAGCTCGGCCTTGCCATCGGCCCCTGGAGCGAGATCCTGATCGACGATCGCGGTCGTTCCCACCAACGAGTCGATCTCCTGAGCCTCACCGCCGCGCACCTTCATACGCTCGAGGATCGGATCGCGCAAGACGAGCAGGGAGACCACCGAGAGGATCGAGAAGAGCACGAACTGTAGCCAGGCCGGTCCGCCGAGACCCAGCGCCCCGAGCACGCCGACGACGATCGCCGCGGCGCCGAAGAACAGCATGACGATACCGCCCGGCAGCGCCACCTCCGCGCCCAGCAGCATGAGGCCCAGAATCACCCAGATCCACCAAGACATGCGGTTCCCCCCTCAGGTGGGCCGACGCCCATTCCCACGGTTCGACGGTGCGGTGCGGCCCTTGCCGCATCGTCCCCCGGCCGCTGTCCGTCGGTCAAGCCTCAGGGGTGGGTGACGTCGACCGTGTAGGTGACCGTCGCGTCCGGGAAGACATTGCCGACGTCGCCGATCGAGAAGCAGTACTCGCCCGGGTCGGCGTTGGACGAAACCAGCTCCGCGCCGACCACCACCCGGTTGTCCGAGGCGAACAGGAAGCAGGGCGGATCGGTCGTCTCATCGAAGCGGCCGATGCCCAGGCCGACGGTGAGCGTCTCGACCGGCGCGAGGGAGGTGATCTCGAGAACGATGTTTCCCCGGGCAACGACCGTGAAGGTGTGCTGGGACCTGCCGCTCTGCGTGAAGGTGCCGGTGAAGGTCTCAGTCGTGGTCGGGGCCGGGGGCGTGTCGTCCACGGGCACCGTCGGCGCCGGGTTGTCGCTGCAACCGAGTGCAACTCCGACAATCACTACCGCCGCCAGCAGCCAGGCACCTGGGAAACGATCCAGAATCTTCTTGAGGTCCATGGTTCTCTCAGTTGGTGATCTCGACCTTGAGGCGGTATCCGAGAAGC
>JAJCXP010000286.1 GCA_029263375.1 Acidobacteriota bacterium | reverse complement strand
GCGTGATCGTTGCGGTCGCGGGCTCGGTCGACACGCGGTCGACCACCCGAGCGAGCTGATCGCCGAAGTCGGGGTACGCGTCGCTGCAGTCGGGACTCTCCGAGCACAGGTCGATCAATCGGTCGAGAGCCACCTGTTGCGACCTGGCGAATCCTGACGGCGCAAACATCGAGGGCGGTGCGATTCCGAGCAGCACCGCGATCTCGACCCTCTTCGGGTGGCGGCGCATCACCTCCTGGGCGAGCCGGGTGCCGTAGGAGCCGCCAAAGAGCGCCATCCGCTCGTAGCCCAGCGCCGCGCGGACGTCGTTCAGATCGTCGGCGGCGTAGGAGGTCGTGTACTGGCTCAGGTCGGCATTCTGGCCGAGCTCAGCGAGGCAGCTGCGGACATCGTCCAGGTCCAGCAGATACTTCATAGAGGTCTGAAGCCGCTCGGGTGACCCCAGTGGGCGGCAGAAGAGCGGTGCGGAACGTCCGGTTCCTCGAATGTCGACGAAGACGAGGTCGCGATCCGACCGCGTGCCGCCGAGAATCGACGCTAGAGGACCGGCAGTCAACGTTGCGGCATCGCCCGGTCCTCCCGCCAGGAAGAAGAGCGGCGGCTTGCGTTGGTCTCGTTCGGCTTCGACCGCGGGCAGGCTCACGACGTGCAGCTTCAGCTTGCGACCCTGCACAGTGGTCCGGTTCTCGAAGACCTCGAGCTGACCGCACTCGGCATCCGGCGGCAGCGCCAGCTCCTCGGCGCAGACCTGCCGAATCAGCTCGGGCGGCCGCGAGTCACCCTCGGCACCTTGGGCCGCGACGACGCCCGGAAGGGTCAGTAGGGCGGAGAGGAGAGCGCTTGACGCGCACAGCGACGAGCGAGGTTCCAACCGAGCAGCAGGGGGACGGGTCATGCCACCTCCCTACGAGTCCGGACGCAGCTCTGTTTCGGCGGCAAACCCACGCAGAAGCCGTCGCACTCGAACATTCGGGTGGCACCTGTTGGGGCGAACGTTCGCCTGGCACCTGTTGAGCACCTGTTCGATTCGCCGGTTGAACTCCTGGCATGAGAGAAGAACATTCGTGTGGCACCCGTCGGGTTGGTAGCATCGCGCCTCACGGTCTGTTCTGGGAGGTTGATCGATGCGAGTGATCCTGACTTCGGTGGTGGCGGCGACGTTGGTCTTGCCGGTCCTGGCCTCGGAGCCGGCGCCTACCGGCTTCTTCGAATCGTCAATCGCCGCGCAGCTCGCTGCCGAGCGGGTGATGCTCGACACGCCGACGCCACAGAAGACCCGGCGCTGGTTGGCGCATCTGACCGAGGAGGCGCACGTCGCCGGGACCCCGCAGGAGAAGGTGGTCGCAGAGTACGTGCGCGACCGGCTGGTCGAATTCGGGCTCGAGACCGAGATCGTGCGCTACGACGTCTTCCTGAATCATCCGAAGGAGGTGTCGCTCAAGCTGATCGCGCCGGTCGAAGAGGAGCTGAGCCTGATGGAGGACGTCCTCGACGTAGATAAGGACTCGGCGGCGCACGGCGTCTTTCCGGCGTTCCACGGCTACGGGGCCTCGGGCGACGCCTCGGGGCAGGTGGTGTACGTGAACTACGGCACGCCGGCCGATTTCAAGAAGCTCGAGGAGCTGGACATCTCGGTCGAGGGACGGATCGCGCTGGTGCGCTATGGCTCGGTCTTTCGCGGCGTGAAGGTGCGCGAGGCGGAGAATGCAGGTGCGGTCGTCGAGATCATCTACTCAGATCCCGAGGACGACGGCTACATGCAGGGCGACGTCTACCCCGACGGTCCGATGCGCCATCCGTCGGCGATCCAGCGCGGATCGGTGCAGTTCCTCTCGGTCCAACCTGGCGATCCGAGCACTCCGGGCTATCCCTCCCGCGACGGTGCCACACGCTTGTCTCGGTCGCAGATGAAGACGGTGCCGCAGATCCCGTCGCTGCCGATCAGCTACCGCGAGGCCGAGAAGATCCTGCGCGAGCTCGGCGGTGAGCGGGTGCCGGACGAATGGCAGGGCGGCCTGCCGTTCTCGTACCACGTCGGTCCGGGCGGCGCGGCGGTCGAGATGTCGGTCTCGATGGACGAAGGGCTCAAGCCGATCTTCAACGTGTTCGGCTATGTACGTGGCTCGAGCGAGCCTGAGCGGACGGTGATTCTCGGCAATCACCGCGATGCCTGGACCCACGGCGCGGTCGATCCCAACTCGGGCACCGCGGCCTGGCTCGAGACCGCGCGTGCGGTGGCGGCGGCGGTCGAGTCGGGCTGGCGGCCGGCGCGGACGATCGTCTTCGCGAGCTGGGACGCCGAGGAGTACGGCCTGGTCGGGTCGGTCGAGTGGGGTGAGGATCGCGCCGCCGATCTTTCGGCCAACGCGCTCGCCTACCTGAATCTCGACAGCGCGGTCACCGGCCCCCGGTTCGGAGTCGGCGGCACACCGTCTCTGCGTGACGTGATCAGAGAGTCGATCGCGCGCGTCCCCGAGCCTCAGGAGGGCGGCACGGTCGGCGAGCATTGGGAGAAGCGTCAACGCGGCGAGTGGGCGGAGAGCACGCAGGTCGTTCTCGACCAACCGGACGCCGAGTTCGAGCTTCATCTCGGGCAGCTCGGCTCCGGCTCGGACTACACGGTGTTCCTGGATCACCTGGGCATCCCGTCGATGAACTTCGGCTTTGGTGGCAAGTACGGGGTCTACCATTCGATCTACGACAATTTCCGCTGGATGGAGAAGTTCGGCGATCCAGGCTTCATCTACCACGTGGCCGCGGCCAGGTTCTACGGCACGCTGGCGATGCGCCTGGCGGCCGCCGACATCGCGCCGCTGCGCTACGAGTCCTACGGACCTGCGCTGCGCGAGGAGCTCGACGTCTTGCGGCGCGACGTTGTGCGCAAGCGACGGAGCGCCGAGGAGATCGACCAGGACAGCGTGCTCAACAGTGACTTCGCCGCCGTTCTCGGAGCGCTCGACACTCTGGCCAACGCCGGCGAGCGTTTCGACCAGGCGGTCGACGCCGCGCTCGAGCGCGGCGACACGGCCGCGGCATCGGCGATCAACACCGCTGTTCTTCCGATCGAGCGCGCCCTGCTGACGACGGACGGACTGCCGGCTCGGCCCTGGTTCCGCAACGTGATCTACGCCCCGGGCCTCACCACCGGCTATGCGCCGTGGCCGTTTCCGGAGTTGCGCCAGGCGGTCGAGGACGACGATGCGGCGCTGTTCGCGCGCGGATCGGAACGGGTGACGGCGGCTCTCCTCGAGATGGCGCGACGCCTCGACACGGCGTCGGCCGCCGCCGGATCCGGGAATTGATCGACAGGCGGCCGGCATCGGTCGGGTCGCAGGTCGCCGTGGTAGCGGCGCTCGGCCTGGTGATCGCCGTCCGCCACTGGTTTCACGCCGTCACGCAGACGCCTCTCAACGACGAGATTCCCTATATGCGGGCGGTCGATTTCGTGCTCGCCGGGCAGTCGCCATACACCCGCGGGCTCTACCTCTATCCGCCGCTTCTGGCCGTGGTTGGCGCGCGCATCGTCGAGAGCTTCGGCGTCGCTACATTCCTGTGGCACCTACGCGCGCTGTCCTATCTGGGAATGGCTCTGACGGTCTGGATCACCCTGCTCACCGTTCCCTGGCGGCGCTGGTTTCTGCCGGCGGCGGTCGCGTTCCTCTGTCTGGCGCCGGCGGTCACCTTCGCGATCGTGATCCACAACATCTCGCCACTGGTGGCGGGAGCGACCCTGCTGGCGCTGTGGATCTGGCCGCGCAGTCCGCTGGCCGCGGGCGTGCTCCTGGGGGTGGGCGCGGTCCTCAAGCCGATGGTCGTCCTGGTCCCGGTCCTGCTCTTCTTCCATCGGCCGCGCGCCGGCGGCTCCCGGCACCGGCTGGCGGGGGGCGTGAGCGGCGTGGTCGCCGCTCTCCTGCTGTGGCTACCACCCTATCTGCCGGAGATGCTCTCGCTCGCGTCCAAGCCGGCGACCATCCCGCGCTCGGTCTCGTTCCATCGGCTGGCGTATCTCGCGGGCTGGGAAGAGAGCGCGATCTGGGTCTCCGCGATCATCGCGCTGGTGGCGCTGGTTGTTGTCCGGCGCCTGGAGCTGGGCCGACTGGAGCTCCTGGTGGTCTCGGTCACAGCGACCCTGATGGCGACGCCGGTCCTCTGGAGCCACACTCTGGTGCTGGCGCTGCCGATCCAGGCGATGGCGCTCGAACGCCTCTACCGACGGCGGATCGGCGAGGGCGAGCTCTTTCGATTCGAAACCGTGTTCGTCGTCCTGTCGGTAGCCGCCCTGCAGCTGTCCGGAGGCGCGGGAAGCGTCGACGACCAGGGCTCCGCCTTCCAGCTCTTCAGCACCCTGCCGATCGCGATCGCGCCGCTCGCAGTGGCGGGCTACGTGATGCTGACCGGTGGCTACCAGGAGTCCGCGACTACTCCACCGGCGCGCTGACCTCGGTGGCGATCTTCCAGGCGCCATCCTCGTGCACAAAGCTCAACACCTTGCGCACCCTGTCGCTGAACGTGCTCGACCGGTAGGCCTGGACGAAAGTCACCGAGACGGGATCGTCGCGGCTGGTCTCGATCTCGCTCAGCTTGACCTCGACGAACGATGGCGTGGTGATCCGGCCCCCTCGCTGCGCGGCCCAGTCGGCGCGGGTCGAGCCGTTGGCGGGCTCGAAAGTCGAGGCGTAGAACCCCAGGTAGTCGTCGACGCGTTGATCGGACCAGGCGCGCGCCCACTCGTCGACCAGGCGCGACAGCTCGACCGGATCGGCCGCCGCGGCTTCCGGTTCGCTCACCGCAACCGGTTCCTGCGCGACCTCGATGGGTGCGGGCCGCTCCAGGATCGTCTCCTGAGCGCGCGCCAGGTTGTCCTGCAGGTCGGTGCTGGCCGCGGCTTCGGCCAACCGCTGCCGCGCGCGCTCGCTTTCGAGCAGCCGCGCTTCGAGATCTTCGGTAGTGGCTCTGGCTTGCGCCAGGTCGTCGACGGTCTGGTTCGCCTGCGCAAGCCGCTGTTCCAGCTCGTCATTGGCATCGCGGGCGGCCTCGAGCTCCCGGCGCTCGGCCGCGAGCTGGGAAGCCAGCTCTTCGACTTCCGAGGCACGAACCTCTTGCGATTCCGTCGCGCTCGCGAGCTCGGATTCCAGCTGCGTGAGCCGGTCACGATGTGATGTCAGCTGGGCCTCGAGCGAGTCGCGATCGCCGGTGGCGGCCTCGAGCTCCGACTCTCGGCGTTGAAGCGCTGCTCGCCGGGAGGCCAACTCCCCATGCAGGAGGTCGCGGGCTTCGTTCGAGCTCGCGAGTTGCGCCTCGAGTTGATCGAGCGCGGCGCTTGCCGTGCTCGCTTCGGTTCGTAGACGGTCGGCCTCGGCGGTCGCGGTGAGGAGTTGGCTCGCGAGGGCGTCCTTCTCCTGGTTGGCGTCATCGAGTGCGCTTTCGGCTCCGGCGAGCCGCGAGCTCAGCTGCGCAAGCTCGTCGCCGGTCTGGCTGTTGGTTTGATCGAGCAGGCTACGGAGCTCGAGCTCGGTCTGCTTCGCGTCCCCGAGCTGTGCGCGCACCTGTTCGAGATCGCTTTCGAGCGAACGGGTGGTCCGACGGCTGGCGGTGAGCTCGGCCTGCGCTGTCCCGAGGGCCTCGAGCTCCGCCGGCGTGGCCGGCGAAGGCTCGATGAACTCGAGCGACGTCCACCCCTCGCTGCCGTTCGGCAGGCGGCTGCGGCCCCAGCTGGGTCGGAGCTCGAGCAGGGTGAGGCGAGTCCCGGGTTTCAGGCAATCGATGGGTGCGCCGTCGCCCGGTGCTGCTCGCAGGTTGAGGCACGGGTTGGCGCCCGTCGTCACGACCCAGGTCGAGCCCCCCAGCGCGAGAGCGTTCCGGGCCTGCTCGAGCTGGGTTGCGGCAGCCGCGGTTTCGGTCGCGGCGATGTCGATCTGCGAGCGCAGGCGCGCTTCGCGCTCCGCGCCGGCCTCGATCTCCGCTTGGAGCGCCGTCGCGCGCTCGGCACCCGCCGCTATCTCGGCGCTCGTACCCTCGGTGGCCGTCGCGAGATCCCGGGTCAGCTGCTCGATGCGCTGCGACTGCTCCTCGGTCTGTTGCTCAGAGAGAAAGGCCTTCTGGCGCCAGCTGTCGATCTCGGCCTGCAGCTCGTCTCGCCGCAGGCTGGCGCTGCTGTCGAGCTCCCGGGCCGCGTTGTCCGCGGCCTCGACGCGTGCCGTGAGCTCGGTGACGCTTTTCGAGAGCCCTGCCGCCTGTTCGGAGAGCTCCGTGCCGCGAGCTTCTGCCGCGGTCGCCTTCACGCGCCAGGAGTCGAGCTCGGCTTGAAGGTCGTTGAGTCTCAGAGCGGCGGCGCTGCCGCGTTGGTCGGCCGCGGTGGCCTTCTCACGCCAGGAGTCGAGCTCGGTCTGAAGTTCGGCGAGATTCTCGCCTGCGATGGCGTCGCGCCGCTCGGCGGCGCTCCTTGCTTCCTCGACCTGCGCCTGGAGCTCGGCAACGCGGGCCTCGCTGCCGTCGGCACGCTCAGACTGGTCAGCGGCTCGCGTCTCGGCTGCGGTGGCCTTCTCGCGCCAGGAGTCGAGCGCGGTTTGGAGCTCGAGGAGCCTTCGAGATTCTGAGGTGTCGCGTTCGTCGACCGCCCTCGTTGCCTCCTCGACCTGCGCCGTTAGCTCGGCGACCTGGGCTTCGAAGCCTTCGGCCCGTTCGGACTGTTCACTGGCGCGCGTCTCGGCCGCGGCCGCCCGCGCGCGCCACGAATCGAGCCCGACCTGAAGCTCGGTGAGCTCCTGGCTTGCGACGATGTCGCGCTGCTCGGTCGCTCTGTTCGCCTGTTCGAGGCCTTCGGAGAGTTGCGCTACCCGGACCTCGAGACCGTCGGCGCGCTCGGACTGCTCGGTGCCGCGGGTCTCGGCGACGGTCGCTCTCTCGCGCCACGAGTCGAGCTCGGCACGGAGCCCGGCGAGATCCTCTGCCTGGGCTTCGGCAGCAACCGCCCTCTCACGCCATGAGTCGAGCTCGGGTCGGAGCCCGGTGAGATCCTCTGCCTGGCCCTCGGCCGCGACCGCTCTCATGCGCAACGAGTCGCGCTCGATCTGGAGCGCAGTGATCTGATCGGTGGCTGAGCTCGTGGCCGACTGGATCTGGCTCTCCGCCGCTTCGACTCGCGCTGTTAGCTGGGTGACCTGGTCCGAGAGCTGCGCGCTTTGCGAGTCGGCAGCGGTGGCGGCGGCGCGCCAGGTGTCGACCTCCTCTTTCAGCTCGGCGATGCGAGCGCCCTGAGCGGTGGACGAGGGGATCTGGGTGCGCAGTCGCTCGGTCTCCGCTTCGGCTGCCAGGAGCTTCGCCTGGAGAGTGGCATGGGCGCCCTGAGCTTCCTCGAGGCGCTGGTGCTGGACTCGGGTCGCCGTACGCATCTCGTCGAGCTGCGCGCGCGCCGCAGTCAGATGGCGGAGCTCGTCCTTCTCCCTAGAATCCGGCTGTAGAAACTGCCGCGTGACCCAGGCTTCGACGCCCTCTGGCAGCCGCACCCGCACCCAGGGGTCGTCGAGCTCCACCAACACCAGCCGGGTACCGGGAGGCAGGCAGTCGATCCGATTCTCGGAGTCCGGGGCGGGACGGGCGTTGACGCAGGGTTGCGCCGCGGCGCCGACGACGTAGGTGATCTCGGCGCTGGCCAGGGCTTCGGTCGTCTGCTCCAGCCGCCGGCTCGTGGTTTCACGGAGCTCGTCGGCCCGAGCCAGGGCCGTCTCGAGATCTCGGCGTTGGCGATCGAGGGCTTCCGTTTCAGCAGCCAGACGTTCCGTCTCGAAAGTCAGCCGGTCGACGCTCTCGGCTAGTGCGTCACGGTCGCCGGTCGCGCCCTCTCCCGAGGCCTGGGCTTCGAGCAGGCGGGCGCTCAGTGTCATCTGGGCTTCCCAGGCGCTCTGGAGGCTGGCTTCCGCGGTTTCGAGGCGCTCGCGCAGATCGAGATTGGCCTCTCGCGCGGCGGCGAGGTCGGCGGCCATGCGAGCCCGCGAGCCCGACGCCGCCGGCGCTGGCTCGAGGTACTCGGACTTCACCCACGCGCCGATGCCTTCACCTTGACTGACCCGACTCCAGCTTCCCTCCACGCCGAGCAGCGTGAGCTGCTCCCCGGGGTCGAGGCAGTCCACCTCCTCGCCGTTCGGCGCCGCGCGCAGGATCAGGCAGGGTCGGGCATGATCGACCACCGCATAGGTCGGGTTGCCTCGGGCGAGGGCGTCGCGCTCGGCTTGCAACAGTTCGAGCCGATACCGGAGACCATCGTCACTGGATTCCTCGCCTGGCGTCGCTGCGTCGTCCGCGGCTTGGGTGCCTGTCGTGGAGTCGGACGAATCGCCCTGGGCCGCCGCGGACGGGATCTCGAGCAAGGGCCCGACGGCGGCCAGCGACAGCGCGAAGAAGAGTGCTCGAATCAGCACAAGCCGCGTGACTTTCACCCCCCCGGTGAACCGGTCGAAGACATCCAAGGATCGACCGAATCCTAACATCGGCACGTCGTGCCCGGCCCTGCTCAGTCTTCGGTAGAGGTCGGTGGCTCGGACGAATAGTCGTAGAAGCCGCGGCCGGTCTTGCGCCCCAGGTCGCCGCGCTCGACGCGGACTGCCAGCGCGCGCGGCGGTGCGTCCTCGGGCCGTCCGGTACGCGCGAAGATCTCCTGACGCGCGTTGTAGCCGATGTCGAGCCCTGAGAAATCGGAGAGCTGGAACGGGCCGAGCGGGTGGTTGAGTCCCAGCCGGCAGGCGTTGTCGATGTCCTCGAACGAGGCGACGCCGCTGTCGAGCAGGTGGTACGCCTCGTTGACGATCGCTCGCAGAATGCGGTTGACGAGAAAGCCGGGCAGCTCCTTGTGCAGGAGGACCGGGTGTCGCCCCATGCGGCGCGCCAGCGTCATTGCCGCCTCGGCCGTGGACTCGGAGGTCGCTTCGCCCTTGACCACCTCGACCAGCTTCATGACCAGCGGCGGGAAGAAGAAGTGCATGTTACAGACGCGGTCGGGACGCTGGGTGGCGCTCGCGATCTCGGAGCTCATCAGATAGGAGCTGTTGGTCGCCAGGATCGCGTGTTCGGGGGTCGCCCGGTCGAGCTCCTCGAACACGGCGCGCTTGACGTCGAGGCGTTCGACGACCGCCTCGATGACGAAATCGGCGCCGGTCGCGGCGGCGGTCAGGTCGCTCGTAGCGGTCAGGCGCTCGAAAGCGCCGGCCATTTCATCGTCGGTCATCTTGCCCTTGTCGACGCGCCGCTGGATGTGTTTGCGATTGGTGGCGACCGCGGTCTCGAGCTGCTCCGGAGAAATGTCGTGAAGTCGCGTCTCGATGCCCGCGAGCGCGCCCAGCATGGCGATCTGCGAGCCCATCTGGCCCGCTCCGGTGACGCACAGGGTCTGGATCTCGGATGCACTCATCGTGGCGAAGCATACCCGCTGGGCACGGTCGGCGCGGCACCGGGCTGGTCGCGATCGCGAGGTCGTGCCAGCATGTCGAAATGAACGTCCGTGAGCTGATTGCCGCTTTGGATCTCGAGCCGCTGCCGGTCGAAGGCGGACTCTTCCGCCAGACCTATGTCGCCGACGAATCGTTACCGGCCGCCGCCCTGCCGACCCGGTACGAGGCGGACAAGCCGCTGTCGACGCTGATCTACTACCTGCTGACCGACGATCCGGACTCGTTTTCGGCGCTTCACAGGCTGCCGACCGACGAGATCTATCACTTCTATCTCGGCGATCCGGTCGAGCACCTCGAGCTGCACCCCGACGGCTCGAGCGAGCGGGTGATCCTGGGCCACGACGTGCTTGACGGTCAGCGAGTCCAGCATGTTGCGCCCCGAGACTCGTGGCAGGGGTCGCGCCTGGTCGAGGGCGGCCGGTTCGCCCTCATGGGCACCACCATGGCGCCGGGCTTCACCGAGGGCGACTACCTGGGCGGCGACCGCGACCAGTTGATCGCCGCCTACCCTGAGTCCGAGGATCTGATTCGAGCACTCACACGGATCGGCGGCGGGCGCCGCATGCCCGGCTAGCGTTGCCCTTCTTGGAGGTGGTCCACAGGCTTTCAGGCGGGCATTTCAATCAAAACGGCCAGGCGGCCTCGCAACCGGTCACTCCGATGCGACCGGCCCCACGCCGGATCCTCCTGGCGCACCGGCAGACTCCCTCGGGTCCAGGTAATAGAGGTAGGTCAGTCGGGACCCACGGTTCCTGCCGTACTCGAGTCCCGCCGGCGGTCGAGGGTGCTCGCGCGGTCGTCGGTCAGTCGAGCGGCCGAGGGCACGCTCCTGGTCGAATGGCCGCCCGATTCTCTCGTACTGGCGAACGACGCCTCCGAGAGATCACAGCTGGATCGAGTGCGGGTTTACCGCTCCTCTCACGCCTTGAAGGACAGAAGGCAACCGCACGAGAGGAGAATGACAATGGGATCTACTCAAAGGACGATCATCACCCTGGCGCTGACGGCCGCCCTCGTCGGTCCGGAGATCGGCGCCGCCGCCTCGAAGAAGAGCGTCGTCGGTGCTGTGCACGAAGCCGGGCCCGGCCGGGTCGCCCCGGTCACCGATGTTCTCTACGAGATCAAGGAGGAGCTTCAAGCCCCGATCACGATCTGCGCCCTGTTCGAGAGCTCGCGCGCTCGCTCGAAGGGGAGCATCGAGGGCACGATCTGGGTGCTGCGCCCGGACCAGACCGGTGAGGCGTGCACCTTCGGCAACCAGCAGGTGGTCGACGGGCGAGCGATGGCCTGCTGTCAGGGGGCGAGCCCGGAGAGCTTTCCGGCGACCAGCTTGGTGGCAGCCGGGATCAACAAGCAGGGAATCCCCAGGTTGCGGGGGAAGCACACCGCGGTGACCCGGATCGAAGTCTTCGACGGCCGGATCGAGGCCCCGGTCGCGACCGGCCGAGCCGTCACTCGGAAGCGCTGAGCGCCGGCACGGGATCGGTCAGCGAGACCCGGTAGCGCTTGCCGCCACCGGTCGGCGCCGGCCGCGGATCAGCACCTCGATCACGTCCGGCCGGTCGTTCTCGAAGTAGAGGCGGATCTTGCCGTCCTGCTCGTCGACGACCGCCGGAATCGTGCTGCGCGTGAGATACCAGCCCGCGGGCAGCAGCACGGTGTTGCGATTGCGGCCGAAGCTCCGGTCCCAGAGCAGCTCGTCGCCGTCGAAGCCGTAGCGTCCAGGGTCGGTGTAGGTCTCTTCGATCCGTAGCCGCTTCGACCCGCCGGCCTCGACGGCGTCGAACCAGATCACCACCACTTCGGTCTCGGGCGTCACCGGCTCGCCGATGTCGATGTTCTTCGCGGTGATCGCCGCGCCTTGGAGAGTTTCGACCTCGAGCCTTTCGCCGGTGTCGAGCACCAGCGCCGAGGGGCTCGACGCGCGGCTGCCGGGGCGCACGACGTTCAGGTAACGATCGACGCCCGGTCGGGACTCGGTGTAGTCGTGGTAGAGCCGGAACGAGTGAGTCTCGGGCTGGAGCATGAAGTAGACGATCTCGCGATCCTGGAACGCGCGTTCGGAGGGGGCGAAATCGCTGCGCGCGCTGGTCGGTTGCGGATGATTCGTCGGCGGACGGGACTCGAGCTGCCCGTTCGGATTCCGGTTGGTCATCAACGGCGGAGCCAACGACAGCTTGCGTCCCTCGACCCGCAGAGGCACGGCGCCGATGCCGCGGTTCATGAACGAGATCCGGATGCGGCCGTCCTCCTCGCGGGCGACCTCGGATGGGTAGTTGCAGGCGGTGAGCTCGTAGCCGTGTGGCAGGACAACCGAGTTGCGGCGCACTCCCAGTGCGCGCTCGAAGACGATGACGTCAAGCTCTTCGCCGCCGTCGTCAGCGCGCCGCTCCTGCCGGTAGCTGGCGGGGTCACGGTAGGTCTTGTCGATGCGGATGCGACCCTCGCCGCTCTCGGGCACCGGCCGCGCGAGCGAAACCGCGATGTACTGGAGATCGCTGTCGGCCCGGCTCAAACCGGCGTGGGCGGCGGTGGCCGCGTCGACGATGCGCCACCGCAGCTCCTGCCCGGACGCGAGATCCGTGACCCGGTGCACCGTCGGCTCGCTGCCCTTGCGAATCGGGTTGAAGTAGTGGGTGGCGCCGGGCGCGGTTGCCGTGACGTCGTAGATGATCCGAAAGCTCTGCGACATCGGGTCGAGCAGCTCGTAGCGCGTGTAGGCGTCGGCCTGTGTCTGCTCGAACTCGGGTGCCGGCCCCTGCCCTCCGGCCAGGCCGGCGACGCAGACTCCGGCGAAGATCCAACCGAGGACGGAGCGGCGC
>JAJCXP010000285.1 GCA_029263375.1 Acidobacteriota bacterium | reverse complement strand
GCGGGCAAGCGCGTACTGACCGGCGAGTCGTTGTTCATGACGCTGTTCGGCAACTCCGGCTCCGGCAAGCAGCGGGTGGCGTTCGCCTCGCCCTACCCCGGCCGCATCATTCCGCTCGACCTCAAGGAGCACAACAAGACGATCATCTGCCAGAAGGACGCGTTCCTCTGTGCGGCAAAAGGCGTCGCGGTCGATATCGCCTTCCAGAAGCGGCTCGGCGCCGGCCTGTTCGGCGGTGAGGGGTTCATCCTCCAGAAGCTCACCGGCGATGGGCTCGCATTCGTCCACGCTGGAGGCACGGTGGTCCAGCGGCAGCTCAAGGCGGGCGAGACCATGCGTCTCGACACGGGTTGCCTGGTGGCGCTCGAGGCCCAGGTCACCTACGACATCCAGATGGTCAAGGGCATCAAGACCGCGCTGTTCGGCGGCGAGGGCCTGTTCTATGCCGCGCTCACCGGACCGGGCTCGGTCTGGATCCAGTCGCTGCCGTTCAGCCGTCTGGCGAGCCGGGTCTTTGCCGCCGCGCCTCAGGCCGGGGGCAAGCGCAAGGGCGAAGGCTCCGTTCTGGGTGGCCTCGGTGGCCTGGTGATGGGCGACTAGGGCGCGACGCCGCGGCCTTCGAGGTCGAACACCTGCCCTGATCGGAGCAGGTGCATCGAGATGCCGTCCGCGGCCAGGTTGCCGGCCCGGTCGGTGTCGACCGGGCTACCCCAGGAGAGGTCGTAGATCGCCACCAGGTTTTCGCCCAGAACCTCGAGGCGGCTCGGTGGCCCGACGATGATCGCGGTCTCTTCGTCGATTCCGATCGCCAGCAGGCCGGGGTTCTCGAGCACCGCGGTGAGCAGCCGGTTGTGACGGCGGCGCTGGATGAAGTGTTGATCGACGATCGAGCCCGGTAGCAGGTCGAGCCCCGGCGCGGTCGCGACGGCGCCGGCGCGGATGACCCTGATCGCCCGATCCGGATCGGCGTCGGGAGTCGCTCCGCCGAGGATCATCAGGCTGCCGAGGGCGGTAGCGCCGGCGCTGGTGCCGGCGATCACGCCACCCCGGTCGTAGAGCTCGCGAATGTTGTCGAGCAACCGGGTGCCCCGCAGGCTCGCTGCCAGCTCGGCCTGGTCGCCGCCGGCGAACATGATTCCGGAAGCTTGGTTGACGCGCTCGAGCGTTTCCCAGCTGTCGGTCGACTGCGCGTCGTAGCTCAGCACCTCGACCTGGCCGACGCCCGCGCGCTCGAGCTCCGCCACGAGCGCCTCCGCGGCTTCGTCCGGTCGCGAGCTGGCGACCGGCACGACCAGTACGCGGGCGCTCCGGCCGCCGGCGAGCTCGGCGATCCGATCCATCACGTAGCTCGGCCGCGCGCCGCCGCCGATCAGGACCAGATGCCCCAGCGGCGCGCTCGGCTGGGCGGTGGTGAGGACGGCCGCGGTCGAGAGCAGGACGGCGAGGGCAGCGGTGCGAATCACGGGCGCGATTGTAGCGCCTTCGGGGATGCTAGGATCAGCCGCTCTCGAGCCGAGGAGAACACCATGAAAACACTCCGACGAAGTCTGATCTACGCTGCGATTCTCGCCCTTCCAGTCGCCGCCGCACATGCCGGCCCGCGCCTCACCGCACCCACGGAGTTCATGCAGGATGACGAGATGTACCGGTGCGCGGTGGTCAAGATCGCCGAGATCACCGAGGAGGGACGGTTCCGCCTCGAGGTGATCGAGCCGCTGCGCGGCGAAACGCCTCAAGACCTGGTCATTCGCGTGCTGGGTGGCGGCGAAGGCCTCTTCGAGGTGGGGCGGACCTACATCGTCGGCCACACCGACAAGCCGGGGCGGCGCTCCTATCGCTGGAAGATCGACCCGGATGGTCCGCGAGTGCTCTCGATCCCAGCGGTCGGGCCGGCGGTGTTCGAGGATTCACCGGCCATGCGCGCCCTGGTGCGGGACTATCCCGAGGATCGGCCGCTGACGGACCGGGCACGCCTCGACGCGGTGCTGGACGGGCTGCGCTCGACCGACGAGCGGTCGCTGCGCTTCGTCACCGCGGAGCTGGCGCTGGCTCCGGAGATCCGGGCCCTGGTGGGCGATGCCGAGCTCGCTCGACTGCGCGCGGCGCTCGCGACGGACGACTTCGATCCGATGTCCCATGACTACCTGCTGCGCGCGGCGCTGCCGATGGTGGAGAGCTGGGGAGCTGATTGGCTCGCCGCCGACTCGCGCCGGGTGATCTCCAGCCATGGCGCCGAGCTCGACCTGGCGTCCTTGATTCCCAGTCTGATGGTCACCGCCTTCAAGACGTTGGAAGAGACCGGCGAGCGCGCCGACGCGGAGCTCGCGAAGCCGCACATAGCGTCGAACAACCCGGGCGTCGGCAAGGCGGCCTTCCGGGCGCTCGTCGCGCTCGATCGCGGCCTGGCGGGCGAGGTTGCTGCAGGCATCGGCGAGGTCGGGAATCTGCACCCCGATACCCTCCGATTCGTTCACGAAACGGCGGCTCGGGAAGCCCTCGGATCGGGCGCCGGTTAGCCCCTCCTGCCGCCCGCCGGCGGCCCGTTACATTCACGGTTTTCTATTTGACTTGGCCCCGATCCATTCGTACGATGGACGCCTTCGGGACAGACTGATTTTGGTGGGTTCGCAGTAAGGAGAAGTGTAAGAACTTGGGGGCAGCAACCCACTCCCCATGCCCTCGAACCATGGAAAGAGGAGAGTTGATGAAGCGGATGATTCCGACCCTGGCCCTCGTGCTCGTGGCTGCGCTGGTTTGCGCACCGCTGGCCGCCGAAGGCCCCAGTGTTCTCAGCGGCAGAGCAATCAAGAGCGATACGTCAAAACCGATCCGCGACATGGTGATCCCCGCGGGGCCGCAGACCGGGCTCAATAAGGAGGTTCCCATTCGCAACCGACCGGGCGCCGACATGCGACCGGACATTCAGGCGGCGCCCGACGCGTCGCTGCAGGACGAGGCGCGGCCCATTCCGGGCGCGGCTCCGACACCGCCTGTCGACGTGTCCTTCTCGGCACTCTCCGACGATGACAACTCGGCTGTGGTCGGCTTCCGGATCGTACCGCCCGACGTCAACGGCGACATCGGCTTCGACGACACCGGCGCCCGCGTGTACTTTCAGTACATCAATCTGATCTGGGCGGTCTACACGGACACCGGCAGCGTGATCTCGGGCCCGAATGCGGGCAATACGTTCTGGTCCGGCTTCGGTGGCCCCTGCGAGACCAACAACAACGGCGACCCGGTCGTGCTCTACGACGATCTGGCCGGCCGCTGGATGGTCTCGCAGTTCTCGATCAACGAGGGCATCCAGTGCGTCGCGGTATCGGCCACCAGCGATCCGCTCGGCGGCTACCACCGCTACGCCTTCACGATCACTCCGGGCGGCCTCAACGACTACCCGAAGATGGGCGTCTTCACGGACGGCGCCGGCCAGAGTGCCTACACCTTCACGTCGCGTGACTTCGGCGGCGCGGGCGGTGGGTTCTCCAACGCCGCCGGCGTGATGGAGCGCGACAAGATGCTGGTCGGCGATCCGGCCGCTCAGTTCATCAAGTTCTCGAACCCCTGCGTCCTCGACGACTGCGTCGAGGGTCAGCTGCCGGCGCATCTGGCCGGTCCGGCGCCCCCAGCGGGCACCTGCCCGACCTTTTTCACGATGGCCGACGAGCAGTTCGACGATTCGCCGCACGGCATGGACGGCGTCCGCCAGCACACTCTGTGCGTCGACTGGAACAACCTCGCCAACACGATCTACGCCGAGAACTCGTTCGCGGCCGGCGTCGACTGGGATCGCAGCCTGGGCAATGGCTTCAGCGACTGCATCACCCCGGTCATGGGTGGCGAGGCGCTCGACTGCCTGGCGATCTTCACCATGTACCGTGCCCAGTACCGTTGGCACGGCACGCACGCCTCGATCCTGCTGAACTCGACCGCCGATGACGGCACCAGCCGCGGCGTGATCCACTGGAACGAGATGCGCTCCTCCGATGGCGACAGCGGCTGGAGCATCTTCCAGGAGGGCACCTACGGCCCCGCGGACGGCATCGATCGTTGGATGGGCTCGATCGCCATGGACGGCGACGGCAACATCGCTCTCGGCTACAGCGCCACCAGCGGTTCGCTCTTCCCGGCCGTGCGCTACACCACGCGCACACCGTCGAGCCCCGCGGGCGTGATGGACGGCGGCGAGGAGTCGTGCCACGAGGGCACCGGCGCGCAGACCGCTTCGGCCAACCGCTGGGGTGACTACTCGTCGATGAGCATCGACCCGAGCGACGACTGCACCTTCTGGTACACCCAGGAGTACTACGAAGTCTCCGGCTCGTTCGACTTCAACACCCGCGTCTGCAGCTTCAAGCTCGCCGACTGCGGTGGCGGCGGCGGTACCTTCACGCTGTTCGCGCCGACTCCGGGCGCCGCGGACGCGCTCAACACCTTCGCGACCATCGACGCAACGCCGAACGGCAAGGTCAACTTCGTGGGCGGCAGCGCCGCCGGCACGACGATGATCAATGTGCCGAACTGCGGCCTGACGGCGATGGACGTCGGTGGCACCATCAAGCGTCTCGGTTTCGATACCGCCAACGGTTCGGGCGAGAACGATCTGATGCGTCTGATTCCCGCTGGGCAGGCCGGCAACACGGTCCACCTGCAGGCGATCGATCAGACCACCTGCACCAAGAGCAACGTGGTCGTGCACACCTGGAATTAGTGTCCACGATCACTAGGAGTTAGTTAACCACCCCACCGTCCGTCAGGGCGGTGGGGTTTTCTTTTGCCCGATTTCACCGGGGGCCAAGCCCCCCAAGCAAACGGATAGAGAGAGGAGCGAGTGAGTATGACAAGAGGCTTGAAACTTGCCCACGTGGTCTTTGCCCTCGGAGTGGTCGCCCTGATCGGCGCGCCACTGATGGCGGAGGGACCGATGGTGACGATGGGTCGTGCGATTCACCACGACGTGTCCGCACCGCTGCGCGAGATGGCGATTCCCGCCGGACCGCAGACCGGGTTCAATATGGAGATCCCGATTATGAACCGCCCGGGCGCCGACATGCGGCCGGACGTGGTCCAGGGTCCCGACGAGGCGCTCCAGGACGACGCGCGCCCGGTGCCGGGAGCTTCCCCGACGCCGCCGGTCGGCCTGAACTTCGAAGGGCTGTCGGATGACGACAACTCGGCCGTGGTCGGTTTTCGGATCGTGCCGCCGGACGTCAACGGCGACATCGGCTTCGACCACCTCGGCAACAAGGTCTACATGCAGTACATCAACCTGATCTGGGCGGTGTACGACGCCACCAACGGTTCGGTCATCTCGGGTCCCAACGCGGGTAACTCGTTCTGGGCCGGCTTCGGCGGCAACTGCCAGACCAACAACGATGGCGATCCGGTCGTGCTCTACGACGATGCGGCCGGCCGCTGGTTCGTGAGCCAGTTCTCGATCTTCCAGGGCATCCAGTGCGTGGCGCTGTCGCAGACCAGCGACCCGCTCGGTACGTACGATCGCTGGGCCTTCACGGTAACCCCTGGTGGCAACAACGATTATCCGAAGCTGGGCGTCTGGTACGACACCGGCGACCAGAGCGCGTACACCTTCACCACGCGTGACTTCGGTGGCGCGGGCGGCTCGTTCTCGAACGCCGCCGGCGTGATGGAGCGCGACGTGATGCTGGCCGGCGGAGCCGCGCCACAGTTCATCAAGTTCTCCAACCCGTGCACCGGCTCCGACTGCGTCGAAGGCCAGCTGCCGGCGCACATGGCGGGCGACCCGCCGCCGGCGGACACCTGCCCGACCTTCTTCACCATCGTCGACGAGCAGTTCGACGATTCTCCGCACACGAGTGACGGTGTCCGCCAGCACACCCTGTGCGTCGACTGGAACACGCTCGGCAACTCGACCTATGCCGAGAACACCTTCGCCGGCGGCGTCAACTTCGACCGCGGCCTCGGCAACGGTTTCAGCGACTGCATCACGCCGCTACCGGCGCCGGGTGAGCCGCTCGATTGCCTGGCGATCTTCACCATGTTCCGGGCCCAGTACCGCTGGCACGGCACCCACGCCTCGGTCGTCCTCAACACGACGGTCGACGCCGGCGCCAGCCGCGCGGGCATCCACTGGAACGAGGTTCGCTCGGGCGACGGTCAGACCGCGTGGAGCATTTTCCAGGAGG
>JAJCXP010000284.1 GCA_029263375.1 Acidobacteriota bacterium | reverse complement strand
GGCGGTGGGGAGGGTTGGGGAGATCGAGATTCCCGAGGGGGCGGAGATCGTGTCGACCGAAGGGATGAGCGTCATGCCCGGGCTGTGGGACATGCATGTCCACCTGATGCTCGTCGGGCACTCCGACTACGACCACTGGGATCGGACCTACCTGCCGGTCTTTCGCTCTACGGTGATGCCGGCGGCGGCCGAGCAGTTGCTGCTGGCCGGGGTGACCAGCGCCCGCGATCTCGGGGCGCCGCTCGAGGACAGCATCGCGATTCGGGCTTCGATCGCCAGCGGTGAGATTCCGGGGCCGACGCTCTACGTGTCCGGCCCGTTCATTCAGCATGAGCCCTACCCGGGCACCGAGCCGTTTCGCTGGGGCGTCGCGGGCGCCGACGACGCGCGCGCCAAGGTGCGCCGCCTGGCCGAAGCGGGCGTCGACGTCATCAAGCTGATCGATCAGGACCAGATGACCATGGAGGAGGTGCACGCCGTGGTCGACGAGGCGCACCGACACGGCCTGCCGGTGGTCGCCCACTCGCACCGCCCCGAGGAGATCCGGCGCGGCATCGCAGCAGGCATCGACTGTTTCGAGCACACCGGTCTGGGCACTGCGCCCGAGTATCCGGCCGACGTCTATGAGCTGATGAAGGGCCGCGCCAACACCCTCTTCTGGACGCCGACGATCTCGCCGCTGTTGCTCTACGAGTACACGCGCGACTTCTTCGGTGAGCGACTCGACGATCCGCGCTGGCGGTTGGGGCTGCCCGACGAGATCGCCGAGGACGTGCGCGAGTCGCTGCGCTATCCGGACCGCTTGCCCTACTACCAGTTGATGCCACGCCGAAGTCCGACCCTGGTGCGCAAGTTCCAGCAGATGCGCGACTCCGGGGCGGTGCTGCTGATCGGTACCGACAGCGGCGTGCCGCTCAACTTCCACAGCGATTCCACCTGGCGCGAGCTCGACATCTGGGTCAACCACTTCGGCGTGCCGGTGATGGAGGTCATCCAGGCGGCGACCTACTGGCCGGCGGTGCACATGGGTGTCGTCGACGACGTCGGCACGATCAGTCCGGGCAAGTACGCGGATGTCATCGCCGTGCGCGGCGACGTGATGAAGCACGTCGACCTGCTCCAGGACGTGGACATGGTGTTCAAGCACGGCAAGCGCTACAAGTAGGCCTCAGAATTGGGGGCAGGCACTCTCTTTCTCCGCGGCGTCAGGACGGCGAGCGCGATCCCATGAAGAACATGAAGAAGAAAGTGCCGGTCCCCAATTTGGTGGCGATCGCTCGCGAGCTGCGGACGTCGGTGTCCGCGCTCTCGTTCGGTCCGCCGGTCACTCACGTCTACAACCCGCTCGAATACGCGTGGGAGTCGAGCGTCCAGTATCTGGAGCGCTTTGGGGGTCCGGGCAAGGAGGTCGTCCTGATCGGCATGAACCCAGGTCCCTGGGGGATGGCGCAGAACGGAGTGCCGTTCGGCGAGGTGAGTGCGGTGCGGGACTGGCTGCGAATCGACGCGCCGATAGGACGACCGGACGACGAGCATCCGAAGCGGCCGGTCCTCGGCTGGGAATGCACGCGCAGCGAGGTGAGCGGCGCGCGTCTCTGGGGCTGGGCGCGCCAGACCTTCGGCACGCCGGAGGCCTTCTTCGAGCGCTTCTTCATCTCGAACTACTGCCCGCTCAGCTTCATGGAGGAGAGCGGCCGCAACCGCACTCCCGACAAGCTGCCGCTGGCCGAGCGGCGGCCGCTGTTCGAGATCTGTGACCGCCACCTCAGGAGCACGATGGAGGCCCTGAAGCCGCGGCTGGTGATCGGCGTCGGGCAGTTCGCCGAGGCGCGTGCGCGTGCGGCCCTCGAGGGGCTCGACCTGCACGTCGGGCGCATCCTCCATCCCAGCCCGGCCTCGCCGGCTGCCAATCGAGGTTGGATCGAGCAGGCGAGCCGGCAGTTCGAACAGCTGGATGTCGCGCTTCCCGAGGGTGGGGTGGCGGAGCGGACGCTGGGGTAACATCCGGCCAGTTCGTCGGGTCGAGGAACGCTACGAGAGGGCGCCGGATGTACCCAGTCAAACCTGAGATCGCGAAGCGAGCGCATGTCGGCTCGTTGGCAGCCTATGAGCGGCTCTATCGCGAGTCACTGGAGTCCCTGGAGTCGTTCTGGCGCCGCGAGAGCGAGCGCCTCGATTGGTTCGCAGCGCCGACGAAGATCTCGAGCGCCGACCCGGAGACACTCGAGTTCTCGTGGTTCGACGGCGGCCGGCTGAACGCCTGCTACAACTGCGTCGACCGCCACCTCGAGCTGCGAGGCGACAAGACCGCCCTGCTCTGGGCGCGCGACGAGCCGGGCGAGTACGTCCACATCAGCTACCGGGAGCTGCACGAGATCGTCTGCCGGTTCGCCAACGTCCTCAAGGCTCACGGGGTGCGCCGGGGAGACCGGGTGGCGATCTATCTCGGGATGATGCCCGAGCTCGCGGTGTCGATGCTGGCCTGTGCGCGCATCGGCGCGGTGCACTCGGTGGTCTTCGGCGGCTTCTCGGCCGAGTCGCTGCGCGACCGCATCATCGACGCCGGGGCGAAACTCGTCATCACCGCCAACGAGGGCCTGCGCGGCGGTAGGACGATCCCGCTCAAGGCGACGGTCGATCGAGCGCTGGAGGGACTGGCGATCGTCGAGAGTGTGCTGGTCGCGAGCCGTACCCTCACCGAGGTGCCGATGGTCGAGGGGCGCGACCACGAGCTGACGGCCGAGATGGCCCGCGCCTCGGTCGACTGTCCGGTCGAGGAGATGGACGCTGAATCGCCGCTCTTCATCCTCTACACCTCGGGCTCGACCGGCAAGCCGAAGGGGGTTCTCCACACCACCGGCGGCTATCTGGTCTGGGCCGCACTCACTCACGAGACGATCTTCGACCTGCACGAGGATGACATCTACGCGTGTGTCGCCGACTGCGGCTGGATCACCGGTCATACCTACATCGTCTACGGGCCGCTCGCCAACGGTGCGACCACGGTGATGTTCGAGTCGACGCCGACCTATCCCGACCCGGGGCGCTACTGGCGTCTGGTCGACGACCTGGGAATCACGATCTTCTACACTGCGCCCACCGCCATCCGGGCGATCGCTCGCCATGGCGACAGCTGGCTGGAGAGCTCCAGCCGCGAGAGCCTGCGCATCCTCGGCACGGTCGGCGAGCCGATCAATCCCGAGACCTGGAAGTGGTACCACGACAAGGTCGGCGACGGCCGCTGCGCGATCGTCGACACCTGGTGGCAGACCGAGACCGGCGGCATCATGATCACGCCGCTGCCCGGAGCGATCGCCGCCAAGCCGGGCTCCGCGACGTTGCCGTTCTTCGGCGTCGAGCCGTTGCTGGTGGACGACGAGGGCCATGAGGTCGAGGGCAACGACGTACGTGGCAACCTGTGCATCCGACGGCCGTGGCCGGGCATGGCGCGCACGATCTACGGCGATCACGAGCGCTATCGCGAGACCTACTTCTCGCAGTACCGCGGGCTCTACTTCACCGGCGACGGTTGCCGGCGCGACGAAGATGGCTACTACTGGATCACCGGCAGGGTCGACGACGTGCTGAACGTGTCGGGGCATCGCCTGGGCACCGCCGAGGTCGAGAGCGCTCTCGTCGCCCATGCGGCGGTCGCCGAGGCCGCCGTGGTCGGCTATCCGCACGAGATCAAGGGGACCGGTGTCAGCGCCTATGTGCTGATCACCCCCGAGTACGCCGATCGTGACCCGGTGGAGCTGGTCGCCGAGCTGCGCGCGCAGGTGCGACAGGCGATCGGCCCGTTCGCGGCGCCCGACCAGATCCAGATCGCCCCCGGGCTTCCGAAGACCCGGTCCGGCAAGATCATGCGTCGCATCTTGCGCCAGATCTCGGCGGGCGAATACCAGGATCTCGGCGACGTGACGACCCTGGCCGAGCCCGACGTGGTCGCCGAGCTGGTTGCTGCGCATCGGCGTGAACATGCGTGATCGCCAGTCGCAGGTCCCTCGTCGCTGGCTGCTGAACGCGGCGTCGCTGGTCGTGGTGATCGCCGGTTTGCGCGCCTCCGCGCCCTTCATGCTGCCGCTACTGCTGGCGCTGTTCATCGCGCTACTCAGCTTTCCGATGGTCGGCTTTCTCTGTCGTCGCGGCGTTCGGCTGATCCTCGCGGTCGTCGCCACGGTGCTGGTCGAGGTCGGCGTGCTGCTCGTTCTCGGCTTCGTGATCGCACCGACCTTGAACGACTTCGTCGCCGCGGCGCCCGGCTATCTCGAGCAGCTCAACGACAGGTGGCGTGAGCTCCTGGTCAGCCTTCAGAGTCGAGGCATCGATCTCACCGAGACGTTCGGCGTCGAGAATCTCGACCCCGGACAGCTGTTCGACGTGGCCGGCGGCGTCGTGCGCCGGGCTGTCGCCGGCGTCGCCTCGGCCGTGTCGTTCTCGATCCTGGTGCTCTTCCTGCTGGTCTTCTTTCTGATCGAAGGCGGCGGCATTCCGCGCAAGGCGAGCGCCGCCTTCGGGCTCGACTCGCGAGCGCTCAAGTACCTCGCCGGCGTCGTGCGCGAAGTCCAGCATTATCTCGGCGTCAAGACCCTGATCAGCATCGCCACCGGCACCCTGCTCGGCCTCTTCACCTGGGCGCTCGGGATGCCGTACGCGCCGGTATTCGGCCTGGTCGCGTTCCTGCTCAACTTCGTGCCGGCGATCGGCTCGATCATCGCCGCGGTGCCCACGGTGATCGTGGCGCTGCTGATCTACGGGCCGGGCCGAGCGGCGATCGTCGCCGGCGGCTACATCCTGGTCAACCTGATGATCGGCAACGTCATCGAGCCCAGCCTGATGGGCCGCCGTTTCGGCCTCTCGACCCTGGTGGTGTTCATCTCCCTGATCTTCTGGGGCTGGGTGTGGGGCCCGCTCGGCATGCTCCTCTCGGTGCCGCTGACGATGATGATCAAGATCGCGCTCGACGAGTCGGAAGAGCTGCAGTGGGTATCGGTGCTGATGGGACGGGTGCGGGCGTTGCCGCCGGCTGACACCGCCGACGAGACCGAGGCCGTCAAGTAGGCAGGGAGCTCCGCCGATTCAGCGGAGAAGCGTCAGTCGATCTGCTCGAGACCGTCGTGGGATCGGTCCCCCGGGCGACCCCGGTTTCACTGCGCAAAGCCGGTCGAAGCCTTGACTTATGAGCCGTCGCGGGTATCATTCGGATGGAAATAGGACGAGAACGGTCCTCTTTTTCTGAAGAGCTGCATCCACTGCCAGCCATCCGCGCGAAACAGGGGCCGTAGAGTCTTGCAGCAGGTCCGCTGAGGCCAGGTCCCGACAGGTCCCAAGATGATTCGCATCACCAAACAGTCCGACTACGGCATCGTGCTGATGACCCGGCTCGCGAATGAGACGGAGCAGTTGCACACTGCGGCCGCTCTGGCCACCGAGGCTCAGCTGCCGGCGCCGACGGTGAGCAAGATCCTCAAGCTGTTGGCGCGCGGCGGACTGCTCGAGTCGCATCGCGGAGTGAAGGGCGGCTACAGCCTGAGTCGCGCTCCGGAGGCGATCTCGGTTGCCGAGATCATCGGCGCCCTCGAGGGACCGATCGCGATCACCGAGTGCATCGAAGATGGCCCTGGCGAGTGCTCGCAGGAGTCGTTCTGCGCGGTACGCGGCAACTGGCAGCGAATCAACCTGGCGATTCGCCAGGCATTGGAGGCGATCTCCCTGGCGGAGATGACGGAGCCGTTGAATCGGCTGGTGACGATCGGCCGGCACCCGATCGAGCAGCCTGTCGAGCCGTCGTGAGGCCGGAAAACGCGAGTTGAACAGGACGGCCGAGCCGGTCGTCCGTGAAGGAGCGAAATCAAATGCCACCAGAGACCCAAGACGTCCTAGATGAACGGGTAGGCCGAGCCTACGAGGCGGGCTTCGTCACCGACGTCGAGCAGGATACGTTCGAGCCAGGGCTCGACGAAGGCGTGATCGCACGACTGTCGGCGCTCAAGCAGGAGCCCCAGTGGATGCTCGACTGGCGCCTCAAGGCGTACCAGAACTGGCTCAAGATGCATGAGCCCACTTGGGCCAACATCAAGTACGAGCCGATCGACTATCAGTCGATCTCCTACTACTCGGCGCCCAAGAAGAGCTTGAACAGCCTCGACGAGGTCGATCCGGAGATTCTCGCGACCTACGAGAAGCTGGGGATCCCGCTGCTCGAACAGCAGATGCTGGCCGGGGTTGCGGTCGACGCGGTCTTCGACAGCGTCTCGGTGGCTACGACATTCAAGGCGAAGCTGGCCGAGGCCGGTGTGATTTTCTGCTCGATGTCGGAAGCGATCCGCGATCACGGGGACCTGGTGCGCCAGTACCTCGGCTCGGTCGTGCCGCGCGGCGACAACTTCTTCGCGGCCCTCAACTCGGCGGTCTTCTCCGACGGCTCGTTCGTCTACGTGCCCAAGGGCGTACGCTGCCCGATGGAGCTGTCGACCTACTTCCGCATCAACGCCTCGAACACGGGGCAGTTCGAGCGCACGCTGATCATCGCCGAAGAGGGCGCCCACGTCAGCTACCTCGAGGGTTGTACCGCGCCGATGCGCGACGAGAACCAGCTGCACGCGGCCGTGGTCGAGCTCTACGCCGCCGAAGGCGCGACCATCAAGTACTCGACCGTTCAGAACTGGTACCCGGGAGATCCCGAGACCGGCAAGGGCGGCATCTTCAACTTCGTGACCAAGCGCGGCGTCGCCGAGCGGCGGGCCAAGATCTCGTGGACCCAGGTCGAGACCGGTTCGGCGATCACCTGGAAGTATCCGAGCGTGATCCTCAAGGGCGACGACTCGGTCGGTGAGTTCTATTCGGTGGCGCTGTCGAAGGCATACCAGCAGGCCGACACCGGCACCAAGATGATCCACGTCGGCAAGAACACGACCTCGACGATCATCTCCAAGGGCATCTCGGCCGGCTTCGGTCAGAACACCTATCGCGGCCAGGTCAAGATCCTGCGCGACGCCGAGAACGCGCGCAACTTCTCGCAGTGCGATTCGATGCTGATCGGTGACAAGTGCGGGGCGCACACCTTCCCGTACATCGACGTCCAGAACCCGACCGCTCAGATGGAGCACGAGGCGTCGACCTCGAAGGTCGGCGAGGATCAGCTCTTCTACTGCAACTCCCGCGGCATCGACACCGAGGATGCGGTGGGGATGATCGTCAACGGCTTCTGCAAGGAGGTCTTCAACGAGCTGCCGATGGAGTTCGCCGTCGAGGCGCGCAAGCTGCTCGAGATCAGTCTCGAAGGCAGCGTCGGCTAACCGAGAAACGCGGGAGCTGGCTGCCGCGCTGTGGAACAGAAATGGTGCCTGTCCCTATTCACGGGAAACGGTGCCCGTCCCTAATTAAGAGATCAAGGATCGAAACGATATGACGATGTTGGAAATCAAGGACCTGCACGTACGGGTCGAGGACAAAGAGATCCTCAAGGGGTTGAGTCTGACGATCAATCCCGGTGAGGTGCACGCAGTGATGGGGCCGAACGGCTCGGGCAAGTCGACCCTGGCCCAGGTTCTGGCCGGCAAAGACGAGTACGAGATCACCAGTGGCGAGATCCGTTACAAGGGTGAGGATCTGATCGAGCAGGCACCCGAGGAGCGCGCCCGCGAGGGTCTGTTCCTGGCGTTCCAGTACCCGGTCGAGATCCCGGGCGTCAGCAACGTCTACTTTCTCAAGGCGGCGCTCAACGCCATCCGCAAGCACCGCGGGCTCGAGGAGATGGACGCGATGGACTTCCTGACCTACGTGCGCGAGAAGATGAAGATGGTGCAGATGGACGAGACGCTGCTGCAGCGGCCGGTGAACGAGGGGTTCTCGGGCGGCGAAAAGAAGCGCAACGAGATCTTCCACCTGTCGGTGCTCGACCCGACCCTGGCGGTGCTCGACGAGACCGACTCCGGTCTCGACATCGATGCGCTCAAGATCGTCTCCGATGGCGTGAACTCGCTGCGCAGTCCTGAGCGGGCGTTCATCGTCATCACCCACTACCAGCGGCTGCTGAACTACATCGAGCCCGACCGGGTCCACGCGATGGTCGACGGGCGGATCGTCGAGTCGGGTGGCAAGGAGCTGGCGCTGAAGCTCGAAGACAAGGGCTACGCCTGGCTCGAAGAGCGGGTTGCGGCCGCAGACGCCGCCGCTGCGTCCGGGGCGTAGGGGATGGCGATGGAAGCAGTCGAGCATCTCAAGGACCAGTACGAACAGTTCGCGCGCGACCTGGGCAGCGCCTGGCCGACCGGGCTCACCGAGCGCCGGCGGCAGGCGATCGACCGCTTCGGCGAGATCGGCTTTCCGTCACGCCGTGCCGAGCAGTGGCGCTTCATCAACCTGAACCGCATCACCCAGACCTCGTTCCGGCTGCCGCAGAGCTTCAACGGCTTCGGCGCCCCGGACCTCGAGAAGTACAGCTACGAGGGCTGCCACCAGATGGTGGTGGTCAACGGTCGCTACAGCGCCGAGCACTCGCGCATCGGCGAGCTGCCCGAAGGCGTGATCGTCGGCAGTCTGGCCGCTGCCGCCGAGCAGCACCCGGAGCTGGTCGAACGCTACGTCGGGCGGTTCGCGAAGTTCGAGAACCATCCGTTCGTGGCGCTCAACACCGCCTTCCTCCGTGATGGCGCCTTCATCTACGTCCCCAAGGGCATCCACGTCGAGCAGCCGATCAATCTGATCTGCCTCGGTGTTCCCGAGGCGGAGCCGGTAGCGTTCTATCCGCGCAATCTGATTGTCGCCGAAGAGAGCGCGCAGGTGACCGTGGTCGAGCAGTACGCGACGATCGAATCCGACAACGGCGGCTCCGGCGTCTACCTGACGAGCCCGGTGACCGAGGTCGAGGCCGGCGCGAACTCGACCATCGATCACTACAAACTGCAGCGTGAATCGATCGACGCGATCCACATGGCGACCTTCCAGATCCATCAGCAGCGCGACAGCAACGTGTCGTCGCACTCGATCTCGTGGGGCGGCGGGCTGGTTCGCAACGACGTCAACGCCGTGCTCGACGGCGAGGGCTGCGAGTCGACGCTCAACGGCCTCTACATGGTCGAGGGCGAGCAGCAGATCGACAATCACATGCGCATGGATCACGCGATGCCCAACTGCAACAGCCACGAGCTCTACAAGGGCATTCTCGAGGGCAAGGCGCGAGCGGTGTTCAACGGCCTCATCCACGTCCATCCGGACGCTCAGAAGACCGACGCCAAGCAGACCAACCGCAACCTCCTGCTGTCGAAAGAGGCGCTGTGCAACTCGCACCCGCAGCTCGAGATCTTCGCCGACGACGTCAAGTGCACGCACGGGTCGACCACCGGCCATCTGGACGCGCTGGCGGTTTTCTACCTGCGTTCGCGCGGCATCGGCGAGGAGGCGGCGCGCAGCCTGCTGACCTACGCCTTCGCCGCCGACATTGTCGAGAGGATCAAGGTCGACGCGGTCAGGAACGAGCTCGTGGAGTTTCTGTTCCGCCGCCTGCCCAAGGGGGACGTCGTCCGCCAGGCGGTGTAGAGGATCACCTTCCCGAGCCGATCATGACCATCGACACGATCCCGAAGACCGACGCGAAGAAGGCGCCTGCCGCCTTCGACGTCGAGCGCATCCGCAAGGACTTTCCGGCGCTCTCGCTGTCGGTCTACGGCAAGCCGCTGGCCTACCTGGACAACGCCGCCACGTCGCAGAAGCCGGAGTCGGTGATCGAGGCCGAGGCCAACTGGTATCGCGAGTCGTGCGCCAACGTCCACCGTGGCGTGCACGCCCTGTCGGTGCGCGCTACCGCCGCCTACGAAGGGGCGCGTCGGAAGCTCCAGGGGTTCGTCAACGCCGCGGACGCGCGTGAGATCGTCTTCGTCAAGGGGACCACCGACGCGGTGAACCTGGTTGCCAGTACATTCGCCAAGAGTCGGCTCGACCCTGGCGACGAGGTCCTGATCACCGGGCTGGAGCACCACTCGAACATCGTGCCCTGGCAGCTCGTCTGCGAGGAGCGGGGCGCCAAGTTGCGGGTCGCACGTCTGAACGACGACGGCGAGGTCGATATGGAGGAGTTCGAGCGCCTCCTGAGCTCGCGCACCAAGATGGTCGCCGTCTCCCACATCTCCAACTCGCTCGGCACGATCAACCCGGTCGAGCGCATGATCGAATTGGCCCATGCGCGTGACGTTCCGGTCATGATCGACGGTGCCCAGGCCGCGCCGCACAAGAGGATCGATGTCCAGGCGCTCGGCTGTGAGTTCTACGCCATCTCGAGCCACAAGATGTTCGGTCCGACCGGCGTTGGCGCGCTCTACGGCCGGCTCGACCTGTTGGCCTCGATGCGCCCCTACCAGGGCGGCGGCGAGATGATCCGCACGGTCAGCTTCGAGAGTACCGAGTACGCCGAGCCGCCGGCGCGCTTCGAGGCGGGCACTCCGAACATCGCCGGCGCGGTCGGCTTCGGCGCCGCCGTCGACTATCTGCTGGCGATCGGACTCGACAAGATCGAGGCGTACGAGGAGGGACTCCTGGCCTACGCCACCGAGAAGCTCTCGGCGGTGCCCGGTGTGCGGCTGATCGGCACGGCCCGACACAAGGCGGCGGTGCTCTCGTTCGTCATCGACGACGTCCATGCCCACGACGTCGGAACCATTCTGGATCAGGAAGGGGTCGCCATCCGCACCGGACATCACTGCGCCCAACCGGTGATGGACCGCTACGGTGTGCCGGCAACCTCCCGCGCCTCACTGGCGTTCTACAACACGCGCGAGGAGGTCGATCGACTGATCGCCGGACTCGCCAAGATCCGAGAGGTCTTCGGCGTATGAGTGACCTGACCGATCTCTACCAGGAGGTCATCCTCGATCACAACCGGCAGCCGCGTAACTTCGGCGAGCTTGTGGGCGCCGATCACAAGGCGCGCGGCCACAACCCGCTCTGCGGTGACCAGCTCAATGTCTACGTCACGCTGGCGGGCGGGGGAGTGATCGAAGACGTGCGCTTCGACGGTTCGGGCTGTGCGATCTCCAAGGCTTCGGCTTCGCTCATGACCGAGGCGGTCAAAGGCAAGACGCTGGCCGACGCCGAGACGCTGTTCAAGAGCTTCCACGAGCTTCTCACCGGCGACCCGAGCGTGCACGCCGCGGCGTCGACCGAGCTCGGCAAGTTGGCCGTGTTCGAGGGCGTGCGCGAGTTCCCGGTACGGGTCAAATGCGCTACTCTTGCCTGGCACACATTGCACGCAGCCCTGTCTGGCGACACCGAGCGGGTCTCCACCGAATCGTAGCCAGAGACTCCGCTGGTGACGCCTCCGTCGACTACGATGTCGAAGACGTCCTCCGAATCCGCTCGCACGCCCGACTACCCGCTGAAGGGCTGGGTCCTGACCGAGCTCCTGCTGTCGGGCGACGAGACGGTGGTCAACGATCGGCTCGAGCAGCTCGAGGAGAAGGTCGCTGAGCTCGAGAGCTGGCGCGATCGGCTCACGCCGGAGCTGGGCGGAGCGGAGCTCGCGCGACTTCTGAGCCTCTACGAAGAGATCGTCGAGCGGTTCTACGTGCTGTCCGCTTACGGTCAGCTCTGGTTCTCCGAGGACACACAGTCGGAAGCCGCCCTCACCTACCGCAATCGGGTCGAGCACGTGACCACGAGCCTCCAGAATCGGATCCTGTTCCTGACCCTCTGGTGGAAGCAGCTCGAGGACGCCGACGCCGACCGGCTGCTCCAGGATCTCGGCGACCACCCGGACTTCTTCCACTTCCTGAAGGACGCGCGGCGTTTCCGGCCCTACACGCTCGAGGAAACGCCCGAGAAGATTCTCAATCTCAAGAACGCCAACGGCATCGAGGCGGTCCTCACCCTCTATTCGATGCTGACCAATCGCCTCGATTTCAAGATCGAGGTCGAGGGCGAAGAGCGCACGGTCACCCGCGATCAGATCAACGGTTTCGCGTTCTCGCCCGATCCCGACCTGCGCCGCCGGGCCTATGGAGAGTTCTTCCGGGTCTACTCGGGCGAGGCGAAGATCCTCAGTCAGATCTATGTGAATCGGGTGCGCGACTGGGACGCCGAGAATCGCGAGCTGCGCGGCTTCGCGACGCCGCTGTCGGTACGCAACATGGCCAACGATCTTCCCGACGAGGCGGTTTCGACCCTGCTCGACATCGTTGCCGAGCGCGCCCAGGTGTTCGGCCGCTACTTTCGCCTCAAGGCGGGTTGGCTTGGCGGCAAGGCCGGAGAGCCCCTCAGCCGCTACGATCTCTACGCGCCGATGGCCGGCTCCGAACGGCGGGTCGAGTATCCGGACGCGGTGCGCACCGTGCTCGAGACGCTCTACGACTTCAACCACGATTTCGGATCGCGAGCGGAGCGGGTCTTCCAGGACGACCATGTCGACAGCGAGGTCCGCAAGGGCAAGCGCGGCGGCGCTTTCTGCGCCACCGTCCTACCGTCGCAGACTCCGTGGCTACTCGCCAACTTCAACGGCCGCGTCCGCGACGTTGCGACGCTCGCCCACGAGCTCGGCCATGCGGTCCACAGCCTGCTGGCGAGCGATCACTCGGTTCTCACCCAGCACGCCACGCTGCCGCTGGCGGAGACCGCCTCGGTGTTCTCCGAGATCCTGCTCACCGATCGGCTGCTCAAGGAGGAGCGGGATCCGGCGGTCCGGCGCGAGCTGCTCGCCTCCGCCCTCGACGACGCCTTCGCCACCGTGATTCGTCAAGCCTGCTTCGTGCGCTTCGAGATCAAGGCACACGAGGCGATCCTGGCCGGCAAGTCGCCGGACGATCTGAGCGAGATCTACCTGGGGATCGTGCGCGACCACTTCGGCGACGCGGTCGACGTGCCCGACGAGTTCCGCTGGGAGTGGGTCACCATTCCGCACATCTACCACTCGCCGTTCTACTGTTACTCCTACAGCTTCGGCCAGCTTCTGGTGCTGGCGCTCTACCGGCGCTATCAGGAGCTCGGCGAGAGTTTCGTTCCCGGATATCTGCGCATGCTCGCCCACGGCGGCTCGGCGCGGCCGGAACAGATCCTGGCCGAGGCGGAGATCGACGTCTCGGACCCGGACTTCTGGCGGGCGGGGTTCGCGGTGGTCGAAGGGATGATCGACGAGCTCGAGTCTCTGGATCGGGACTGAGCCGGCCCTACGCCGGGCCGTCGGCGCTCGCCCTGATTTCGGTGACCAGAGCTTCGAATCGTCGCATCCCGTGCAGGCTGTCGAACCTCGGATCGACGTCGAGGAACAGAACCCAGCCGTTGCGGTCCCGGTAGGCACGCTCGAGCCATTCCAGGGCGCCGGCCGAGTCTCCCGTCCGGGCTAGGAGATGCGCGACCGCGATCGGGTCGGCGTCGGCCGGTGCAGCGAGAAGCGGATCCAGGTGATAGCGGAAGATCGCCTGGAGGGCGGCTGTCGGCTCCATCCCGGCGAGCGAGTCCAACCATTCCGAGGGCGCGCCCTGCTGCCGCAGGCGGACCGTCTCCGTGCCGACCGCTGACGCGAAGTCTCCGCGCGCGTGGTGTGCTTCGAACAGGCAGAGCGAGGCCCACCCGTAGTCCTCGCGCAGGCCCAGGGTGCGACGGCACTCGGTGATCGCTTCGTCGTAGCGATCCGCGAACAGGAAGTACCAACCTAAATCGGAAAGAACGCTGAGCGAGCGGGGGTCGAGCTCGACGGCGCGCTGCATCGCGGTGATCGCCTCGTCGTGACGCCTGCTCGCGGCCAATGCGCCGGCACGCCAATGATGGGCCATCGCCAGGTTCGGGCTCAGCTCGAGGGCGTGGGCGAACGAGCTGTCGGCCGCCGCGACGTCGAAGTTCCAGTAGAGCAGGCCGAACGCCAGCGCGTTGTGGCCCTCGGCGAGGTCGGGGTCGATTTCGAGCGCGCGCTCGGCGGCCTCGCGTGCGCGCGGGAACCGCTCGGCGGGCGCGTACTCGTCGAACGCCAGCAGGTTGTGTGCATCGGCGAGCCCGGCCCAGGCGAGGGCGTAGTCCGGATCGATCTCGACCGCGCGCTCGAGATGCTCGACCGCCGCGAGATAGCCCTCGCCGTCGAACCGGTTCCATTCGTAGCGCCCCTGAAGATAGGCATCGAAAGCGGCGGGATCCCGAGTGTGCTCGTGCGCGGTGACTGCCGGCTGGTCGGGAAACAAGGTTGCCGCCAGGGCTTCGGCGGCGCGCGCCGCCAGATCGATCTGCACGCCGAGGATGTCCTCGCTCGCTTCTTCGAAGGTCGTCGACCAGAGCCGGGTCTGGTCGTCGGCGCGGACCAGCTGTACGACCACGCGGATGCGGCCGTCGAAGCGGCGTAGGCTGCCCTCGACCAGATAGTCGGCGCCCAGCTCATCGGCGATCTGGTCGACTCGCTTGTCGGTGCCCTTGTAGCTCATCGAAGACATGCGGGCGATGACGCCGAGGCGTTCCGGCCGCAGGCGGCCGAGCTCGGCGATCAGCTCCTCGGTCAGTCCGTCGCTCAGGTAGGTGGCGCCGGTCTCGGGTCCCAGGTCCTCGAACGGCATGACTGCCAGTAACCGCCGATCTCCGTCGTCGGTGGTGGGTAGGCTCGAGTCGCGCCAGGCGAACCAGCCGAAGGCGAGAGCGATGCCGAGAGCAGCGGCGATGAGGACCGCGGACCAGCCGCCACGGCGGCTTGGCGCGGCGTCGCCCCGGGCGCCTCCGACCGGGGCGATGAATCGGTAGCCGCGCTTGGGCAGCGTCTCGATAAACCTAGGACTGCTCGCGGAGTCGCCGAGCGCCGATCTCAGGTTGGTCGCGGCGGTGTTGAGATTGCGATCGAAGTCGACGTGCACGCCCGGAGGCCAGAGCCGGCTCTGGAGCTCCTCGCGCAGGACCACCTCGCCGGGCCGCTCGAGCAGAGCGCTCAGCAGCTGAAACGGTTTGTCGCCGAGCGCTACCCGGCGCCCCTGACGTCGGAGCTCGCCAGAGCGCCGGTCGAGCTCGAAGATGCCGAATCGAAGGATCTCGGAGGCGCTCGAGGCCTCGAGGCCGCGGTCGTCGGAAGGCACTCGAGGCTCCGCCGTCATCGCCATCAGTCTAGCAGCGGAAGTGCCGATAACGGCGTCGGAGCGACCTTTACACTCACGCTCATGTGACAGAAAACAGGGGGCTTATGCGTTGTGATGAGTTTCGCGTCGAATTCACCGCCAACGGTCTGGGCGAAGGCCGTCGAAGTGCGTACCTTGCTGGTCATTGAATGCGCAACCGAAAGGAGATCCGATGATTAGAAAGCTCGCAACGATCGCTCTCGCCGCTCTGACCGCTGTCGCCCTGACCGTAGTCGTCCTGACTGCTCGTTCCTGGGCGGCCGCCGACAACGCCGGACCGGAGTACCCACCCACCAAGCGTGTCGAGCAGGTCGACCGCTATCATGGCGTCGCCGTCGACGACCCGTACCGCTGGCTCGAAGCGACCGATGATCCGGCCGTGCGCTCCTGGGCCGAGACCCAGAATCGCGTTACGCGGTCGTTCGTTCGCGCGAGCCCGCAATGGGAGAGCATCCGGACGCGAATCGCCGAGCTCCAGGCGACCGGCGACCTCTACGGCGTTCCCAGGCTCGGTGGCGGCCGCTACGTCTATACGGTGAGCGAACCGGGATTCGGCGCCATCGTGTTCAAGGTGCGCGACGGTCTCGCGGGCGAGGAGCGCCTGCTGTTCGATCCCAACCCGGAGCTTGCCGAAGGCGAGGCCGTGAGCGGCGACACGCTCAGTCCGGGCGGTAGGTATCTCGGCTACCGGGTCGCGACCGACCAGTCACGCTGGGGAGAGCTGCGGATCCTCGAGGTCGCGACCGGCCGGGTCGGTGAGCGACTGACGGGCCTTCGTAACGCCAGCGTCGGGTGGCTGCCCGACGACTCGGGGTTCTACTATGTCTATTACGGTGACAGCGCACGGATTCGGGATGGCGCGGCCTACCCGGCGCCCGAGGTCCGATTCCACCGTCTGGGAGAAGCGCAGTCGAAGGACCTCTCCGTCCTTCCCGCGGCGCGGGAACTGGAGCACACCTACGCGGTCTCGGTGGTCGGGCGACGCCCCTACCTGGTCGTGTCGCTGTTCGAGGGCACACTCTCGGCCAATCGGCTGTTGATCTCTGATCTCTCGGCGTCCGGAGGTCCGGTGGTCGAGCCGCGGGAGATCGTCGACGGTTCGGAGCCCGGGATCTATCGGCCGCTCGGAGCGGCAGACGACGGGCTCTACGTGTTCACCAACGCCGGCGCTCCCAACGGCCGGATCGTGGTGATCGACCCCGAGCGTCCGGAGCGCACCGCCTGGCGCGAGATCGTGCCCGAGGGTCCGGCAACGATCGCCGCTGCCAGCACGGCCGGCGGCAACGCGATCCAGATGATCGGGCGCCACCTGACGCTGGTCTCGCGACGCGCCAACCAGGCGTGGCTGCGGGTCTACGCGCTCGACGGCCGCCTCGAGCACGAGATCGAGCTCGAGGCAGGTTGGATCGGCTCCGGACTGGTGGGCGGGGCCGCCGAGGAGGTCTGGTACTCGTTCAGCGGTCTCCTTGAGCCGCAGACGGTCTACCGCCTCGACTTCGCGACCGGCCGAGCGCAGCCCTTCTTCGCCCCGGAGACGCCGATCGACCGCTCCGACTATGTGACGCGGCAGGTCCACTATCCGAGCGAGGACGGCACCGAGGTGCCGCTCTTCATCGCCCACCGCCGCGATCTCGAGCTCGACGGTTCGGCGCCGCTCTTCATCTATGGCTACGGCCTCGGAGGCTGGGTGGCCGTGCCCTGGTATCAGCCCCAGATGCTCACCTGGATGGACCGGGGCGGCGTCTACGCGATGCCCGGCATCAGAGGCGGCGGCGAGTACGGCGATGCATGGGAAGAGGCGGGGACCGGCGTCAACCGGCAGACTGCGATCGACGACTACATCGCCGCGGCCGAGTGGCTGGTCGAGCAGCGCTACACGTCGAAGGGCAGGATCGCGGCCAATGGCTGGAGCGCGAGCGGCGCGCTGGCGGCCGCCGCGGTGCAGCAACGTCCCGATCTCTACGGCGCCGGTGTTATCGGGATCCCGTCGCTGGACCTGCTCCGCTATGAGCGCTACACGCCGTTCAAGGGCTGGACGCGAGGCTTCGGATCGGTGGAGAACTCGATGGAGTTCACGGTCCTGCGCAGCTACTCGCCCTACCACAACGTCTCGTCGGAGACCTGCTATCCGCCCTTTATCGTCACCGTGGGCGAAAAGGACGACATCACACCGCCGCAGCATGGCTACAAGTTCGTTGCTCGGATGCAGCAGGAGGCGACCTGTAGCTGAGCGGCGCTACTGCGCATGATGTGGGACACAGGGCACACGTTCGGCTCGTCTCCGGAGAAGACGGTCGAGGTGTGGGCTGACAAGCTGGCCTTTCTGCAGCGGGTTCTGACCGCGACGCCGGCTGGTGGCGAATCGACCGCGACTCGGTAGCACGCACGGCCTGACCGTTCCTGAGTTGGCGGTCTCCCGGCTGGGTCGGGAGACCGCCCTCGAGAGCGCGGGACTCCTCGTCTCGCCCGGCGACACCGTCCGTCAGCGAGTGGTCGGCAGCGCCCGCTGAGATTTTGGGAAGCCGCGCCAGATCACGAGCCCCGCGAGGAGCCAGAGCGGAATCAAGCTCCAGCGCTCGACGGCGGAGCTGACGTCCCACAACCCAGGAATCAGCCGGTTGAGAAGCTCCGCGTTGAAGGTGAGATGCAGCAGGAAGGCGAGTAGCACGCTGCCACCCGTATGGATGTGGATCCAGGTGTAGAAGATCGAGTAGCCGGTCAGGAACGCCAGGTAGAACGCGACCGCCGAGATCGTCACCGGCTCGCCACTGATCGACGTGCCGGCGGGCGCGAAGAAGAGCGGCGTGTGCCAGGCGGTCCAGACCGCTCCGACGATCAGGCTCGCGGTCAGTGGGCCGTGGCGCTCGAGCAGGCGTGGCAGTAGATAGCCGCGCCAGCCGAGCTCCTCGGCGAGCGGCCCGAAGAGCGAGCCGACCAGCAGGGCGAGCGGGATGATGTGAGCTCGGCTCAGGTCGAGCCCGCCGATCGTGCTGCCGCGCGCGGCGAACAGCAACGCGCCGCCCAGCGTGACGAGCGCCGGTAGGAAGATCGCGACGGCGTACCAGCGTGCGCCCACGCGCCAGATCGCGAATCGTCGCAGCAGGGCCCGAGCGCCGCCAGGTTGCCGCGACGAGAGCGTGATCGCCATCAGCGTCGGTCCGTAGGCGCCGAGCAGCAGCAGCCCCAGGATCCAGGGCGGCGCTTCGAGCCCGGACTCGCGGTAGGACGGCAGCATGAGGAGCCAGAACAGCCAGCTCCAGGCAAACGTCACGGCCACGAAGACGACGGGACCCTGAGCGCGATTCGAAGGCATCTCTCCGTTGAACGCAGTCGGTCGGCCTCGGGTTCGGTCGGCAAGGGCGATCCCGCCGTCTGGCTGCCGGTTCGGCTCCGATCCTACGCTTCAGAGGGTGAGGGAGCAGACATGAGACGAGCATTTCGAACTCACCCTACGACCCGGCGACGCCACTGGCTTCGAGCGGCCTGCCTGGGTCTCGTCCTCACGGGATCGTCCGCGCTGACCGCCGGCGACACCGGTCCGAGCTTCGCGAGCGTCTCCTGGAGCTCGGATCAGATCGGCTTCGTCGCCCAGACCGGTGGCGAGTTTCTCCTGACCGTCACCGGCTCGGTCTACGCCCACCGTGAACGGGGAGCGGGAGCCCTCTCGTTCCGGCCGATCGGCGAGGACGGCTCGACACTTCCGGACGGAGGCTACAGGTTCGAGCTCCGGGAGATCCTGGCGCCTTCGAACGCCGAAGAGACCTCGGGCGTGGTCTTCGCTCCGCCCGCTCGACGGCCGCGGATCGAGAGGGCACGCTTCCGGATCGTCGGCGGCGCGATCGTTCCGCCACCGATCACGGTTGGATCCGACTCCGACGGACGGGTGGAGCGATGAGGCTTGCGCTTCGAGTGTCGCTCTCGATCCTGCTGACTTGCGTTTGCGCGTCAGTGGCCTCGGCGGATGTCTTCGTGCTCGACGTCGCGGTCGAGAACAACGATCCCGATTTCATCCTCTCGGACACCGACGGCGAGGTCTGGTACATGGAGTCCACCGCCGGCAACTTCGAGATCTCCCACAGCACGGGATCTGTCGAGGTCTTCGTGCTCGAGAACGACTCGCCCGAAGGGACGTTCTACATGGACAGCTCGGGCAAGATCGGTTTCGGCACCAGCGCCCCGGTCGCCGATCTGGAGATCCTCGATCCGAACGCTTCCGGCTCGACCGCGCTCGCTCTGTCGCTGCTCACGGGAGATACCTGGACGCTTGCGGCCTGTACCGATTCCTGCGCTACGGGGCTCCAGGGGTTCCGGGTGGTGGAGGGAGGCGATATCAACTCCCCGGCGCCGCTTCGTATTCGCCGCGGGGCGCCCACCGATTCGATCTTGATCGACAGCACCGGAGTCAGCATCAACGCCGCCCTCGTTCAGCTCTCGAGCCGCGAGCGCAAGTCCGACTTCGAACCGGTCGACGCGGCCGAGGTTCTCGAGAAGGTCCTGGCGCTCCCGATCTCGCGCTGGTCCTACCGCTCCGATCCGACCGGCTCCCGGCATGTCGGGCCGACATCGGAGGACTTCTACGCGGCGTTCGAGCTCGGAGTCGACAGTCGGGGTATCTCCACCGTCGACAGCGGCGGCGTCGCGCTACTCGCGATCCAGGGGCTGAAGGCCGCCGAGGACGCTCGGATCGCCGCGCTCGCCGAGGCGCACGCAGCCGAGATCAATGCCTTGCGCACGCGCTTGGCCGCGCTGGAGCGCCGGTTGACCGAGTTGATCGACGCTGGCGACGCTAGGACGCCGGCTCCGCCAGCCCATACAGCGCGTTGAACAGCAGCTTGAACGTCCGGTGCGGCTGCGCGCGATGCTGCGCCCGGAAACCGATCAGGATCACCCTGCCCTCGCCGACTTCGTACTCGACCACCGCGGCGCGCCGCTCGAGCAGCTCGCCGCCCTTGAGGTAGCCGCTCACCAGGATGTCGTCGCGGTGGTCGGGGTAGCGGGCGATCACCCGGCGATCGAGGCGGGCGTCGGGCACGGCGGTCATGAACGCCGGCGAGGTCGCGAAGTAGCCTGCGTCCTCGCGCCTGAGTCCGTAGCCCAGCGGGTGTTCGGTGTCGATCAGCAGCCGCAGCATCGAGCCCGGACAGTCGAAGGTCTCGCGGTCGATGCCGTCGAGCACGTTGCGCACTGGCAGATCGAACAGATCGATCAGGTAGGCGGTCGAGTTGTCGAGCGCGACCACGGTGCCGCCCTCGCGGACCCACTTCCGGATCGCCTCGCCGCCCTCGAGTCCGACACCGCCCGAGTACTGGGGCGGCAGCGGGCTGAAGAACGCGCGCTGCTCCGGGCCCGGCTCGCCATTCTGGATGATCTCCTTGTCGACGTCCGGGAACAGGAGCACGTCGACGTCCTTGGCGAACGAGCCCAGGTGGACCTCGGTGTTGTCCAGATTGCGATGTGGAAACTCGTAGCTCTCGAGAAGGAAGCGCGTCCACCCTTCGTCCATGTTCGCGACCCACGGCTTGAACAGGCCGACGCGGGCGGCGCTGACCTCGATCCGCTCGACCTCGGGCTCCTCGGCCAGGGCCAGCACCGGCAGATGGAGCTCCTCGGCGAGGGTCGCGATGGCATCGGCCTCGAGCCCGGCAGCCGGAACCCAGATGTCGCCGATCTCGCCGCCCTCCACCCTGCCGGTCAGCCAGTAGATCGCCAGGCCGTCGGCGAGCAGCCGGTTCATCGCCGTGAACGCCGTGTCGGCGCCATGAGAGATCAGATACCCAGCCGGAGCAGCGGCCTCAGATGGAAGGGTAGAAAGGGGAGGGCTCTCCCCTTTCTGAGACACCCCGCCCGGCCAGAGCGCCTGCTCGATCCTCGACACCTCCAAAGGCAGAGCGAGATCGGTCTCCTCGACCTCGACCCCCATCAGGATCGGAAGCGACCACGCGGTGACGTCGTACGGCGGGATGATCGGCCCGTCCACGTAGGGCCGTACCTCCGGGTAGCGCTGCGGCCGCAGCATGGTCAGCAGGAACGCCCGGTAGGGCTGGGCAGCCGGAACGATTTGGGTCCCGGCCGGGTAGCTCTTGCGGCCGATGGTGACCTCGGAGTCGGTGGCGACCACCCGCACGCCGTGGCGTAGCAACAGGTCGACCAGCTTGGCGGCGGCGACCGGATCGTGCTGATCGGGCGACACGATCCACGCCGCGGGCGATTCCTTCCGCCCGGCCGCGACCGCTTCGCTGCCCATACGGTAGAAGTTGCGTACCAGCTCGTCGCGATAGAGCGACGACGACTCGACCAGCGCCCAGGTGGCGATCAGCTCGTACTCGACGATGTCGCGCAGTCGCCACCAGCCGCCCTCCCAGGGGGTGGGGAAGTTGGCGCGCCGCTTGTACTCGGGCAGCCCCTTGCGGCCGCCGCGCAGCTCGCCCGGGTCGATGTAGATCGGCGTTGCCTGGCGCGCGCTGGCGACTTCGGTCAGCAGGCCGGTGACGTTCTTCCACCACGCCGTGTTGCGGGTGCCGCCCGGCCAGTAGCTGTCGAAGATCATGTTGTGGCCGACGCCGGTCTTGCCGGCCTCTTCGAGCCGATACGACATGATCGTGCCGATCAGATCGGCCTGCCGAAAGATCAGCGAATGCACTTCGGGCGCCAGCGGATCGGTCTGGGGTGGCACGAACATGCGCGCGCCGGTCGACCCCATCTGGTGTTCGTCGACGAACACCTGCGGATACCAGCGGTGGTAGAGCAGCTCGTTGACGACCTGGGTCTCCTTCTGCGTCAGCATGTAGAAGTCACGGTTGTTGTCGTGGCCAACGTAGTGCTGGTAGAGCCACGGCATCGGGCCGCCCTCGTAGTCGGTGCCGAGCTGCTGGTTGTACCAGTCGACCACCATCACCTGGCCGTCGGGGTTGATCGACGGCATCAGCAGCAGGATGACGTCCTCCATCCAGGCGAGGCGCTCCTCGTCCTGGGTGGTCGCGAACTCGTGCACGAACTCCATCGCCATCTGGGTCGCGCCGACCTCGGTCGAGTGGATGGTGCAGGTCACCAGGGCGATCACCTTCCCCTCGTCGAACAAGTCGCGCGCTTCGCCGTCGGTCAAACGGTCCGGGTTCGCCAGCAGCCTCGAGATCTCCCGGTAGCGATCCAGGTTCTGCTGGTTGGTCGGCGAGGTGAGCACCACTGTGACCATTTCGTTACCGAGCGTCGACGTACCGGCGGGCTCGATCGAGACCCGGTCCGAGGTCTCGGCGACGATGCGCAGATACTCCAGCACCTTGGCGTAGGGCGCCAGCTTGAAGTCGGCGCCCACCCGGTGCCCCAGGAACTCCTCGGGGGTCGGCGGTTGGGCCTGGAGCGCACCCGCAACAACGAACAGCGCGAGAGCGAATATCGAATAGGGTTTGCGCATGAACTTCCCCCGATGGACTCGATTTGAAGTGACGTCAGGCTAGCGCTGAGCGGCGGTCGATAGTAGCAAAGCGCCGCCAAGGACCGCGGGTGTAGACTCCATGTTTCGCGAAGATTCAGTATCACCCAGGAGGAATGTAATGCGTCATCTCGGACTCGGACTTGTCTTGATTCTCGGAACATCGGCCCTGGTCGGCTGCGGCGGGCAGGAGGCGGCAGCGCCCGCACCTGACGCGGCGTCGGCACCGGCGCCTGATCTGGCTCCACCGATGGTTTCCGCGGTGGCGAATCTCCAGGCCGGTGAGGGCGGAACCGTGAGCGGTCGGGTCACTTTCGACCAGCCCTCCGAGGGCGGCCCGGTGACGGTGGTCGCTTCGATCCTGGGTGGCCCTCCGGGCAGCCACGGGCTCCACATTCACGAGGTCGGCGACTGCAGCGCCGCGGACTTCACCTCCTCGGGCGGTCACTTCAACCCGGCGGGCGTGCCGCACGGCGGCCCGATGGATGCCGAGAGGCATTCGGGTGACCTGGGCAACATCGAGATCAACGAGGACGGCATGGGCTCGCTCTCGCTGACCAGCGATCTGATCACGCTGGCTGCCGGCCAGCCGACCTCGATCGGCGGTCGCGCGGTGATCCTGCACGAGGGCGCGGACGACCTCGAGTCGCAGCCGACCGGCGCCGCGGGCGGCCGCATCGCATGTGGCGTGATCGCCTCGGCCAGCTGACCGGGACAACCCGAACGGTCCGACTGGGCGCGGCGATCGCACTGGCGGTCGCCGCCCTCGTAGGATGTTCGCAGCCGAACGTCGAAGAGGCAGAGCCTGAGAGCTCCGGGCCGGTAGCGGCCGAGCTGCGGTCGATCGATCCCCCGGCCGCCGAAGGAGCGTTCTCGCCCGACGTCTGGGTCGACGGCAGCGGCCTGCTCATGACCTGGCTGGAGCCGCTCGGCGCCGAGCGCTCGGACGGCCATCGCGTGCGCTTCTCGAAGCTCACCGGCGACACCTGGTCGTCGCCGGTGACGATCGTCGAGAGCAAGGAGCTGTTCGCCAACTGGGCGGACTTTCCGAGCGTCGCCCGCGCGGCGGACGGGACCCTCTACGCCCATTGGCTGGGCAAGACCGCACCCGAGACCTTCGCCTACTCGATCTTCCTCGCCCGATCCACCGATGACGGGGCGTCCTGGCAGCCGATCGGCAAGCTCAACGACGACCCGACCCACACCGAGCACGGCTTCGTGGCCTGGGTCCCCGACGGGGACGCGCTGCGGGCATTTTGGCTCGATGGCCGCGAGATGGCGCACGACGACCCGATGACCCTGCGCACCGCGCGCGTCGGTGGCTCCGACGGAGCCCCGGTCGGAACGGTCGAGCTGCTGGACAGCAGGGTCTGTGAGTGTTGCTCGACCGACGCCACGCCGACCCCGGACGGCCCCCTCGTGGTCTACCGCGATCGGAGCGATGAGGAGATCCGGGACATCTACTCGGTCCGCGCGGTCGACGGGGCGTGGTCGGAGCCGGCGGCCGTCGCGGTGGACGACTGGCTCATCGAGGGCTGCCCGGTGAACGGCCCGGCGGTGGCCGCCGACTCGGGCCTGGTGACCGTCGCCTGGTTCACCGCCTCCGAAGATCGGGCGAAAGTGCTCGCGGCGGTCTCGACCGACGGCGGCGCGACCTTCGGCAAGCAAGTGATCATCGACGATTCCCAACCGCTGGGACGGGTCCACGCCGCCATGGCGGGCGAGGGAGTAGGGGTCGTGACCTGGTTCGCCCGCGACGGCCAGCGAGCCTCGGTCAACCTGCGCACGATCGATCGCGAGGGCGACCTCGGAGAGGTCCGCCGAGTCGGCGAAACCACGATGTCGCGCTCCAGCGGCTTCCCCCGCCTGGCCCGAGTAGGTGCCTCGCTGTTCGCCACCTGGGTCGAGGTCGACGAAGCGTCGACCTCCCGGATACGTGCCGGCTGGATCCCGCTCACCGACATCGCCGCCGCTGCCAGCGGCTAGAGCTAGTGCACTCGAGAACGAAGCACTCCGCTGGACGTGGAGTGGGCCGTTCGATATTAAAAAGCGAACGCTCGCTCGATTACGAGTTTGGGCAATCATCGTTTTCCCTTTAGAATCAACCTTCCAAAGCCCCGCGTACCTGCCCGAGCGGCCGTAGGAGACAATGATGAAACCGAATGTCGACCTCTTCCGAGAGGACATCGATTCCGATGAGACCCGTGAGTGGAAAGAGGCGCTCGAGGAGGTCATCGAGCGCGACGGCCCGGAGCGGGCTCACTTTCTGATCACCGCTCTGGTCGAGAAGGCGCGTCGTTCGGGCGCCTACCTGCCCTACAACGCGACCACCGCGTACGTGAACACGATCCCGCCTCATCTCGAGGAGCAGCGCCCCGGGGATCCGTCGCTCGAGCGCCGGATCAAGAGCATCATTCGTTGGAACGCGATGGCGATGGTGGTGCGTGCGAATCGCAGCGCCGGCAACCTCGGCGGTCACATCGCGACCTACCAGTCGCAGGCCAGCCTGATGGAGATCGGCTTCAACCACTTTTTCCGCGCGCCGACCGCGGAGCACGGCGGCGACCTGGTTTTCATGCAGGGCCACAGCTCGCCCGGCGTCTACGCGCGCAGCTTCCTCGAGGGCCGGTTGACCGAGGAGCAGTTGTTGAACTTCCGGCGCGAGGTGGACGGCAAAGGGCTCTCGTCTTACCCGCATCCGCATCTGATGCGTGACTACTGGCAGTTCGCGACCGTCTCGATGGGTCTGTCGTCCTTGATGGCGATCTACCAGGCGCGGTTCATGAAGTATCTCGACAATCGCGGCATCATCGAGGCCAAGGATCGCAAGATCTGGGCGTTTCTCGGCGATGGTGAGATGGACGAGCCCGAGTCACTGGGCGCGATCTCGCTCGGCAGCCGAGAGAAGCTCGACAACCTCATCTTCGTCGTCAACTGCAACCTGCAACGGCTCGACGGGCCGGTGCGCGGCAACGGCAAGATCATCCAGGAGCTCGAGGCGGTCTTCCGCGGCGCGGGTTGGAACGTCATCAAGGTGATTTGGGGCGGCAACTGGGATCCGCTGCTGAAGAAGGACCGCACCGGCCTCCTGCACCAGCGCATGGAGGAAGCGGTCGACGGCGACTACCAAGCGTACGCCACGCGCGGCGGTGCCTTCGTGCGTGAACACTTCTTCGGCAAGTACCCGGAGCTCAAGGAGCTGGTTGCCGACCTCTCGGACGATGATCTCTACCGTCTCAAGCGCGGCGGCCACGATCCGCAGAAGGTCTATGCGGCGTACGCCGCCGCGGTCAAGCACACCGGCCAGCCGACCGTCATCCTGGCCAAGACGGTCAAGGGCTACGGCATGGGCGAGGCGGGCGAAGGCCAGAACATCACTCACCAGCAGAAGAAGATGGGCGAGGAGTCACTGGTTCAGTTCCGCGACCGCTTCAATATTCCGATCTCCGAAGAGCAGGTCGACGAGCTGCCCTTCTACAAGCCGGAAGAGGACAGTGCCCCGATGCGCTACCTGCGCGAACGGCGCGAGAGCCTCGGCGGCTATCTGCCGAGCCGGCGGGTTTCGGCCGAGCCGCTGGTGACGCCGGAGCTGTCGATCTTCAGCTCGATCCTCGAGGGCAGCGGCGACCGTGAACTCTCGACCACCATGGCGTTCGTGCGGCTGCTGATGGCGCTCACCCGCGACAAGAAGCTCAAGGAGCACATCGTGCCGATCGTCGCTGACGAGGCGCGCACCTTCGGCATGGAAGGGATGTTCCGGCAATTCGGGATCTACGCCCCCTTCGGCCAGCTCTACGAGCCCGAGGACGCCGACCAGCTCGCCTACTACCGCGAGGACAAGAAGGGCCAGATTCTTCAAGAGGGGATCTCGGAAGCGGGCGGCTTCTCGTCGTGGATCGCCGCCGGCATGAGCTACTCAAACCACGGCATCCCCATGATCCCGTTCTTCATCCTCTACTCGATGTTCGGCTTCCAGCGGATCGGTGACTTCATCTGGGCGGCCGCCGACATGCAGGCGCGCGGCTTTCTGGTGGGCGCCACCGCCGGCCGCACGACCCTTAACGGCGAGGGGCTCCAGCATCAGGACGGGCACAGTCCGCTGCACGCCTCGACCGTGCCCACCTGCGTCGCCTACGACCCGACCTACTCGTACGAGCTGGCGGTCGTCATGCAGGACGGGCTGCGCCGGATGTACGCCGAGGACGAGGGCGTCTTCTACTACATCACCGTTTTCAACGAGAACTACTCGCACCCGCCGATGCCGGCCGGAGTCGAGGAGGGTATCCGCAAGGGGATGTACCTGCTGCACGAGGGCGACGGCGACGGGCCGCGGGTGCAACTCATGGGCAGCGGCTCGATCTTGCGCGAGGTGGTCGCCGCCGCCGATCTGCTGCGCGACGACTTCGGCGTCGTTTCGGACATCTGGAGCGCGCCCAGCTTCAACGAGCTGCGTCGCGACGGGCTCTCGACCGAGCGCTGGAATCGGCTCCACCCGAACGAGCCGGCGCGCAAGAGCTACGTCGAGAGCTGCCTGGAGGGCCGCACCGGTCCGGTGGTCGCCTCGACCGACTACATGCGCTCCTTTCCGGACCAGATTCGGCCCTGGGTGCCGGGCCGGTTCGTGACCCTGGGCACCGACGGCTTCGGCCGCAGTGACACCCGCGAGAAACTGCGCTCCTTCTTCGAGACCGACCGCCACCACGTGGTGATCGCGGCGCTGTGGGCGCTGGCCGACGAGGGCGCCATCCCGGCCGAGAAAGTCGCGGAGGCGATCGGCAAGTACGAGGTCGACGTCAATCGACCCGACCCCTGGACGGTCTGAGGAGAGCTAGCCATGGGCGCTGTCAAAGAGGTACTGGTTCCGGACATCGGCGACTTCGGCGAGGTCGACGTCATCGAGGTGCTGGTCGCGAGCGGCGACGCGGTGGCCAAGGAGGACTCGCTGATCACGCTCGAGAGCGACAAGGCGACGATGGACGTGCCGGCGCCGTTCCCGGGCAAGGTTCACGACGTCAAGGTGAAGGCGGGCGACAAAGTCGCGCAGGGAGCTCTGATCCTGACGCTCGAGGTGGAGGAGAAGGTGGAGGAGAAGGCGGAAGCCGCATCGCCGCCGCCGGAGTCAGATATTGCCGAGTCCGACGCCGCTGAGTCCGCTGACGAGGCTGATGCCAGCGCCGCGAAGGATGCTGGCCAGGCGTCCGACTCGGACCAGAATGAGGCAAGTCCGTCCGCTCCGGAGGCGCCAGGCAGCGCGCCTTCCGCACCGCGGGCTGCCGCCGCTCCCGCGCCGAGGGCCGACCCGGCGATCGATCCTCAGGCCTTCACCAAGGCCTACGCCAGCCCCTCCGTGAGGCGCTTTGCGCGTGAGCTCGGCGTCGACCTGACCAAGGTGCGAGGCAGCGGTCGCAAGTCGCGCATTATCAAGGAGGATGTCCAGGCGTTCGTCAAGCGATCGCTGGCCGAGCCCGCGGCCGCCGGCGCCGGCCTGCCCGAGGTTCCGGTGGTCGACTTCTCCCGCTTCGGCGAGACCGAGCGGATCGAGCTGTCCCGGATCCAGAAGATCGCCGGCCCCAGGCTGCACGCGAGCTGGGTGAACCTGCCGCACGTCACCCAGAATGACGACGCGGACATCACCGATCTCGAGGCGTTCCGCAAACAGCAGAAGGAGTCGGCCAAGGCGCAGGGCATCAGTCTGACGCCGCTGGCCTTCATCATGAAGGCGGTGGTGGCGGCGCTTCAGGAGTTCCCGACCCTCAACTCCTCGCTCGACCCCGAGCACACCCACCTGGTGCTCAAGCGCTACTACCACCTCGGCTTCGCCGTCGACACGACCGGCGGCCTGGTGGTGCCGGTGATCAAGGACGTCGATCGCAAGGGGATTCTGGCGATCGCCACCGAGCTCGGTGAGATTAGCGCCGCGGCGCGCGACGGCAAGCTGAAGCCAGATCAGATCCAGGGCGCGTCGTTCACGATCTCGAGCCTGGGCTCGATCGGCGGCTCCTACTTCTCGCCGATCATCAACGCCCCGGAGGTCGCGATCCTCGGCGTGGCGCGGGCGAAGATGACGCCGGTCTGGCAGGGGAGCGAGTTCGTGCCGCGCCTCATCCTGCCGCTGTCGCTCTCCTACGATCATCGCGTGGTCGACGGCGCGACCGCGGTGCGCTTCACCACCTACCTGGCGACGCTGCTCTCGGATATCCGGAGGCTGGCCCTGTGAGTGAGATCGAATGAGCACGGTCGAGATCAAGATCCCCGACATCGGCACCGACGAGAAGGTCGACGTCGTCGAGGTGCTGGCTGCGCCGGGTGAGAGCGTCAAGGTCGACGACGGTCTGGTCACGTTGGAAAGCGACAAGGCGTCGATGGACGTGCCGACCACGCACGCCGGGGTGGTCGAGAAGGTCATCGTCAAAGTCGGCGACAAGGTGGGCGAGGGCGACGTGATTGCGATCATCGCGGTCGAAGCGGATGACGCGGATGACGCGGCCGAGGAGGCCGAGACCGAGGACGAGAAGGACTCCAAGGAGAAGGGCTCCGACAAGGCGGCGGCGAAGGAGTCGAAACCCGCGCCGGCCGGCGACGAGCCGAAGAGCTCAGAGAGCGACGCGGCCGCCGATTCGTCCGAGAGTGTGGAGGATGACTCGGACGGAGCGGACGCCGGGACCGCACCGGAGGCTCCGGCCGGCCCCGACTCCTCAGCCGAAGCCGACCTCCAGGCCGAGGTCCTGGTTCTCGGCTCCGGCCCCGGCGGCTATTCTGCGGCCTTCCGGGCGGCCGACCTCGGCAAGAAGGTGATCCTCGTCGAACGCTACCCGAGTCTCGGCGGCGTCTGCCTGAACGTCGGCTGCATCCCCTCGAAGGCCTATCTGCACGTCGCTCGCGTGATCGAAGAGGCGGCTGATCTCGGCGATCACGGCGTCACGTTCGGCAAGCCGGAGCTGGATCTGGATCGCCTGCGTGGCTGGAAGGACGAGGTCGTCGGTCGGCTGACCTCCGGGATCGCCGGCATGGCCAAGCAACGCCAGGTCGAGGTGGTCACCGGCACCGGCACCTTCACGGGTGCCAACACCCTCGAGGTTGTCGGCGACGAGGGCAGCCGGACGATCTCGTTCGAGCACGCGATCATCGCCACCGGCTCGCGCGTGGTGGAGATCCCGAATCTCCCCCTGGCCGACCCGCTGGTGATGGACTCGACCGACGCTCTGACCCTGCCGGACGTTCCCGAGCGCCTGCTGATCGTCGGCGGCGGCATCATCGGGCTCGAGATGGCGACCGTGTACGGTGCCCTGGGCTCGAAGATCACGGTCGTCGAGCTGCTCGACGGCTTGATCCCCGGTTGTGATCGCGATCTCGTGAAGCCACTCGAGCGCCGGCTCAAGCGCCGCTACGGCGCCAAGATCCACGTCTCGACCAAGGTGCTGAAGATCGAGAGCGACCAGGGCAAGCTGACCGCCTTCTTCGAAGGCAAGCGCGCTCCGGAGTCGGAGGAGTTCGACCGTGCGCTGGTGTCGGTCGGCCGCCGCCCGAACTCGGATGGGATCGGGCTCGAAGCCACCGGCGTCAAGCTCGACGAGCGCGGTCGGATCGTGGTCGACACCCAACTGCGCACCAACGTGCCGCACATCTTCGCGATCGGCGATCTGGTGCCCGGTCCGATGCTCGCCCACAAGGCGAGCCACGAAGGCAAGGTCGCCGCCGAGGCGATCGCCGGCGAGAACAGTCACTTCGACGCCCGGGTGATCCCGTCGGTCGCCTACACCGATCCGGAGATCGCCTGGGTCGGACTCACCGAGACCGCCGCCCAGACCGACGGCGTCGAGTACGGGGTCGGCGCGTTTCCGTGGGCGGCCAGCGGCCGTGCGCAGGGCATGGGGCGCACCGAAGGCAGCACCAAGCTTCTGTTCGATCCTGCGACCAAACGACTGCTCGGAGGCGGCATCGTCGGCCCCGGCGCCGGCGACCTGATCTCCGAGATCGCGCTGGCGATAGAGATGGACTGCGAGGCCGCCGACATCGGCCTGACCGTCCACCCGCATCCGACGATCTCCGAAACGGTGGCGTTCGCCAGTGAGGTGTTCGAGGGGACGATCACGGATCTCTATGTCAAGAGGAAGTAGTCGCATCTCGCCGCTTGGCGCCGGCGCAGACTGAGCCTACAGTGGCGTCTCACGATGTGGGCAACGGCATGACGGGTCGGCAGATTCTTGGGATCACGTTGGTGTTGCTGGCGCTGATGGGCGCCTCGGCGGCGCGCGCGGCGGATCCCGAGAAGCGCTCGATCCAATACCGGGATCGCGAGCGGACCTACTGGCTCCTGGTTCCGGAGACGGCGGTGGGCTCCGGTCCACGGCCGCTCCTCGTGCTCCTGCACGGCTCGGGACGCGACGGCATGTCGCTGATGGAGAGGTGGCAGCAGCTCGCCGCGCGCGAGGGGGTCGTCGTGGCGGCGCCGGAGTCGCTCGATCCGAGGGTTTGGATAGCGCCCGCCGACGGTCCCGACCTGCTGCGCGACATCGTCGAACGGGTTCGAGCGGAAGTGTCGATCGATCCGCGCCGGGTCTACCTCTTCGGGCACTCCGGTGGCGCCTCGTTCTCGCTCCAGATGGCGGTAGCCGAATCTACCTACTTCGCCGCAGCGGCGGTCCATGCTGGCCGCCTGCACCCGGAGTCGTACCCGATGGCCGACGAGGCGAGGCGCAAGATCCCGATCAAGATCGTCGTGGGGACGAACGACCGGTTCTTCCCGGTGGAGGCGGTCCAGGCGACTCACGATGCGCTCGAGGAGCGCGGCTTCCCGATCGATCTGAGTGTCATTCCCGGACACACCCACGACTACTACGGTCGCGCCCCGAGCATCAACGAGCAGTGCTGGGAGTTTCTGAACAGCGTAGCGCTCGAGGGCGAGCCGGAGTTCGTGCAGTACCGGTTCGAGTGAGGCGTCTGGTACCGACTGTCGCTCAATTTTATCGTTCGCTAGTGCCAACCGCAGTGCCGCTCGAGCGTCCTAAAGGTACTTGAGAACGCATCCCCTGGTGCTCACTCTGAGTCTGATTGCGACGCTCGCCGGCGTCGTGGCGGCCGCCCTCGAGACTCCCGTGACCCGGGAGCCGAGGCTCGCGTTGGTCGGCGTGCGGGTGCTGACCATGAGCGAGCCGCCGCTGCTCGAGGATCAGACGGTGCTGGTCGCTGGCGAGCGCATCGAGTCGATCGGCGCTCGCGAGCGGGTCGAGATTCCGGCGACCGCGAGAGTGATCGAAGGGCGCGGTCGGGTCCTCATGCCCGGACTGATCGACGCCCACATCCACCTCCGGGACGCTCAGCCCTCGGCGCTCGTCGAATACCTGCGGGCCGGAATCACCACCGCCCGCGAGATGAACGGACGCCCTTTCCTGCTCGAGTGGCGGGATCGCATCGAGGCCGGTGAGCTGGTCGGGCCGACCCTGCGCGTGGCCGCCCCGACCCTGGGCAACTTCAGCTCGCCGCGCGACGGCTACGCGACGCCGGAGACCGACGCCGAGGGCAGAGCCGCCGTGGCGCGCTTCCACGCCGACGGCTATGACTGGATCAAGGTCTACTCGTTTCTCGGTCGAGAAGCGTTCGGAGGTGTGATGGCGGAGGCTCGGCGGCTGCGGATGCCGGTCGGCGGCCATGTTCCCGTTGCGGTGGGCCTCGAGGACGCGCTGGTGTCGGGAATGCGCTCGATCGAGCATCTGACCGAGTATGTCGGGAGCAGTCTCACGGAAGCGGCGCGAGAGCTCGACGAGCGGGATCTGCGTTCGATCTTCGGAGCCGGCGAGATCGACGACGAGGCCCTCTCGAGAGCCGCTCGGGCGACCGTGAACGCCGGCATCTGGAATGTGCCGACCCTGATCTGGTTCGATCACCGACTGCCGGCGCCGGTCGCCAAGGAGGCGTGGGCGGATCCAAGGCTGCGGCGGCAGGGGGAGCGCAACCGACGCCGGGTAGTTGGATTGTTGAACGAGCTCGGCGCTCCGCTGGCGATCGGAACGGACTCCGACGCCGGCACGGACGAGCCGGCGTCCGTGATCCACGACGAGCTCGCGGCGATGGCCGAGGCGGGCCTGGGCGCTCGGGCCGCGCTCTACGCGGCGACCATGGGCGGCGCCAGGCTCCTGGGTCTGGAGGCCGAGGTCGGGTCGGTCGAGCCGGGTAAGCGAGCCGACCTGCTGATCCTGGGCTGCGATCCGATCGAGAGCGTCGGCTGCACCGAGAAGCCGGAGCTGGTCATCTTCCGAGGCCGCGTTCTCGACTGATCTGCCCCGGCGCCCTGGGTCGAAACCCGACGGGGTAGAGTCCCCTCGAACCCGAGCTCGAGCGCCGATGATCTACTTCGCATACGGGTCCAACATGTGCACCGCCCGTCTCCGGCGGCGGGTAGCGAGTGCCCGCCCGCTGGGTCGGGCTGTGCTTCCCGGCTGGCGGGTCGGGTTCAGGAAGCGCAGCGTGGACGGCTCCGCCAAGTGCACCATCGAGCCGTCGTCCGGAGACACGGTCCACGGTGTCGCCTTCGAGATCGACGAACGGGAGCTGGCCGCCCTGAACGCTACTGAGGGCCCGGGCTACGAGCAGGTGACTGTGGTCGTCACGATCGGCGACCGTCCCGTCGACGCGGCTACCTACGTCGCGCGGCCCTCGTGGATCGACTCCCGTCTGGAGCCGTACGATTGGTACCTCGATCTGGTTCTCGCCGGCGCCGTCGAGCACGGCTTGCCGACGAGCTACGTCGACTCCGCTCTGACGGTGAGCGCCGTTTCTGATCCGGACTCCGAGCGCGCCGCCCTGAATCGGGCGCATCTGGCGTAGGATTCTCGAGTCGATGAACCCGTTGCTTTTGACCGCCGCCGCCCTGCTCTTCGCCATCGGTCTGGCGCACTCCTATCTCGGCGAGCGCTACATCCTGATCCGGCTGTTCCGGCGCGACAATCTCCCGCGGCTGTTCGGAGGCGACTGGTTCACCAAGCGGACGCTGCGCTTCGCCTGGCACCTGACGACCGTCGCCTGGTGGGGCTTCGCAGCCATTCTCTTGGTCCTTGCACCGACAGCGACCGAGCCCGTTTCGCGACTCGTTCTGCGGTTGATCGCCGTGGTTTTCGCCACTCACTGTGTAGCCGCAGTCACGGGGTCGCGTGGCCGGCACCTGTCGTGGGTGGTGTTCGGAGCGATCGCCGTGCTCATCTGGATCGCCGCGGGGTGATCCGCGGCCGGAGGGAGGTCGGAGCATGAAACAGAGACGTTGGATAGGTCGCTGGTTGGCGGCGGTCGGGATCGTGCACTCGCTGTTCGGTGTGATCTTCATGCACGGCGCGCTGGCGGTGCTCTGGCAGGAGGGGCTTTTCAACACCATCAACGGGCAGCCGGAGCGTGAGTTCCCGTTCTGGTTCATCTTCACCGGCCTGTTGATGATCATCCTCGGGGCGCTGGTCGATCGCAACGAAGCGTTGGCGATCGAGCTGCCGAGCTGGCTCGGTTGGTCGCTGCTCGCTCTGGTCGGGATCTGCCTGGTTGTGATGCCGATCTCCGGCGCTTGGCTGATCGTGCCGCCGACGGTCGGTGCGATCGCGAGGTCGCGAGCGCGCGCCGGGCATGACGATCGCTGATACCGCTCACCGGTATTGGGAAGTTCGCGACCTGGCCGATATGCTTTGCCCATGAACGCTCAGGCTTGGCTCGAGGAGGTGCTCGCCCAGTTTCGCAGTCGCAAGCAGCAGTGCGAGAGATCGCTCGCCCAGGTGGCCGACGAACAGCTGTTCGAGACCGTTGGCGACATTCCGCTCTGCCTGGCCGCCCAGATGAAGCACCTCGGCGGCAATCACCGTTCGCGCTGGCGCGACTTCCTGACCAGCGACGGCGAGAAGCGCGATCGCGATCGCGACGGCGAGTTCATCGTCGAGGGCGAGACGCCGGCCTCGATTCGAGCGGTGTGGAACGAAGGCTGGCGGATCACGTTCGAGACCCTGGAGAGCCTGACGATCGATGATCTCGACAAGACGATCACCATCCGCGGCGAGCCGCAGAGCGTGGCGACCGCGGTGACTCGCAACCTGACCCACCTCGCCTACCACACCGGGCAGATCGTGTCGCTCGCGCGCCACTTCGCGGGCGACGACTGGCAGACGCTGAGCATCCGGAGGGGTGAGTCCGAAGCGCACAACCAGAAGATGCGCGAGCGCTACGGCGATTGGTGGAACAAGACGGGCTGACCGTCCCCGCGTCTACCTTCTCAGGCTCCCCAGTACTCGGCGATCTCGCGCTCGGTAGGTAGCGCGATCTGAATCTCGGCGGCGAGTCGGAGTCGGGTGTGTCCCTGGCGCAGCTCGTCGAGTACATCGACGACGTGACCGTAGCCGGCGTCCGGAGTCGAGCGCACGATGACCGGCTTGTTCGGATCGCGACGAAGCTTCGGCTCGAGGTAGGCGAGCAGATCGGCAAGCGGCATCGGCAGGCGGTCGACGACCAGGCCGCCGCCGCGCTGAACCTCGACCAGGACCGACTCCACCATCTCGATCGGCTCGTCGGCCGGTGGCGGCTCCGGTAGCCCCAGATCGAGGCCCCGCTGCGCCGAGAAGGTCAGTGTCACAATGAAGAAGATGATCAGGAGAAAGGCGACGTCCGCCATGGAGGCGGTCGGTATCTCGGCTGCGTTGACAGGCTCTCGAAGCGACTTCATGGTTGCAGCTCCCTACTTGTGTTGTCCTGCACCCTTGGACCTCGCTCCGGCGAGTGGAGTTCCCGCGGCGTGACCCTGGCCATGCTGGTGATCGTCGCCCTGACGATCGTTCTCTCGTTTCCCGCCTGGCAGCTTGCGCGCCGCCGGGGCAACGACACGCCGCTGATGCTCGGCTTGGCGCTGCCGGCGGTGATGATCTGGATCATGCTGACGATCAACGGCTACGGCGCGCAGAGTCTGTCCAACGTAGTCGAGGTCTTCTACCTGTTCGCGGCCGGCGTCGGACTCGCCTACGCGCACCTCTTCCTGGTGGGCCGAACGTGGGCGCGCGTCCGGCCCACCGCGCTCTGGATGATGCTCGGCTTGATCGCCGCGGCGGTGCTGCTACGGACCTTCATGCCACTCCTGCCCGAATGAGGAGGTGCACCGGGCGCTGCCTTCTCGGAGCCTGGCTCAGCCTGAGCGGGTGCTCCCAGGAGGCCGCTCCGAACTCGCTTGTAGGCTGGACCGAGCCGGTGACGGGCATGGAGTTCGTCCTCGTTCGGGCTGGTTCCTTCCAGATGGGATCGCCGCTCGAAGAGTCCCAGCGCGAACCCCAGGAACTGCCGCATCGGGTCACGATCACGCGCGACTTCTATCTCGGCCGCTACGAAGTGACCCAGGGAGAGTGGCGGCGAGTGATGATCGACAATCCGAGTCGCTTTCCCGAGTGCGGTGAAGATTGTCCGGTGGAAACCGTCAGCCGTTTGCGGGTCGAAGAGTTCCTGAGCCGACTCGCCGCCGCCACCGGCGAGCGGCTGCGACTGCCTACCGAGGCCGAGTGGGAGTACTCCTGCCGGGCCGGCACTGACACCGCATTCGGCCTCGGCGATGCGATCTCGTCCGAGCTCGCGAACTTCGACGGCCGGACGCCGTACCCCGGCGCAACGCTCGGTCCGTTCGCTGCAGCGACCACACGGGTCGGCTCGTTCCCTGCCAATCCCTGGGGTCTTCACGATATGAACGGCAACGTCTGGGAATGGTCTGCCGACCAGCACTGCCCGTATCCCGAGGCACCGGTCGAGGATCCGGTCGGGGCATGCGGCGCCGATCTGGTCGTGATCCGGGGTGGTAGTTGGTACTACGGCCCCGATAGCGCTCGGTGCGGTCTGCGCTACACGCACCGGCCGGTCGACGACGGACCGAGTCTGGGATTCCGAGTGGTGCGAGAGATTCCTCCGGAGGGCAGATGAAACTGAAGAAGGAAACGCGCGAGGAACTGATCATCTCGATCAAACGCTACGCCGACGACGAGCTCGAGCTGACGATCGGCGACCTCAAAGCGAACCTTTTCCTCGACTACATCCTCGAGGAGATCGGGCCGTCGGTCTACAACGAGGCGATCCAGGACGCGCGGGCGTACTTTCTTGAGAAGGTCGGCGACCTCGAGGGCACCTGCTACCAACCGGAGCTGCCCTACTGGCCGGAGCGCGATCGGGCCGGACACTCTTGAAGCTGACCGGCGGGATCGCAGAGGAGGTCGTTGCCCGTGCTGTAGCCTAGGCCGACTCGAAGGAGGCCGAGGAGATGAGCCAAGCGCCCGGGCGTAGCCGGTCGTACGACACCCGCAGTATCTGGTCGTGGGCGCTGTACGACTTCGCCAACTCGCCGTTCACCACCCTGGTAGTGACCTTCATCTATCCGGTTTTCTTCGCGCGGGTGATCGTCGGCGACGAGATCGAAGGGACGGCGATCTGGTCGCGCGCCGTGACCATCACCGCGCTGCTGGTGGCCGGGCTCTCGCCGCTGCTGGGCGCGCTCGCGGACCGGGGCGGTCTGCGCAAGGAGTTCCTGTTCGCCGCCACGGTCGGGTGCATCGGCGGCACCTCGGCGCTCTACTTCGTGGGCGCCGGCCAGGTGCTGCAGGCATTCATCTGGTTCGTGGTCGCGAACACCGCTTTCGAGATGGGCATGGTCTTCTACAACGCCTACCTGCCCGACATCGCGCCGGCCGAGAAGATCGGTCGGATCTCGGGCTACGGGTGGGGGCTGGGATATGCCGGTGGGCTGCTGGCCCTGGTGGTTGCGTTGGTCACCATGGTTCAACCGGAGGTGCCGTGGTTCGGGTTCGTCAAGGAGCAGGGCCAGAACATCCGGGCGACCAACCTCCTGGTCGCGGCCTGGTTCGCGCTCTTCAGCGTGCCGCTCTTCCTGTTCGTCAAGGATGACAAGGTCGAGGGCGTCGACCGGGCGAAGATCGTGCGCGAGTCGTTCGCGCAGCTCGCCCGGACCGTGCGCGAGATCCGGCAGTACCGGCAGATCGTGCGCTTTCTGATCGCCCGGCTGATCTACAACGACGGCCTGGTGACGATCTTCGCGTTCGGCGGGATCTACGCCGCCGGCACATTCGGCTTCGAGATCGCGGACATCCTGATCTTCGGCATCGTGCTCAACGTCACCTCCGGTCTGGGGGCGGTCGGTTTCGGTTTCCTCGACGACCGCCTGGGGGGCAAGCGGACGCTGCAGATCACCCTGGTCGGCCTGATCGGTGCAACGCTGCTCGCGGTGCTGGCCCCGAATCGCTTCTGGTTCTGGGTCTCGGGTATCGTGCTGGGCATCTTCGTCGGACCGAATCAGGCGGCGAGCAGATCGCTCCTGGGCCGCTTCGTCCCCGACGACAAGGAGAACGAGTTCTTCGGCTTCTTCGCCTTCTCGGGCAAGCTGACCGCCTTCATCGGACCTCTGATGCTGGGGATCCTGACCCAGCTCTTCGACTCGCAGCGCGCGGGAATCGCGATCGTCCTGGTGCTGTTCGTGCTCGGGCTGGTGCTGCTGGCGCGCGTGGACGAGCGCGAGGGGATCGAGCTCTCCGGCCGCTGACGCCGGGATCGGCATGTGGCTACAACCGGCCGTCAGGTGGGTCGCGACCGCCGCCGCGCGAATCTACTATCGTCTCGAGATCGACGGCCCGGCGGTCCCCGCGAGCGGCTCGGTGCTGCTGGTCGCCAACCATCCGAACGGTCTGCTCGATCCGGCTCTGGTGGTGACCGCCGCGCGTCGCCGGGTGCGCTTCCTGGCCAAGTCGACTCTGTTCTCGGACCTGCGTCTGGGATGGCTGGTGCGCGGCGCGGGCGCCATCCCGGTCTATCGGCAGATTGACGACCCCGGCCAGTCGGCGCGCAACATGGACGCCTTCGAAGCGGTCTTCGAGGCGCTCGGGAGCGGCGACGCGGTCGGCATCTTCCCCGAGGGGATCAGTCACAGCAAGCCGTCGTTGAGCGAGCTCAAGACCGGCGCCGCGCGCATGGCTCTGGGAACCTATGAGCGGCAGCGTCGGAGCTTTCCGATCGTTCCGATCGGACTGGTCTTCCGACGCAAGGATAGATTTCGGTCGGAAGCCCTGGCGCTGCTGGGCGAGCCGGTGCCGTGGAACGACGTGGCGGAGCGCGGGCCGGAGGATCGCGACGCGGTGCGCGAGCTGACCGATCGGATCGGCGCCGCACTACGCCGGCTGACAGTCAACCTGGACTCCTGGGAAGATGCGCCGCTGGTCGAGTGGACCGAGGCGATCTGGGCCGCTGAGCGGGAGACCTACGACGATCCCGGCGAACAGTTGGCGCGCACCAATGAGATCGCGACCGTGCTGGCGGCGCTGCGCCGTCAGCGCGAGGCGACGCCGGAAGGAGGAGCGACCGCTCCGGCGACCGAGCTCGCCGCCGAGATCTCGATCCATCGCCGGCGGATGCTCGACCTGGGGCTCGTGCCGCGCGATCTGGGCGGGTCCCAGCGGGTGGATCGGGCGCATCGGCCCTACCGGATGCTCGATCCCCTGTCGGCGCTCCTGGCCGGAGCCGGCTTCGCCCTCTTCTGGCTGCCGTACGAGCTGACCGGGCGAGTCTCGGCTCTGGCGCGACCGTCGGACGAGACCCGATCTACCTACCGCTTTCTGATCGGGGTCGTCGTCTACGCGCTCTGGGTCGGCGGCCTGACCGGCCTCGCGGGGTGGCTCGGCGGCCCCGTGATCACACTCGGCGTCCTGCTCGGAGTGCCGCTGATCGGACTGATAGGCCTACGCATCCGTGAGCATCGGCGCGAACAGCGCCAGGTGTGGCGCAAGGTGAGCCGGGTGCTGTCGCGACGAGAGCTGGTGAGCTCGCTGCGTGCCGCCCAGTGCGACATCGCCGACCGGCTGGAAGCGCTGTACGACTCCTGGCGTCGAGGTGAGATCGTCGAGAGTTCGTCGGTCGGAACGGGCATAGAATGACCGAGCCGCCGATGCCGAGAATCGCCATCACTCGCGAGGTCAGTGAGAACGTCCATAGCTGCGAGCTGACCCATCTCGCGCGCGAGAAGATCGACTACGAACGGGCGGCCGCACAGCACCGTGAGTACAAGGCCTGCCTGGTCGAGCTCGGTTGCCAGCTGCTGTCGCTGCCCGGCGCCCCGGAGTTGCCGGATTGCGTCTTCGTAGAGGACATCGCAGTGGTCCTCGACGAGGTGGCGATCATCACCCGACCGGGCGCCGCGTCGCGCCGACCGGAGACGCCGGCGCTCCAGAGGGCGCTGGAGCCGTTCCGGCAGCTGCTCTTCGTTCGTGAACCGGGTCTGCTCGACGGCGGCGACGTGCTGGTGGTGGGGCACGACATCTATGTCGGCCGATCGACCCGCACCAACGCGCCCGGGATCGCGCAGCTCATCCATCTGCTCGAGTCGTTTCCGTACAATGTGCGCGACGTCGACTTTCACTCCTGCCTGCACCTGAAATCGGCGGTCACCGCGATCGGCGAGCGCACGTTGCTGATCCAGGAGGATTGGGTGAGCCGCGACGCGTTCGACGGTGTGGAGCTGATCGCGGTCGACCCGGCCGAGCCACACGGCGGCAATGCCCTGCGGATCGGCGAGACGGTGGTCTATCCGACCGGCTTCGATCGCACGCGGGCGCGCATGGAGGCGCACGGCTTCGAAGTGAGAACGGTGGCGCAGTCCGAGTTGGCCAAGGCCGAGGGTGGCGTGACCTGCGGCAGCCTGGTCTTCGACAGCGACGCGGCGACGATTTCCAAAGCGAGGGGCGCGACATGAGAAAAGATGAAGCCAAACGGGGGATCCGCATCGCGGCGCTGATCGGTACGGTTCGGCCCGGCAACTTCACCGGACTGGCGATGCGGTTGGTGGCCGACGAGTTGGCGCGCCAGGATGGCGTCGCAGTCGATCTGGTGGACGCCGGCGAGCTGACCCTGCCGTTCCCCGGGCACGAAGACGTGAGCGGCGACGCAGAGCGGCTCAGGACGATCATCCGGGACGCCACCGGAGTGGTGCTGTCGACGCCCGAGTACCACGGTGGTTTCAGTAGCGTGATCAAGCTGATGATCGAGAACATGGGGTTCCCCTCGGTGCTGCGCGGCAAGCCGGTGGCGCTGCTGGGCGTCGCGTCCGGTCAGATCGGCGCGATCAAGTCGCTCGAGGCGCTGCGGGGGGTCTGCTCTCACGTCGGGGCGCTGGTCCTCCCCGCTCCGGTTTCTGTGGCCGGCGTCCAGAGCGTCTTCGACGAGCACGGCAACTGCACGGACGAACGGATCGAGAAGCGTATTCGCGGGCTCGCGACGAGCATGATCGACTACATCCACGACAACGTGTGTCCGCGGCACACTCTCGAGGCGATGGTGAGGGCGGCCGCCGGGTAGCGCCCGGCTCTGTTGAGCACCCTGTCATGAGCGCCCGCGGTCCGACCTTCGGGACGATCCTCAGGAGCCTCGATGGCGGCGGGTTGCTCGGCGAGGCCGGCACACTCTGGATACTCGGTGACGGTCGCTACAGCATCGACGTGGTCGGTGAGTCGAACTACCAGGAGGCACTCTCGAAGGT